>JABSSA010000282.1 GCA_013214665.1 Paracoccaceae bacterium
CCACCGTCCAGCGTTTCGACGTTGCGCTCGGAAAACGGGCTGTCATCGCGCTCCAGCCAATAGGTCAGAAATTCTTCGACCTCCGCCAGATCTTCGTCAAACACGTTGATCCCGCACGACGCGCCTTCATCCAATTCGATCAGGATCACGTCATCCGTTTCCCCAAACCAAACTTTGCCCGACTTGCCATAAAGATGGTTCACCGCAAACGTCTGAGGCATCTCGCGCAGATCTTTGGTGTTCACCTCTTCCCGCAGCAAGATCGGCGCCAGGCACCGCCCAGCAAAGAATAAGGATTTCGGCGTCGAGTCGAGATCGGTAAACGCCTGCCCTGGCACCGGCAGCGCCATCACCAGCGCGGCCAGCATCGCCAGCGCTTTGATCCGAAGATCAATCATGGCTGACCCCCAAATAGGCATCAATCACCGCCTGGTTCGACCGCACCTCATCCGGTGTGCCGTCGCCAATCTTCTTGCCGTAATCCATCACGACCACCCGGTCGCTCAGATCCATCACGACGCCCATGTCATGCTCAATCAGCGCAATCGTGGTGCCAAATTCATCATTCACATCGAGGATAAAGCGGCTCATGTCCTCTTTTTCCTCAACGTTCATACCGGCCATCGGCTCATCAAGCAGCAACAGCTTGGGCTCCGCAGCCAAGGCACGCGCCAACTCCACGCGTTTTTTCAAACCATAAGGCAACCGCGCCACCGGCGTCTTGCGGATCGCTTGAATTTCCAGAAAGTCGATGATCCGCTCCGCCACTTCGCGGTTTGCGGTCTCTTCGGCTTCTGCCGAGCCTTTCCACAACGCCTGCGCCCAAAGCCCCTTTTTCATATGGGTCAACCGGCCGGTCATCACGTTGTCGAGCACAGTCATGCCTTCAAAGAGCGCGATATTCTGGAATGTGCGCGCAATCCCTTGTCGGGCCACCTGATAGGGCTTTGTTGGCGGGCGTTTGGCGCCACGAAACCACACTTCGCCTTCCTGTGGCACATAAAAGCCGGAAATCACGTTCAGCATCGAAGATTTACCAGCGCCGTTCGGCCCGATGATCGCGCGGATTTCGCCTTCGCGAATATCAAACGAGATATCCTTGATCGCCTCAACCCCGCCAAAGCGCAGCGTGATGTTCTTCATCTCCATCACGACGCCGCCAATCTTGCGGCCGTCGGCGGTCACATATCCGTCCTGGGTTTGATCCAACATCTCAGAACCTTCCAACTTGAATCATGAATCCCAAACGGGATGGCGGGCGGGGCGATACCGAAGGCGAGCGACGCACGATCATTCCGCCGCCATCCGCGTGACTGCCGCCGCCGTCTGTGCCGTCCGAATTTCCAACGTGGCCGAGATCGACCCCTTGCGCCCGTCTTCATACGTCACTTCGGTTTCGGTGCTCACCTGAGTGGAGCCGTCATAAAGAGCGGCGATGATATCTGCGTATTTCTCTTCGATGATCCGACGGCGCACTTTGCGTGTCCGGGTCAGCTCGCCATCATCTGCGTCCAGCTCTTTGTGCAACACCACAAATCGATGAACCTGACAGCCCGACAGCATTTCGTCTTCGGCCACCGATTGGTTCACCTCTTCCACATGGCTCTGGATCGTGTCCATGACCTGCGGATGGCCTGCCAATTCCTGATAAGAGGCATAGGCGATGTTGTTGCGCTCCGCCCAGTTGCCCACCGCGGTCAGGTCAATGTTGATAAACGCAGTGCACTCATCCCTCCCGTTGCCAAAGACGACGGCCTCAAGAATGTTGGGGAAAAACTTCAGTTTGTTCTCCACATATTTGGGCGCAAAAAGGCTGCCGCTGGCCATCTGGCCCACATCCTTGGCGCGGTCGATGATCCGCAGATGACCGGTGCCCTCTTCGATAAAGCCCGCATCCCCGGTGGCCACCCAACCTTCGGCATCTTTGGTATCCGCAGTGCTTTCGGGGTTCTTGTAATACTCCACAAACACACCCGGCGAGCGATAGAACACCTCGCCATTCTCGGCGATCTTGATCTCCACACCGGGGCATTTCACGCCGACCGTATCGCTGCGCACCTGCCCATCGGGCTGGGCTGTGATAAACACGGTTGCTTCGGTCTGACCGTAAAGCTGTTTCAGGTTGATCCCCAGCGAGCGGTAGAAATCGAAAATCTCCGGCCCAATCGCCTCACCCGCTGTATAGCCGACGCGCACCCGACTAAAGCCAAGCGTATTTTTCAGCGGTCCATAGATCGCCAATTCGCCCAGCGCATATTTCATGCGATCCCAGAGGCCCACGGCTTCTCCATCAAGGATCTTCGGCCCAACCCGCTTCGCATGATCCATGAAATAGCTGAACATCCACTTTTTCAGCGGGCTCGCATCTTCCATGCGGATCATCACGTTGGTCAGCTGTGTTTCAAAAACCCGAGGCGGCGCGAAATAATAGGTCGGCCCAATCTCGCGCAGGTCCACGTGCATGGTGTCAGGGCTTTCAGGGCAATTGGTGCAAAAGCCCGTCCACATCGCCTGCCCAACCGAAAAGATGAAATCCCCCACCCATGCCATCGGCAGATAGGCCAGGATCTCATCCTCAGCGCGCAAATTATCAAACTCTGATGAGGATTTAGAGGTTTCGATCACGTTGCGGTTCGACAGGACAACGCCCTTGGGCTTGCCCGTCGTTCCTGAGGTGTAGAGCATCACACAGGTGCTGTCGTAATCCAGTTTGGCGACCCGCGTCGCCATCTCGTCCACCAGCTCTGCGCGCTTGGCCCGGCCTGTCTTTTGCACTTCGCTATACTGGTGCAGCTTGGAATGATCGTATTTCCGCAAGCCCCGTGGATCGAGATAGATGATCTGCTCAAAATTGGGCAGCTCGTCCTGCACTTCGATCACTTTGTCGACCTGTTCCTGATCGCCCACGATCACAAACTTGGCGCCGCAGTGGTTCAGCACATAGGCCATCTCTTCGGCCACCGCGTCCTGATAAAGTGGAACAGGGATCGCGCCACACATCTGTACCGACACCATCGACCAATACAGGTAAGGCCTGTTGCGCCCGATGATGGCAACAAAATCGCCCTCGGCCACGCCCAGATCAATCAGACCCAGCGCAAGCGCTTCAATCTCGTCCTTAGTCTCCGACCAGGTCCAGCTTTGCCAGATGCCAAACTCTTTTTCACGATAGGCCGCTTTGTTTCCAAACGCCTTCGCGTTCCGCTCCAACAACCCCGGGACGGACTCAAGCCCACCCTGCGCACCAATGGCGTTCGTCACGTTCTTCCTCCCCTGCGCGGGTTACGTCCCACGCTTGATCGCTTGCACGATTCTCATAACGCAAGGATTCTGGATTGAACTTGCAAGTCAATCCTTTCCTGAGATTTTCGGAATCCTAACGAATTGTAACAGCGCCCAGACGGACGTTGATCAAAGGCTTTTGCACCGCTAGCCATGCGGCATGACGCATCCGATGCAAAGCCTGACGGCCGCGGGCCTTGACCTGATCGCGCAGGGTCTGTCGATCTATGATGCCGACCTGCGGTTGGCCATTTGCAACGCCCCGTTCCAACGCATGTTCGATTTGCCAAATGATCTGGTGGTACCCGGTGCAGGCTTTGCCGAAACGATCCGCTATCTGGCCGAATGCGGCGAATACGGAGAGATCGATGATCTTGAGGCGTTTGTCACCGAACGGGTTGAAATCGCCCGCGCATTCCAACCTCACTACATGGAACGCACACGCGCAAACGGCCGCACCATCAGTGTCGAAGGCTCGCCCCTCCCGCAGGGGGGCTGGGTAACAGTCTATACCGACATCACCCCCGTCAAATATCAGGAAAATCTGCTGCGCGCCCGCGCCAGCGAATTGTCGGATCAGGTCATTCAGCATTCCGAAACCCTCTCGGCCACCAACCGAAAGTTGTCTGCAACCGTCTCTGCACTTGAGCTGGCCCGCCGCGACATCGCGGAAAACGAAGCCCGTATGCGTCTGACCAATGAAATGATGCCGGCCCATATCGCCCATGCCGATGCATCCGAAACCTATACCTATTCGAACAAGCGATTGAGCATCATATTGCAAGGTCGCCCCTCCAACATCGTAGGGATGCGCCTGGAAGACGCGCTTGGGTCTACGGTCTACGCCCGGATCAAGGACGCGCTGCAACAAGCCTATGCAGGTGCGCCGTCCGTGGTGGAATTCACCGACGGACCCAGCGCTAAACGGGTGCGGGCGTCCTTTACTCCAGATGGGGTTGGCGGGATCTACATCCTGTCGATGGACATCACCGAAGAAACACAGGCGCGGGTGGCCCTCCAACAAACCCGCCGCCGCGAATTGGCGGCCCAGTTGACGTCAGGCCTGGCGCATGACTTTTCCAATCTGCTGACCATCATCCTCGGGCTGCAATCCAAGATCAGCCGTGTTGAAAACCTGCCTCCAGATATCAAAGACCTGGTGCAAGGGATCGAAGCCGCCGCTAATCGGGGCGGCAGCCTACTCAACGGCATCGCCAACCTGACCGGTCGGCGCGGGCCGCGCCCGTCCGCCACTAATATCGCGCAGCTTTTGGAAGAAACCGCTACACTCGCAACCCCGGCCCTGCCCCCCGATATCAAACTGTCGGTCACCTGTGACATCACCGATGGCACCTTCCTGCTGGACGCCGGACAATTGCAGGACGCGCTGCTCAATCTGATCTTCAACGCCCGCGACGCTTCGGGGCTAACAGGGCACATCACCATCTCGGCACGCGATGTGGTCGGCACATGGCTCGAATTCACCGTGTCTGACACGGGCCCGGGGTTTTCCGCAGACGCGTTGCAACACGGTTGCGATCCGTTCTTTACCACCAAGGGCGCCGAAGGCACCGGCCTTGGCCTGCCGATGGTTTACGACATGACCAAACTGGCGGGCGGCGATCTGGATCTGCTCAACGGGGCACACGGCGCCGTCGTGCGGATGCGCCTGCCCTTGCGCCCCACACCCAGCGCAAAAACCGGGATGGTGCTTTTGGTCGAAGACCA
>JABSSA010000283.1 GCA_013214665.1 Paracoccaceae bacterium
CAGGTGGTTCTGGAGCAAGCCGGATGCGTCATTGCCGGAGCGACATCGAACATCGCGCCAGCTGACAAGCGCCTTTACGCGATCCGCGATGTCACAGCGACGGTAGAGAGCCGGGACTTGATCACAGCATCGATCCTTTCCAAAAAACTCGCCGCTGGCCTTGAGGGCCTTGTTTTGGATGTCAAAGTTGGCTCTGGCGCTTTCATGAAATCGCTCGAGGAAGCGCGTGAATTGGCGAGTGCCTTGGTCGACACGGCCAATGCTGCCGGGTGCCCAACGACCGCCCTTATTACGGACATGAACCAGCCGCTGTCTCAAAGCCTTGGCAACGCACTGGAAGTGGCTGACGTCGTGCATGTGATGCGCGAAGGTACGCCACATCCATTGACCGAGATTTGTGCCGCATTGGGGGGGCCGCTGTTGGCGGGCGCCAACTTGGCCGAAACAAACGAGGCTGGTGCCAAAATGGTATCAGACGCAATTGCGTCTGGTCAGGCCCTGGAACGGTTCGGCCAGATGATCACCGCAATGGGCGGTCCGCTGGCCTTTATCGACAACCCGAGCCGCTATTTGCCCGAAGCGACTGTTATCCGCGAAATTACCTCTCAAAATGCAGGTTACGTGACCGGCATGGATGGCGAGACGCTTGGCCTTGCTGTGGTCGAACTGGGCGGGGGACGCAAGGTTGAAACTGATGTGATCGACCCGAGTGTTGGCCTATCAAACGTCGCGCGTTTGGGGGCCAAGGTGGCCAAAGGCGGTGTTCTCGCAGTTGTGCATGCCTCGCGTCCGGAGCTTGCCGACCAGGCTGAACAAATGGTGCGCGCCGCGATCACGATCGGGCCGAAAGCGGTCGATGTGCCGCCGCTGATCCACGATATTGTGCACTGATGGCAAGGGCTTTTCTGATCGTCATGGATTCCGTGGGCATCGGCGGCGCGCCAGATGCTCATGCGTTTTTCAATGGCCAAACCCCTGACACTGGTGCCAATACGCTGGGCCACATCGCGCAGGCCTGCGCCGATGGGCATGCGGAAGAGGGACGCAGCGGGCCGCTTCAGGTGCCGACGCTCGATCAATTGGGGCTTGGCGCTGCGCTGGATTTGGCGAGCGGATTGCACGTGCCTGGCCTTACCGCCGCGCCAACAGGGCGTTGGGGGGCTGCGACCGAGATATCGCCGGGCAAAGACACGCCATCAGGTCATTGGGAACTTGCAGGTTTGCCGGTGCCCTGGTCATGGCATTATTTTCCGGACCAGCCGCAAGCGTTTCCCGAGGACGTGCTTAAGGAAGTGTGTGAAATATCGGGCAGTGCGCATACGCTGGGAAACTGTCATGCCTCCGGGACGGACATTATCGCGCGCCACGGGGCCGAGCACATGCAGACTGGCGCGCCGATTTGCTACACCTCTGCAGATAGTGTTTTTCAGATTGCCGCGCATGAAGGCAGCTTTGGATTGGATCGTTTGCTGGATCTTTGTGAGCGGATTGCTCCCACGCTTCATGCGATGAAAATTGGGCGCGTGATTGCGCGACCGTTCGAAGGCGAAGCGGGAGCTTTCCGACGCACAGGCAATCGGCGTGACTATGCGATTGCGCCACCAGCGCCAGTGCTGATGAACGCCCTACAAGAGGCGGGCCGTTACGTTTATGCCGTTGGAAAGATAGGCGATATCTTTTCGATGAACGGAATTGATGAGGTGCGCAAAGGCACGGATGCGGTGTTGATGGAGCACCTGTCTGATTTGATCGATACGGCAAAACCAGACAGCTTTACCTTTGCCAACTTTGTGGAATTTGACAGCCTTTATGGGCACCGCCGTGACGTCTCGGGTTATGCCCGGCACTTGGAGTGGTTTGACGGGGCATTGGCCAAGCTGCTGCCCAAACTGCAATCGGATGACCTGGTGATCATCACCGCAGATCACGGCAACGATCCAACATGGGTTGGCACCGATCATACGCGCGAACGCGTCCCTGTTTTGGTCGCGGGGCAAGGCGCGGGCAAGCTCGGGCATATCGGTTTTACGGATGTGTCAAAGCTTGTTGCGACCCATCTCAATGTGACGTTCTCGCCCGCCTGACCATTGCTTTTGGCACGCAGGAAAGGCAGGAAGGCGCAAACAAAAAGGAGCCCGCCCATGACCGATCATCTGACCATCGTCGATCACCCATTGGTCCAGCACAAGTTGACCATCATGCGCGACAAGGCAACTCCCACAGCCGTGTTCCGGCAGCTTCTGCGCGAGATCAGCCAATTGTTGGCCTATGAGGTGACGCGCAACCTTGAGATGACAACCAAACGCATTGAAACTCCGATGTGTGAAATGGATGCGCCGACGCTGGCGGGCAAAAAACTGGCGTTGATTTCGATCCTGCGGGCTGGCAACGGTCTGCTGGATGGGGTGCTTGAGCTGATCCCGTCTGCGCGGGTCGGCTTCGTCGGGCTTTACCGCGATGAAGAGACACTGCAGCCGGTTCAATATTACTACAAAGCCCCCGAGGCTTTGGAAGATCGTTTGGTGATCGCGGTTGACCCGATGCTGGCCACAGGCAATTCCAGTGCTGCGGCGATTGACCTGTTGAAAGAAGCCGGGGCAACAAACATTCGTTTCCTATGCCTGTTGGCCGCGCCCGAAGGTGTCGCACGGATGAAGGAAGCGCACCCGGATGTGCCCATCGTGACGGCGGCGTTGGACGAAAAGCTTAACGAAGTCGGCTATATCATGCCGGGTCTGGGTGATGCTGGCGACAGGATGTTTGGCACAAAATAGGCCGAATGAATCATTTACTCAAAACGGGAATTTTGGCATTCTGACCCCTACATATTGTGGGGGATGTCATGCAGCTTACTAGAGTTATCGCAATGGCTGTCGTCGCTGGGTCTGTTTTTGTGACTATGCCCAAAGCCCAATCGCTGGGAAATGCGGAACCGCCTGCTGAGTTTCCGCCAAGCACCTATAAAGGCACGCAATATGTAGACAGCCGCGGCTGTGTCTATATTCGCGCCGGCATTGATGGGAATGTCTCTTGGGTGCCACGGGTCAGCCGATCACGCCAACATGTGTGTGGTCAAACCCCCAGTCTAGCGCGCGACGTCGCGACGAATGAGCCTCAGCCAGAATCGGCTGCGCCGGAAATCACCGTGGCGGAAGAGGCAAAAACCGTGAAACCTGTCCCGCGCCCTGTGGCGAAACCGGCCAAGGTTATGGCCAAGACTAAACCTGCGCCCAAAAAACCGGCAAAGGTCATGGCCGCGGCACCAAAAGCGGTGGTCAAAGCGCCGCCGGTTCGTGCCACCAATCGGGTGGCCTCCTCCACGTGTGCCAACGCCTCTGAGTTCAGCAGCAAATACATTAACTCCGGCCAATACGGCCCGGTGCGCTGCGGTCCGCAAGTGCATGGCGCTTCGGCGGGAGCACATGTACAACCTCAGGCTGCGTCAACGTCTGGCAATCATCCGCGCTATCGCATCGTTTCGCGCTCTGGTCACGCTGGCGGCACGCACCGAAGCGTAGACCAAGACGCGCGGCTCATTCCCAAGGCCGTGTTTTCTGATCGGATCACCGCCGCGCAGGTCCAAATTCCAAAAGGATACCGTGTGGTATGGGAAGACGGGCGCTTGAACCCCAAACGCGCAGAGCAAACGCTGCGCGGTATCGCGCAAACGCGCCTTATCTGGACCAACACAATTCCGCGCCGGTTGATCAACCCACACACGGGCAAAGATGTCACCTCAACTGTGCCGCTTGTGTACCCGTACACAGATGTTGCAACGCAGCAGCGCGAGTTGGGCAGTGTCACGATCGTCCACAAAGACGGCCAGGTGATCAAACGCATCCTCAAGCGCAAAACCGCGAAGGTGCGCCAGCCCACAGTTTCCAGCAGATCGACACCCAAGGCGATTGCGTCAAAGCCGGCCAAATCGCCCGTTAAGCCGCAAACAGACGCAACAGGCGCCACATCTTACGTGCAGGTCGGTGCCTTTGGTGTGCCAAGCAACGCGCAAGCGGCCGCACAGCGCCTGGCACGCGCCGGGTTGCCGACACGCATGGGCAAAGTGAAACGCCGCAATGGCACCACGCTAAGCGTGGTTATGGCCGGGCCTTTCAACAGCGCAACAGCTGCGAAACACGGGTTGTCTGCTGCAAAGCGGGCCGGGTTTAACGACGCATTCATTCGGTAGGGATAGGTCAGACCTAAGCCGCCGGGGCCTAGCTGTCGCAGATCGCCTGCAATTGCAGCCAATCCGCGTCGCGCATGATCGGAACCTGACTTTGGCCGCCCATCGGATCGGCTTCAATCAATGGCAAAGTTGTTTCCCCGGAAATATCTTCGGCATAGGCATAAGGCGTACTGCTGATCCGTGCCTCTTCAAAGGCGGCCAGCAATGCCGCATGGGCAACTGGCGTTGCTGGTGCAAAGGCCTGTGTTTCAACAAACCCGTCCAAAACATGTGGCGGCACATCCCCAGTGGTGAGCAAAGCCGCAGTGGCTCTGACACCGCCGGTCTCCAAAACGTTGCGCAACGTGCGTGCGCCACCGTGGCGGACAACTTCGGCCAACACGTAGCCTGCTGCCACATCCGGCTCTTCATAATCTTCCACAATCGAACGGTTGAGCAAAACGACACTGCCCGGCAGGTACAGGCTTTGGGGCACACCTTCTGGCACAATCACCACTTGTCGCACACCAGTACGCGCCGCCAGTTCGCGCAACGCGCGATAGGCACCCGGAGAGGCGCAGGCCTGCCCTGAAACGCGGGTGACACGGGCCAGCAATTGATCGCCGATGGCGGTGCGGTTCACTTCGGGCAGCACGCGCAGCGCGTGATTGACCAACGCGCCCGGCACCCAAAGCGTGGCAACGGCCACAACCACGGCAACCGATACCACCGCCCCGATCCACCGCAACCGACCCGGATGAGGGCGTGCCTTTGCGACGGCTGTGCGCAAGGTTTCAATCGCCTCGATCATCTCGGGTTCGTCTTTGGGCAATTCCAGCGTTTCGCCCACATCTCCGTCAGGAAAGAAAATCGCCGGGGTGCCTGCGCCTTCGCGCGCAATCGCAGCCAGCGACCAATGGGCCAGCGGCTTTCCCGCGCTATCCGAAATCACCAGCATGGCGTCGCCGATAGACACGATCACGTCCAGACGCTGCGCCTTGGCTGACGCACGCCAAATGCCGCTCGCTTCCAGGCGCGCATATTTGCGCAATGCGGTCATAAACTGCTCTTGTTTTGTTATGCGCGAAAATTACCACGATAATTCGCGCTGGCAAAGCAAAAGCCAGACCGCGGCTGTGATCAGAGTACAGCCGCCACCTTGCGCAACGCGAATTTCTGGATCTTGCCCGTCGACGTTTTGGGAAGCTCTTGAAACACAACCTTTTTCGGTGATTTGAAACCGGCCAGCGTCTCGCGGCAGAACTGGATCAGGTCCTCTTCGCCTGCCGATGCACCCTCTTTCAACTCGACAAATGCGCAAGGGACCTCGCCCCATTTTTCGTCAGGCTTGGCCACCACAGCGGCCAGCAAAACATCCGGGTGGCCCATCAGCACGCCCTCAACCTCCACGGAAGAGATGTTCTCGCCCCCTGAAATGATGATGTCTTTGGCCCGGTCAGCGATCTGGATATAGCCATCGTCATGCTGCACGGCGATATCGCCTGAATGGAAATATCCCCCCTTAAACGCCTCTGCCGTGGCTTCCGGGTTCTTGAGGTAACCTTTCATGACCGCGTTCCCACGCATGACGATTTCGCCCTGAGTGGACCCGTCCATCGCGATTTGGTCCATGTTGTCATCAAGCACGGTGATCTGTTCATAGACCGGCATCGGGACCCCTTGCCGCGCTTTGATTGCGGCGCGACTGTCACCTTCCAGATCGTCCCAACGGTCCGCCCACAGGCACTCTGTGGCAGGGCCATAGGTTTCGGTTAGACCATAGACTTGGGTGACGTCGAAACCCATCGGTTCGATCTTGGCCAAAGTGGCTGGGGCAGGAGGGGCGCCCGCGGTGAAGATATTCACGGTTTGATCAAATGCGCGCCGTTCGTCTTCGGGTGCGTTGACCAGCATGTTCAGCACAATCGGTGCGCCGCCAAAATGTGTCACACCTTCATCTGCGAAGGCATTGAAAAGGGCAGTTGGCGTGATGTCGCGACAACACACCATCGTGCCACCGACCATCGGGATCATCCAAGGGTGACACCAACCGTTACAGTGAAACAGGGGCACAATCGTCAGATATACGGGGTGCAACACCATCCGCCACGAAATGGTCTGCCCCATGGCATTCAGGTAGGCGCCGCGATGATGAAACACGACCCCTTTGGGCCGCCCTGTCGTGCCTGATGTGTAGTTCAGCGCGATCGATTCCCATTCGTCCTCGGGCATGATCCACGCAAAGTCCGGATCGGCCTCTGCCAAAAGGTCTTCGTATACTGGATATCGGCCGGTTGCGGGATATCCAGCTTGCTCGTCAGGGCATTCAATGATCGTAGGTGCAGGGCCCTCCATCGCTTCCGCCGCTGCTTCGGCCAGAGGCAAGAATTGTGTGTCGACCAACACAACCTTGGCCTCGCCATGATCAAAGATGTACGCAACCGTATCCGTATCGAGCCTGATGTTGATGGCGTTCAAAATGGCCCCTGCCGCTGGCACGCCGTAATGGGCCTCCACCTGCGGCGGTAGGTTGGGGAGGATGCTGGCCACCACATCGCCGGGTGTCACGCCCAGCTTGGCCAACGCCGACGCCTGGCGTGACACGCGATCTGACAGCTCGGCATAGGATTTGCGGTGCGTGCCATAAACCACGGCCAGATGATCTGGGAACACCAGCGCCGCGCGCTTTAGCGTCGAAAGCGGCGTCAGCGGCACATAATTTGCTTTTGTCTTTTCCAACCCACGTTCATCTGCAAGCCATCCCATACGTGTCCCTCCCCTAAGACGTTGGTTCGATATATTGGCGCGGAACGATCAGGAATGCTACCGGTGTGAAATGATTTGGAGCCCAGGCCGAAACTATCTTTTCATTCACATCCCGAAAACCGGGGGGACGTCGCTTGCGCTGGCTCTGGAAGGGCGGGCGATGAAAGAGGATGTCATGTTGGGCGATACGCCAAAAGCGCTCAAACGCAGGCGTCGTGTTGCCAATCTCAAGACATCCGGGCGACTTTGGAAACACTCAGCCCTCTCAGATCTCGAGGGGTTGGTGCCAAATGAGGATCTGGAAACGCTTTTTGTTTTCACTCTGGTGCGCAATCCCTGGGACCGGATGGTGAGTTATTACCACTGGCTGCGCGGACAAGAGTTTGATCACCCAGCGGTGCGACTTGCCAAAACGGTGCCGTTCAAACCCTTTGTCCTTGATCCGATGACCCGCGCGACCTGGCGCAAGTCCCCCGCACGCAGCTATGTATGCGACCGAGAGGGCCAAGATCGGTGCAGGTCCTACATTCGGATTGAACATCTTAAAGAGGATGCGCAGCCGCTTTGGGCGCACTTGGGGTTTACCCTCGAAGTCCCCCACGTAAATTTATCTGATCGCGATGCGCAGTATGGCCGCTATTTCGATCAGGAAACCCAAGCCGCGGTGGCAGAGATCGCAGCGGAAGACATATCCCAGTTTGGTTATACCTTTGAAGGCGAAAGCTAGCCGGATCATCGTTGCAGGCCGTCGATATTTCGGACTAGCCTTTTCCCGAGTTAAGTGTGCACTGAGGCCAGCGTGACCCGTTCAACCGACCTTTTGTTGTTTCTGCAAGTTGTCGTCTATTCCTTTGTGATTGGCGGTATGATCCCGCTTTTGGTTCCACGTATCGCCGTGGATTTTCCAAATATTTTCGTTGGCGGATTGAATGGCTCCCTCATCGGTGCAAGCTGCATGATTGTCGAAATCTCGTTCCTATCCAATCGCTCTATTCGCTGGCTCAGACGGCTGCCCATTGCGGTGATCATCCTTATGCGGGCCTTCGCCTACAGCATTTGCATCGTCTGCGGTCTGACGTTGCCGGCCTTGCTGGTTCTGGGGGAGGCGTTGTGGTTGGAATCGAATTTCGCCCTCAGCTTTTGGATGTCGATCAGTATTGCATTTGGCATCTCGACGTTGATCGAACTGCTGCAACTCTTGGGCAAAGAAGCGGCGATTTCGATTTTGACCGGCCGGTACCGACGCCCACGCGCAGAAGACCGCATCGTGATGTTTGCCGATCTGGCCGGGTCCACTGCGCTGGCGGAACGATTGGGTGATCTCAAATTCCACGAATTGCTGGGGGATGTGGCCTATGACTTGGATAAGCCCATCGCGGCCAGCGGCGGGGAAACGCATCGCTACGTGGGGGATGCGATCATTGTGACCTGGTCGATGGACAAGCCCGCAAACTTCGCCCGCTCGGTGGCCTGTGCCCAGGCCATGATCGACACGCTGGCGCGTACCTCGGACGATTTTGTGGCGCGGTATGGTCAACCGATGCGTATGCGCATCGCGCTACATTGCGGGCCCGTGGCCGCAGGAGAGGTGGGCGGCTGGAAAAAGGAAATCGCGCTTTTGGGCGACACGATGAACAGCACCGCCCGGATCGAAGGCGCAGCCCGAGACTTCGGGGCGGATATCGTGATCTCTGATGCGATCAAAACCCATTTGCCTGAGGAATGGGCCGGCAAGCTGTACCGCCTGCCGGATTACGAAGCCCACGGAAAACAGGACGCGCTGCGGCTGTGGACGGTGCGCCCTGACGCCTGAAACCTGCCTGGCGTAATGAAAAAGGGGCCCCGAAAGGCCCCTCTCTTATCTCTAACTCAATCCCAGCGGATCAGGCTGCGGCCGCCGCCTCCGGGCCAAAGCGGCCATAGAACGTCTCGTCTTTTTCGGCCATCTCCCGCAGGAGCGGCGGGCAGGCAAAGCGTTTGCCATAGGCTTCGGTCAGCTCGTCACAGCGCTGTGCGGCATATTCCGCACCGATGATGTCCAGCCAGCTGAACGGGCCGCCGGACCACGGGGCAAAGCCCCAGCCCAGGATTGCGCCCACGTCGCCTTCGCGGATGTCCATCAGCACGCCTTCTTCGAGCGAACGCACCGCCTCCAAAGCCTGTGCGAACATCAGCCGTTCCTGCACTTCGACAAGATCAGGCTGCTCTTCGGCCAGCGGATATTTGTCGTGCAGACCTTTCCAATAGCCCTGACGCTTGCCTTTTTCATCATAGTCGAAATACCCGGCCTTGGTCTTCTTGCCCAAGCGGCCTTGCTCTTCCATCCAGACGATCAGATTGTCTGCCTCAGAGGCATCATATTCGTTGCCCATCGCCGCGCGCGTCGCCTTCATGATGCGCACCGCAAGATCAACAGAGGTTTCATCGCCCAGCTGGATTGGCCCAACAGGGAAACCCATCTGCCGCGCCGCGTTGTCGATCAGGGCAGGGGCCACACCTTCAGTCAACATGCGCGTGGCTTCGCCGCCGTAAGGGATGATGCAGCGGTTGGCATAGAAAAAGCGTGCGTCGTTCACCACAATCGGTGTCTTCTTGATCTGCCGCACATAATCCAGTGCCTTGGCCACCGCCCGGTCCCCGGTTTCGTTGCCCTTGATGATTTCAACGAGCAGCATTTTCTCGACGGGCGAGAAGAAGTGAATGCCGATGAATTGCTCAGGCCGTTTTGAGGCCGTCGCCAGCGAGGTGATCGGCAGGGTCGAGGTGTTGGACGCAAAGATGCAGCTGTCAGGAATAACAGCTTCTACGCGCTTGGTGATCTCGGCCTTGACCGCAGGATCTTCGAACACCGCCTCGATGATCAGATCGCAGCCTTCCAGCTTATCGATATCCGGCGTCGCGGTGATCAGGCCCAGCATGGCGGCCTTTTTCTCTTCAGTCACCTTGCCGCGCTTCATGCCCTTGTCAAGATAGGCCTCGGTATAGGCTTTGCCTTTGTCCGCGCTCTCCTGATCACGGTCGATCAGAACAACCTCCATGCCTGCTTGCGCGGAGACAAGCGCAATACCCGCGCCCATCATGCCCGCGCCCAGAACGCCCAGCTTGCGCACCTTCTGATCGTCCACATTGGCCGGACGCACGGCGCCTTTTTCCAAAGCTTCCATGTTCAAA
>JABSSA010000284.1 GCA_013214665.1 Paracoccaceae bacterium
AGGCCGTCGGGTTGCGCTTGCACCCCCTCGTGGCCTTTGCCAGTCTCTCGCGCAACGCAGTCAGGAGAATATGCTATGCTGGAGAAGCGTCAGTTTTACATCAACGGTGCTTGGGTCGATCCTATCGCCGGTACAGACCACAACGTGATTGATCCTTCCACGGAAGAACCCTGTGCGGTGATTTCGCTGGGCGGTGCGGCAGACGCCGATTCGGCAGTTGCCGCGGCCAAAGCGGCTTTCCCCAGCTGGATGGCCACGCCGGTGGAAGAGCGGATTGGGTACCTTGAAAAGCTGCTTGAGGTTTACAAGTCGCGCCGCGACGACATCGCGAGTAGCATCAGCATGGAAATGGGCGCGCCTATCGACATGGCGAAGACCCAGCAATTTGGAACCGGCACATATCACCTGTCGAACTTTATCGAAGAAGCGAAAAAGTTCGAGTTCACCAAAATGCTGGGCGATCACGCACCGGATGACAGAATCATCTACGAAGCGGTGGGTGTTGCTGCACTGATCACGCCCTGGAACTGGCCACAGAACCAGATCACTCTCAAAGTGGGCGCTGCCGCTGTGGCCGGGTGCACAATGATCCTTAAGCCATCCGAAGAATCGCCGCTGGACGCGATGATCTTTGCCGAAATGATGCACGAGGCGGGCTTCCCTCCGGGTGTGTTCAATCTGGTAAACGGCGATGGCGTGGGCGTCGGCACAACGCTGACCGGCCACAAAGACGTTGATATGGTGAGCTTCACCGGGTCGACGCGCGCCGGTATTCTGATCTCGCAAAACGCGGCCAACACGCTGAAGCGTGTTCACCTTGAGTTGGGTGGCAAAGGCGCGAACCTGGTCTTTGACGACGCGGATGAAAAAGCGATCAAGCGCGGCGTTCTGCGGATGATGAACAACACCGGCCAAAGCTGTAATGCACCGTCGCGTATGCTGGTGCAGCGCGGTATATACGACAAAGCCGTGGAAGAAGCCGCAGCTGTGGCGGCAAAGGTCAAAGTTGGCGCGCCCACCGAAGAGGGCAACCACATCGGCCCAGTTGTGAACGAAGTGCAGTGGAACAAAATCCAGGGCCTGATCGAAAAAGGCATTTCGGAAGGTGCGCGCCTCGTGGCTGGTGGCCCGGGTCGCCCTGAAGGGTTCAACAAAGGCTTTTACGTGCGTCCGACGGTTTTTGCCGATGTGAACAACGAGATGACCATCGCACGCGAAGAGATCTTTGGCCCCGTGCTGTCGATCATTCCGTTCGACACCGAAGAAGAGGCTGTCGAGATTGCGAATGACACGGATTATGGCCTGACGAACTATATCCAGACCACCGATGGCACGCGCGGCAACCGGGTCGCGCGCCAACTGCGGTCTGGCATGGTTGAGATGAACGGCAATTCGCGTGGTGCAGGTGCTCCGTTTGGAGGCATGAAGCAGTCCGGCAATGGCCGGGAAGGCGGCGTTTGGGGGATCGAAGATTTCCTCGAAGTTAAATCCGTCGCTGGGTGGGCCGCCGAATAAGCTGCGCGCTTTAAACAGCGCATAATCTAAAGAAAAAGGGCGGCACACTGGGCCGCCCTTTTGCATATGTCACTAGGTGATTTTAGTGATTGTCGTGACCACTATGATCGTGATCCTTGTGGTCATGCGCATCTTTGCGCGGCTCCACGTTAAACACGATGTCGAGCGCTCCGGCATTTTCAAACAAGAGCGTTGCGGGAATTTGTTCGCCGTCTTCAAACGGATCACCATTCAGCCCCATGAACATCACGTGGAACCCGCCGGGCTCCAGCTTGACGGTTTCGCCTGCGGGAATTTCGATCCGGTCAACGTGGCGCATTTTGGCGATGCCGTCAGTTTCTTCAGTTGTGTGAATCATCACGCGGGGAAAGTCCGCTTCGACGGCGATCAGGCTGTCTGCGGTTGTGCCCGTGTTGGTGATGATCAGATAGCCGCCGCCTGCCATGGCTGTTTTGGCGGTTTCGAAGGCCATCGGATGATCCACGACAAGATCGCCGATTTTGTATTCATGCGCTGCGGCAGGGATGGCCAGGCAGGTTGCCGCACATAGGGTGAGAAGAAGGTGTTTCATGTTGGTCTCCTGATGCGCGCCAGAACGGGTTTAAGGGCGGCGCAGTCTGTGTGTTGTGTGAACGAAAGGGATCAGACAACAAAAGGAGGGGCGCGGGCCGGGCCATGTTGCGCGTTACGCCGCCGCGCGGTGGCAGTTTGCGCACCGGCGTAGAGGGCAGAGATCGCAACAGGGGCCCAAGGCATTTCTATCGCGCGCTGCGGAGTATCCACATCAGACAACCGACAGAACTCGCAGCTTTCCTGCGCAAGTGCGCGCTTTTCATGCCCTTCGGCACAGATGTCATCCATCGTGCCGCCCATCTGCAAGAAGGCCAGCATACTTGGGTCAATCGATGTGTGATCGTCAGAATGGGCCAAGCCAATCGTACCCAACGCGACAAGCATCAGGGCAACAAGGTGCGTTTTCGCAATATGAAGAGCGCGGTTAAGCATCATTGGGCTTTAAAACGAAAATACTGCGGCTTTTCCAGCCCGGTCACGAAATTGAGATTTGATGGCCCTTAAAACGGAGTGGCCGCCCGCAGCCGCAAGGATTGGCCATTTTCGGGATGGGGCACGCGAAGTTCTTCGGAATGCAGCATGAGCCGCGGGAAATCGCGTGCGTCGCCTTCTGCGTAAAAGGGATCGCCAAGAATGGGATGCCCAAGCGCCAACATATGCACACGCAACTGATGCGATCGCCCGGTTTTGGGCATCAACCGCACACGGCTGGTGTTGTCATTTTCGTGCCGCAGAACGCGCCAATCGGTCTGGGCCGGTTTTCCATTTTCATGGTCAACCATCTGTTTGGGCCGGTTCGGCCAGTCCACGATCAAGGGCAGGTCTACGGTGCCCGTTTTTGGCGCAAGATGACCCCAGACGCGCGCCACATAGGTTTTTTTCGTGTGGCGGCGTTCGAACGAAAGGCCAAGGTGGCGCTGGGCATGGGCGGATAAGGCAAAAACCATCACCCCCGATGTATCTCGGTCGAGCCTGTGGACCAAAAGCGCATGAGGAAACGCACGTTGAACCCGTGTGAGCAGGCAATCGGCTAGATGCTCTCCCCTGCCAGGCACAGA
>JABSSA010000285.1 GCA_013214665.1 Paracoccaceae bacterium
ATCGAAGATCGCGCACCGGTATATATCGTCAAACTTTCGGGTGACTTGCGCCATGCCGACACGTTGCACCCGCTCCAGAATATTCTCGCGCGCCTTCGACAAAAAAAAGCCAGTGCTTTGGCTGTGTCATGCGCCGGTGTGCAACGCGTTTCTGCGTCCGGAATTGCGGGCTTCCTCGATTTCCTGGTCGCAGACCATCCGGTGGCCGTTTCAGCCTACGACTTGCCTCGCCACCTCATAACCCGTCTTAACAATCACGGGCTGACAACTGTTTTACCGATTTTCAAAACCCTCGCAGCCACGTTGCAAAGCGACGCATTCAGGCAATCTTCACTCACGACAACCAGTGCGGTGATACTCGGCGCAGGAACCGGGCAAAGGCTGTGGCCACTCACGCAAAGCCAATGCGCACCATGCCTGGACATCGCGGGTGTCCCTTTGGTCGGCAGGCTGCAAGGTCATCTGTCTCGTTATGGCATTCGCACCATTTTCTCGAACCCCGGGCATTTCGGAGACAATCTCATCACCGCCATGCGCCAGCACAGCGGACCGATGCAATCATTGTTCTTCACACCGAATACCGGTCTCTCGACGGCCGGACAGGTCTTGGCGGATCTTCATCAAGTTCACGCAGCCTTCGAAGAAGATGTCTTGGTCGCAAACGGCAACGCTTTGGTCAGCATTGACCTCGCGGAGTTGGTCCATTTCCACAAAAACTCCGGCGCGGACATGACCATCGCATTATCAGGCTCTTCAACACTGATGCCAGCCAATTCACGGGCGGGCAACCAACCCGATCCCGCCGTTTGTGTCATCAAACCGGAATGCCTCCAAGGCATCACAGACACCGCCTGCCTTTCCACAATCGGAGACGTTTCCAAATCGCTGACCACGCTTGGTGCGAAGATACGCGTTTTCAGGACGGCTGGAAAAACACTCCAGGTGCGGACCGGGCATGACTTTTACACAGCGGTCCATGCCATTTTGACCGGCGCACTCGACGGCCAGGCACCTTCAGGTCAGCAGATTGACGAAACTGTTTGGCACCATCCAACTGCACGCGTCCATTCAAATACGCTCTTCGAAGGCCACATTCATATTGGGGCTCACTCCGTTGTTGACAAAACAGCGATATTAAAGGGCTGCGTGAGCCTGGGTCGACGATGCAAGGTCGACGCTCACAGCTACCTGCGCGACAGCGTTGTGCTCGACAACACGACCCTCGCCCAAAATGCTCTGGTGGACCGGCAAGTCGCCAATGAAACCTGGAGCTTTTCGCACCCCTTTGCAGACGGTCGTTCCACTCGGGTTCTTCCTTTGGAGCCTTCCATGATGAGCGCCAGCCAAGAACCAAGAATTGCCCTTGGTTCCGCATAATCTCCCCAAGCGGACATGTGATCTGATGCAGAAAGACTATTTCGTGGCTTTTGAGCACCGACAGCCACCTCAATTTCCAGGGTTAACGAAGCTGGACGAAGCCGTTTGGCACATCGCTGCCGGGCTAACGATCGGCTTGGGGATTTGGTATCTGAGTTGGCGTTGGCTTTATTCCCTCAACGACGACGCGCTCATTTTTGCCGTGGCCGTCGCCGGTGCTGAAACCGCAGCATTCCTAGGTACATTGCTCTTTTTTTTCGACATCTGGCGCGAAGGGGATACACCTCAGAAATCGCCGCCCAAATCACGCAGCGCCGCGCATCTCAGTGAGCTTGGCCGCCTCACTATAGATGTCTTTGTGACGACCTACGACGAAGGTGTCGAAGTCGTTGAACATTCCATGCAAGACGCGGCGAAACTTCATGCACCTGAAAACACGGACATAAAGCTGCACATTCTGGATGACGGTAAGCAATCTGGCATGCATGATTTGGCCAAAAGGTTGGGGGCAACCTACCATATACGCCTCAACAACATCGGTTTCAAAGCGGGTAACATCGCAGCGGCAATGCGACGCTCCAACGGAGACTTTGTCGTCATTTGCGACGCAGATTGCAGGCTATATCCAAGTTTTCTGGAAAACACGCTCGGATATTTTCGCGATCAAAACGTCGCGTGGGTGCAAACACCCCATTGGTTTTACGACGTCCCGGCAGGGCGCGATCGGGCTTTACCCAGTGGCAAAAAAAGGCCGCTTCGAGGGATCTTGCGAGGCACTTTGGCCCTCTTTTTGGGAAGAAAATCCGGAACGGATCCCTTTATGGCCGATCCCAGCGTGTTTTTTGACATCATTCAAAGGCGGCGCAATCGCAACCACGCTTCGTTTTGCTGCGGGGCCGCCTCGATCCACCGGCGAGAAGCCATAATGGAGGAGGCGTTGTCCAGATGGGGCTCAGACGCGCAAAAAACGAGTGCTGGTGCATCTGAGCAGGTGACGCCGATTTGTAGGCTGATCGCCTTACAACCGTTTCGCTACCACGTTTCAGAAGATATTTTAACGTCTATAGATTTGCACAAAAAAGGATGGAAATCCGTCTACCATCCAAAAGTCGAAGCACGGATGCTCTCACCTTTGTCGGCGCACGCGTGGGCCACGCAAAATCTCAAATACGCAGGTGGCACATTCGATATCATGCTTCGCCACAATCCCCTATTTTCAAGCGGCTTGAACTGGCGCACCAAACTTCACTATGCGGCAACTTTCTATTCGTACCTTACGTTTCTGATCTTCCCCCACTGAAGTGGTCCTCCGCTATGTTTAGGAGAACGGA
>JABSSA010000286.1 GCA_013214665.1 Paracoccaceae bacterium
ATCCGCGATCAGCTGCGCGCCTGGGAAGAGCAAGGCTATGGAAACCTGCCGGTCTGCATGGCCAAGACGCAATATTCCTTCTCGACCGATCCAAGCTTGCGCGGCGCGCCCACGGGCCATTCCGTGCCCGTGCGTGAAGTCCGCCTGAGCGCGGGTGCCGGTTTCATCGTGGCCATCTGCGGTGAGATCATGACAATGCCTGGCCTGCCACGCACGCCAGCCGCGGAATCCATCCGCATCAACGCCGAAGGCGTGGTCGAGGGTTTGTTCTAATCCGTGACTTGCCAAATGGCGCGTCTTCCTAAGATGGTGGGGGCGGCGACACCTGTCGCCCCTACAACCTAACGGGAGATCACGACATGTTTCGCGCCATCTTTGCCTTTTGCGTCTGCCTGTTGGTCAGCGCATCTTTGGCCTCTGCCCAAGATCGCCATGAAGGGTATTACTACCCTCCAATCACATCGGAAGAAGTGTTTGAACGGGCCATTCGAGATTTAGGCAATCCGACCAAACAGGTCCGCATAGATTTCATACAAACGCTGACCCAGGCGCAACTTGCCGACCCTGCCCCGCCACAATTCATGTTCTTCGCCAAGGGCGAAGCGGCCAAAGATCTTATTGTGATCGGGTTGAACGACGACGTCTTTGAGACGTTATATCGCGCGCGCGCCGTCATGGCGCAAATGACGGTCAGCGTCCGTGAGGGCCCGTTTTTTGTGGATCAGAACCTACAATTTCTGGCCACGTTTTACGACCTGCTGCAAATTCTGGAGTTTGACACGCTGGTCATCAGTGATGGCAAAAGCTGGTCACACAAGGTGACATTTGATCGAAGCTGATCGGTAAAACACTCAAGTGGGCGCGTTCCATCGCCAGCGCCCACAACCCAAAGTCGACGTGTTGCCGCCAAAGACATCTCTGACGCCCAAAGCACCGATTCGCCGCCGGTCAGCTTGAAAACCACTGCGCCGCGACGACCCACCCCAATACGTTGATTTTATTCCGGTTTGCATTCTTTCTGGCAGAAATACACACCGCCGCGCCTATTTTTCGCCCACCCTTTCGGCAGTGTTTTGCATAGCTCGTGAGGCACACAAAATATCTGTGGCGCGCGTCCTCATTTTCTCCTAGCGATTCATAAAGGGACAAACGGGGGGTAGTTCACGGGTGACGCAAGGCGCATTCCAATCCAGCAATCGTTGGCCTGTTATTTCAGGCATGCAGGATGCGAGGTATTGGCTGTGATTTTGTCCAATAATACTGACACACGCAGCACTATTGCGTTCGTTGTTTGGTTGGGCGCGTCAACAGTTGCGGTTTTGTCTGATGCTTTCGGTATGCAGCCTCACCTGGGGCTGGGACCAAGGATCGTTTATGCATTTACTGTGATCGGCGTTTTTATCGGGTCAATCGTGGCTCTGTGCGAATGGTTTAAACCCGAAAATACCCTCGACGCCGTGTTTGCCTGGATTGCATACGTGATCTTCGCGTCCTCTCTTTTTTCCGCTGTGCAAACCGGCATCGCACCGGAGTTTCGCGATCTGCGCTTCGTGGCAGCGGTGTTTTTTGGAGTAGGCGTCATTGCGATTTGCTTCAACGTCGCAAGAGGCCGCTTGAAAAGGCTTGGCATAAACTTTGACGAAGACGTCGTTGAAAGCGATGGGCAAATGCAAAGCGATCTGGTGAAAATGTTGCCAGAATCCGTACAAGCGCCCCTGGTAAGGCTTGAGGCGCAAGATCATTACGTGATGGTCGTAACGGAAGAAGGGCATGCAACCGTTTTGCTCCGACTGTCAGACGCCATAAAGCTAACAGACGGTGAAGATGGGCATCGCGTGCACAGATCGCATTGGGTCGCCAACAACGCCGTTGCCCACGCCGCGCGCAAAGATAAACGTGATTTCCTGATCTTGAACGATGGCAGCAGCATTCCAGTGAGCCGCACCTACAAAGGCGATCTGCAACAGGCGGGTCTCTTGAAAACGCCAGAGTATAATCCGGCACATCTCAACTGAGACGTTCGGGAATGAACGCGGTGAGTTTTTGAGATGTAGCTTTGTGTCAAATGTGTAATTGCGGGCGCTGTGGCAGTGGAAGTGTATACAGAAAGTGGAAAATATTCCCTCAAGGGTAGTATTTTTGCCTAGTTTTGTCCGGCTTTGTTGATTTACCGCGCGCGCGAAGTCATTATTTCGCCGGTCACAAATTAACAGCTTAGTACACATGGTCGATTTCAAAGGGCCCCCGCGATCCAATTTTGATCGCGTCTCCAACATGGCACCCCGTCTGTTGTTTCAGGCGCTGATATTTGTATGCATCACAGTTCTGGCTGCAATTCTGGGGCCTTTTGGATCTTATGAACATGGGGTGTTCCTTGATCGTCTGGTGTATTGGACCGTCCTGAACGCGGTCAGTTTCGCGATTGCGTTATCGTTGATCCACATCACGCGTTCCGCTGCTCCAAAGTTGCATGGGTTCTGGCGTGAAGCGATTTTATGCGCTTTGTTGACGCTGTTTTTCACACCATTTCTGCAATATTGGACGGTCTGGTATTTCGACCATCTCAACGCTGAAAATCCCGACCTGATAAGCATGGGAACTGCTGTATTTTCAGTGGCTGTTTGCATCTCGATTCTGCGCCACGGCATTCCCTACAGCTTTGCGCAAAAAACCGAAAAGACAGAGCCGCCACTCGAAAACGAAGAATACTTGCCGAAACTTCTGGAAAGGCTCGAACCACAGCAACGATCCCCCATTCAACGGGTGTCGGTGGACGGGCACAAAGTTCTTGTCGTGATGCAAAACGGTGAACAGGAATTGCGCATGCGGTTTTCCGATGCTGTCGCGGAATTGGAAGGCGTGCCAGGCTTTGCAACACATCGCTCGCATTGGGTGGCGGAATACGCGATCAAAGCTGTAGCGACCAACGACAAGGGGCGCCCCGAGCTGCATCTGCACAATGGCGATATCGTGCCCGTCAGCCGCAAGCATGAGCAAAACCTGGAAGATCGCGGATTGGTGGCTTAAGCCACAGATGGTGTCGCGCGGTTGACCACAACGACATAAAGCGCGCACAGCAAGCTGATCACTGTCGCGCTCCACATCACCACCAACAAGGTCAAGGGCGTCGGCTGAACCGATACCACCATACCGGTGATCCACGTCAACACCGCCCCAACCGCCACCACCATCGCGCCCGACAATCCGCTGGCCGTGCCGGCCAGATCATCGCGAACCGACATGGCGCCGACCGAACTGCTGGGCGATGAAATCCCGTTGCCGATGCCCACAAAGACCGTTGTGCCGAACAGGGCCAAAGGATGGGACACTTCAAAAAGCGCCAACACCAAACCAAGGCTGAGCCCGGCGGTACCCAAAAGCCGACCAGCGAGCATTGAGCTGTCGATGTGAAAGCGCTTTGAGAACCGCCCCGAGAGCCACGACCCAAAGAAAAATCCGCCCGTGATTGACCCTGTCACCACGCCCAGCATCGCTGGCCCCATGCCATAGGCACTGTGCGCCACCAGCGGCGCGCCGGTGACAAATACAAAGAAGGCCCCAATGGCAAAGGACATGCAGGCCGAATAGCCCCAAAACACCCCCGACCGCAGCAAGACGCCATATCCCGCAAGCTGCGCCCGGAACGAGGCGGAGCGCGCAGTGTTGGTTTCCCCCAGATCCGCCCAAGTCAGCAGAACCAACCCCAACCCCGCTACCGACAACAACGCAAAGATCGCCCGCCAGCCAAAGGCCGCGTCCAGAAAGCCGCCAACCATCGGGGCCAACATAGGCCCCGCCGCCATCGCCATGCTGATGTAGCCCAACATGCTGACCGCCTCTTGCGGTGGGCGCATGTCGCGCACAATCGCGCGCGGCAGGGCTGAGGCTGCGATCACCGCGCCTTGCACCATGCGACAGGCAAGAAAGACCCAAATGTCTTGCGCCAGAAAGCACCCGATAGAGGCGAGCGCAAAGACCACGAGGCAAATCAACAAGACAGGCCGCCGGCCATAAAGGTCCGACAAAGGACCGATCACGAGTTGCAGGACTGCCGTCACCCCCAGATATCCGGCCACCGCAAGGCTGACCAAGGCGTAATCCGCTTCGAAATCGCGCGCGATATTGACGAGCGAAGGAATGAACATGTTAAGCGTCAGCAGCGAAACCGCCGTCAGAACGATCAACGTGGCAAGATGCGGTGGTGTACGAGCGGCTGTCATAAGGTGCACGCATAGGTCAGCGCAGAAGGATTGACCAGATCAGCGCGCCAACGCCAGCAAACCGTCGACATCCACATAGCGTTCCAGATGATCGGCCAGCGCATCCAGCGTGTCTTCAACCGATTGGTCATAAGAGACATCGCTGGCCTCAACACCAAACCCCGCAAGCCAGGCGCGCCGGAACCCGTCGTCGCGGAACATACCATGCAGATAGCTGCCTGCGATCCGCCCATCCGCGCTGCAGGCGCCTTCGTCGGCACCCGCGATCTGCGAAAACGGGCGCGCGCAATCCGGGCCGCGGGTCTGGCCCTTGTGCATCTCATAGCCGGAAATGGTGCAGCCGGAGGCGACATGAAGCGCCTCCACTTCGGTCAGCCTCTTGTCGCCCGTCATTTCGGTGGACACATCCAGCAGGCCCAAGCCGTCACAGGCCCCCGGTGGGCCTTCGATCCCTTCGGGATCAGTCACCGCGTGGCCCAACATCTGATAACCGCCGCAAATGCCCAGCACATGACCGCCGCGCCGCACATGGGCGGCCAAATCCACATCCCAGCCCTGCGCACGCAGAAAGGCCATATCAGCGCGCGTTGACTTGCTGCCCGGAATGATCACCACATCCGTATCCCCCGGCAAAGGCTGACCTGCGCCCAGCATGGTCAGCCGCACACCGGGCTCCTGCCCCAGCGGGTCGAGATCGTCGAAATTGGCGATCCGCGACAGGCGCAGGCATACCACATGCAAACCGGCGCTGCGCGACGGGGTTGCGATGTCAAGCGCGTCTTCGGCGGGCAGTTTCCACGCCTCGCCAAACCACGGCACAACGCCAAAACCACGCCAGCCGGTGCGCGCCTCAATCGCGGCATAGCCATCGTCAAAAAGGCTGGGGTCGCCGCGAAATCGGTTGATCAGAAAGCCTTGCACCAAGGCCGCATCGGCCGGGTCGATCACAGCTTGCGTACCCACGACCTGCGCAATCACCCCGCCCCGGTCGATATCCCCCACCAGCACCACAGGCACCTCTGCCGCGCGGGCAAAGCCCATATTCGCAATATCACCAGCGCGCAGGTTGATCTCTGCCGGGCTGCCAGCTCCTTCGACCAGCACCAGATCATGGGCGGCTTTGAGCCTTTCGAAACTTTCCTGAACTGCGGTCATAAGCGTGGGCTTGAGCTTGGCATAGTCGCGCGCCTTGACCGTCGCGATCCGCTTGCCTTGCACCACCACCTGGCTGCCCACCTCGCTTTCGGGTTTCAAAAGGACCGGGTTCATATCCGTGTGCCGCGCGAGACCAGCGGCTTTGGCCTGCAGCGCCTGCGCACGGCCAATCTCACCACCATCTGCGGTCACGGCCGCATTGTTCGACATGTTCTGTGGCTTGAATGGCGCCACGCTGAGCCCGCGCCGCCGCGCCGCCCGGCAAAGACCCGCGACAAGGACAGACTTGCCCACATTGGAGCCGGTGCCCTGCACCATCAAGGCGCGGGTCATGACAGCTCTACCAATGTCAGTTCAGACGGCATACCCCAGCGTAGCGGAATGCTGGAATAGCCCAGCCCGCCAGAGACGACCAATTGCTGCGCGCGCTCGACATAATGGCCATAGGCATAACGCGTGCCAAAGCGCGATGGGGCATAAAGGGCGCGGCCAAAAGGGCGGATCTGGCCGCCGTGCATATGACCCGAGAGCATCAGGTCGACATGCCCCGGCAAGGTCGGAAAAAGGTCTGGCTCATGGGCCAGCAGGATGGCGAAAGTCTGCGGATCGCTGCCCGTCAATGCGGCGGGTAGATCATCCGCGCCCAGCACAGGCTGAAATTTGGAATGATACGCACGCTGGCTGTCGACGCCCGCCAAGGTCAGGGGCACGCCGTTCGCGTTCAGTGTGACATGCGTGTTGACCAATGTGGTCAGGCCGGCGGCCTCAAAGGCGTCATGCCATTTGGTGCGGCTGGCCCGCGCCGTTTTGGCAACCGGATCGTTGTGCCAATCGTGGTTCCCGAACACCGCGAAAACACCCATCGGAGCCTCAAGCTCCGCCAGATGGCGTGCCACCACCTGCGGCGCAAGGGGTTTGGAAAAGCGTAGATGACCGGGATAATCCCCCATCAGACAGATCAGATCCGCGTTTAACGCCTGTGTCTGCTGCACGATCTGCGCCACGCGGGCCTCGTCCATGAAACGGGTGCAGGCGTGCAGGTCGGCCACCATGGCAATGCGCAGCTTTGGCATCGCAACATCCCGCTGCGCGCGCACTTTATGGGTGACGACCCGCACCAAGAGATCAGGCCTGAGGCGGCAGAAACGCCTCAACCGCAGCGGAGGCAATCACCAACGTCTTGCCCGTATCCGGGTTCACCACATCAAGCCCGCCAAAGACGGCTTTGACCTCGGCGCGCCCGCGCGGCAGGCCTTGGGCCAAGACGGCGCAATCAACGGCTTGCGGGTTTTGAACACCTACGGTGACCTGCACCCGCATGGCATCAGGGCTCAGGCCTGTGGCGTCAAAGAGCGGGATCGCGGAATGGCGGATCGCGTCTTCGATCGCGCGGGCGGCGGCTTTGGTATAATCCTGACCGTACTGGTCGTTGCCCATGCCCATCTCGATAATAAACCGTTGATCGCCGCTCATGCCGCGTCCTCCAGATCGAGCGCGACGGAGATCGCGACATTGGCAATGACGGTCGGGTTGCCCCCATCATTGCGCGGCACATCCAGACCACCGCGCACGGGCACCACGGTGACCTGCCCATAGGGGAAGATCGCCGCCACGGCCTGTGTGTCCAGCGCGTCGGGCTGTTGCACCGCCACTTCGACGGTGATCACCATGTCGGATTTATCCTTGCCATAAAGCTCAGCGAGATTGATCGAATTGTGCCAAAGCGCGTCTTGCACGGCGCGCTCGGCGGCCTGGGTGTAATCCTGACGGCGCAGCGAGCTGCCCATGCCGAATTCGGTGAGTAGTCGTTTGAGCGGCATGGTCGCTCCTTTCTGCCAACTGGTCGCCTGGGGCGGGCGTGGAAAGGGCTTTGCCCTTTGCGCCTGCGGCGCATTCACCCAGAGTATTTGAGATCCAAAAGAAGAGGCAAGCGCGGGAATGCGTGGCCCCTTTGGTTGTTGGGGGCGTTAAAACTCCACGCCCTTCTGCGCTTTGACGCCCAGATCCTTGAACGGGTGTTTCACCAGCGTCATCTCTGTCACCAGATCGGCGGCTTCGATCAGCTCTGGCTTGGCGTTGCGCCCGGTTAGCACCACATGGGTCATTGCTGGTTTTTGGGTCAGCAGGAAATCGACCACCTCGTCAATGTCCAGATAATCATAGCGCAGCGCGATGTTGATTTCGTCCAGCAGGACAAACTGGATCTCGGGATCGAGGATTTGCTCTTTGGCGATGCGCCAGCCGTTTTGAGCGGCGGCGATGTCGCGGTCGCGGTCCTGGGTTTCCCAGGTGAAGCCTTCGCCGGAGACAAAGAACCGGCATTCATCGGCAAATCGGTCGCGCAGGAAGGTTTTTTCGCCCGTGTCCCAATTGCCTTTGATGAATTGCACCACAGCACAGGGCATCCCGTGGGAAATGCAGCGCATGATCATCCCGAATCCTGAAGAGGATTTGCCCTTGCCCGGACCGGTATGGACCATGATCAGGCCCTTTTCTTCGGTCTTGGTCGCCATCATCTTGTCGCGGGCGGCCTTGATTTTCTTCATCTTTTCGTTGTGGCGGGCTGATTTATCGTCCATCCGGGCCTCCTGATGTCGCGGGTCGGGGCAAAGACATGGCACGCATGTGAATCATTGACAATGGCCCCCGGTCGCGCGCAAGAGAGCGATACGTTGGTGCCCGGGCGTCTTTCCGGGTGAAAAGGGAATGCAGACGGGCCCAAGGCCCCAAACGCAGCCGCCCCCGCGACCGTGACCGGAGAGGGGTCTTATGCCACTGGTGCGAGCACCGGGAAGGCGAGGCCACCGTCAGGGCAACCTGAAATCCGCAAGCCGGGAGACCTGCCAGCGTGCGAGACGTAACCGGACGGGGTGTGCCGGATGTCGGGATCATCCGGCCGCTTGAGCCGCCCCCGTCATCCTTTCCCCGATCCATAAACAAAAGGCGACGTGTGCCATGGCAGACGCACCCAAGACCGAGCTGTTGGTCTGCACCAGTTGCAGGGCGGGGCAAGACATTGGCCCCGACGGCATCCGCCCCGGCACGGCCCTTTTTGACGCGCTGAGTGACGGCGAGATCGCCGAGGGCGTCAGCCTGCGCGCGGTGGAGTGCCTGTCTAATTGCGAGCGCGGCTGCTCTGTCGTGGTGCGGGGCGGGCCGGCGCGCTGGACCTATGTGTACGGCAACCTGAGCGCCGATCTGGCCGAGGTTGTGCGCGACGGGATCGCCAAATATCACGCCACCTCGGATGGCCTTGTGCCCTGGCGCGAGCGCCCGGAGCATTTCCGCAAAAACTGTATTGCCCGCATTCCCCCCTTGGAGAGTTAACCCCATGACCACGCTCAACAAAGTGCCTGTAACTGTCGTGACCGGCTTTCTTGGTTCCGGCAAAACCACGCTGATTTCGCAGCTGATGCAGAACCCCGGCGGCAAGCGGCTGGCTGTGGTGGTCAATGAATTTGGCGATGTGGGCGTCGACGGGTCGATCCTGAAAGAATGTGCGATCCCGAACTGCCCGGCGGAAAACATCATGGAGCTGGCCAACGGCTGTATCTGCTGCACAGTGGCCGATGACTTTATCCCCACCATTGAGGCGCTGATGGCGCTGGAGCCGCAGCCGGAGCATATCATCATCGAAACCTCTGGCCTGGCACTGCCCAAGCCGCTGCTCAAGGCGTTTGACTGGCCTGATATCCGGTCGCGCATCACGGTGGATGGGGTGATCGCGTTGGCTGATGCCGAGGCGGTGGCTGCGGGCCGGTTTGCACCGGATGTGGCGGCGGTGGATGCCCAGCGCGAGGCCGACGACTCGCTGGATCATGAAACGCCGCTGTCGGAGGTCTTCGAAGATCAGATCTCTTGCGCGGATATCATCCTGTTGACCAAGCCGGATCTGGCAGGTGCAGAGGGTGTGGCCAAGGCCAAGGCCATCATCGAGGCCGAAGCACCACGCGCGGTGCCGGTGGTTGAGGTGGCCGAAGGTGTGGTGGATCCGCGCGTGATCCTGGGCTTGGAAGCCGCCGCCGAAGATGATCTGGATGCACGGCCCAGCCATCATGACGGCCATGATGACCACGAGCATGACGATTTTGAAAGCGTGGTGATCAACATCCCCGAGGCGGAAAGCCCCGAAGCGCTTGTCGCCCAGATTGAGGCGATGGCGGCGGCGCAGAACATTCTGCGGGTCAAAGGCTATGCCGCCGTGGCGGGCAAGCCGATGCGCTTGCTGGTGCAGGCCGTGGGCACGCGGGTGCGGCATCAATATGATCGCCCCTGGGGGCCAAATGAGACACGGCAGGGTCGAATGGTCGTGATCGCCGAACATCATGACGTAAAATACGATGCAATTCAGGCGGCTTTGGGCCAGCCTGCGGCAGCTGCGGAGTAAACTGGTGCGCCGATGCATGTCGTCTTTCGGGAAAGCCACGGGTTAGAGGAAACGGAAACCCCAACCGATCTGGGCCAAAGCCCGGCGGATCTGGTGGTGTTGTCGTTTTCTGACAGTGATCTGGGAGCTTTTGCCGCCGGGTGGCATCGTGGTGGCGGCGCGCAGGGCAAATTGCCCGGCTTGCGCTTGGCCAACCTGGCCGCGCTGAAACATCCTTTGTCAGTCGACACTTATGTTGAGCAGACGCTAGAGGGGGCCAAGGGCATTCTGATCCGGCTGATCGGCGGGGTGCCCTATTGGGCCTATGGCTTGCAGCAGGTGCTGTTTTTGGCGCAGCGCAAGGGCATTGCAGTTGCGGTTTTGCCAGCCGATGGGCGCGTGGATACGCGGCTGGACAATTTTTCAACCCTGCCGGTGTCAACGCTGCGTCGCCTGGCGCATCTGTGTGATACGGGCGGCGAAGTGGCCGCCCAAGCCGCTTTGGCACAGATGGCGCTGGCCTCTGGGCTTTATGCGGGGCCGGTGCCGGGGTCAAAATCCCTGCCGATGACGGGGGCTTGGGTGCCCGGTGCGGGGGTGATTGATCCCGAGGGCTTTGATGCTGGTGGCAAGCCGCTGGTCCTTGTCAGCTTTTACCGTGCTTATCTTTCGGCGGCGGATCTCGATCCGATCCGCGCCATTTTCGCGGCCCTTGAGGCGCGGGGATTTGCCGTGCTGGGCCTGTTTGCACCGTCGCTCAAAGCGCCCGATGCGGCAGAGTGGCTGCGCACGCAGATCGGCACGCTGAGCCCCGTGGCCATCGTGAACGCGACCGCCTTTTCCGGCAAGGGCGCGCAGGGTGACAGCCCGCTCGATGCAGGCGACGTGCCGGTGTTTCAGCTGGCGCTGGCCACCTCAACGCGCGATGCTTGGGACGAGGCAGAGCGTGGGCTGTCCCCGGCAGACCTCGCGATGCATGTGGTGTTGCCCGAAGTGGACGGGCGGCTGTTTGCGGGGGTGGCTTCGTTCAAGGAGCCGCAGGATACCGACCCGCATCTGGAATTCGCCCGCTGGGCGCACCGGGCGGATGCCGCGCGGATTGCGGCGATTGCGGATAAGGTGCAGGCTTGGGCCGGTCTCGCAGCGCGGCCCGTAGCGGATCGGCGGCTGGCGCTGGTGTTGTCCACCTATCCCGGCAAAGACTGGAATATGGCCCATGCCGTAGGGCTGGATCCGCTGGCCTCAGCCGAGGCGATTTTGGCGGATCTGAGCGGCGCGGGCTATGCCGTGCCCCCACTGGCAGGTGCCACAGATCTGGCAGAGGCGCTGGGGCAGGACACCATCGCCTGGCCGCTTGACGCCTATCGCGCGGCACTGGCCAGCCTACCGCAAAGCTTGCGGAACGATCTGGCCGCCGCCTGGGGTGATCCCGCGCAAGAGACGCAAGATGGCGCGTTTCACTTTGCCGCCCTTCGCCGGGGCAATGTTCTGATCGCATTGCAGCCTGAGCGGGGCACGCCCGATTTGCGCGATGAGGAATATCACGATCTGGGCCGCACACCGCGCCATGGTTATGTGGCGTTTTACCTGTGGCTGCGGGCGCAGGCGGATGCGCTGATCCATATCGGCGCGCATGGCACGCTGGAATGGCTGCCGGGGAAATCGGTTGCGCTGTCGGATGCCTGCTGGCCCGAGGCGTTGATCGGAGCAACCCCGGTGATCTATCCGTTCATCGTCAATGATCCGGGCGAAGCGGCACAGGCCAAGCGGCGTATCGGGGCGGTCACGCTAGGGCATCTGCCGCCGCCGCAAAAGCAATCGGCCACGCCAGACAAGCTCGCCTATCTCGAAGCGCTGCTGGATGAGTTTTCCAACGCGGACGGGCTCGACCCAAAGCGCCGCGACCGGTTGCAGGAAGACATCCGCGCCGAGGCGCAGGCCATCGGTTTGGAGGATGATCTTGGCCTTGAGCGCGCCACCTGCAGCGCCGAGGCGCTGACGCGGATTGACCGGTTTGTCTGTGACATCAAGGAAAGCCAGTTTGGCGATGGGCTGCACATCTGGGGCCGTGATCAGGCATCAGACAGCCCTTATAACACTGCCGCCTCCATCACCGGCGAGCGCGACGGTTTGCTGCGCGCCTTGGACGGACGCCGGATTGCGGGCGGCCCGTCTGGCTCGCCGTATCGCGGGCGCACGGATGTGTTACCCACCGGGCGGAACCTCTTCACCACCGATCCGCGTGCAGTGCCGACCAAGGCGGCCTATACGCAGGGGGTCAAACTGGCCGAAGAGCTGGTGCGCCAGCATTTGCAGGATGAAGGCGATTGGCCCAAGGGCCTGATCGTTGATCTGTGGGGCTCGGCCACGATGCGCACGGCGGGCGAAGAATTCGCCATGGCGCTGCATCTTTTGGGCTGCAAACCCGTTTGGGATCAGGGATCAGAGCGGGTATCGGGCATCGAAGTGTTGCCCATCACCGATCTGGATCGCCCGCGCATTGATGTCACCTTGCGTGTCTCTGGCCTGTTCCGCGATGTGTTCCCCACGCTCGCCACGCTTTTTGCGCAGGCCACCCATGCGCTGGCCGCACGGGACGAGGCGCCGGACTGGAACCCCTATGCGGGGCAAACCCCCGGTGCGCGGGTGTATGGGCCAGCGCCGGGATCTTTCGGTTTGGGGATCGGCGCGCATCTGGATGATTACACCGAAGAGGGCCGCGCGGCAGCGGGCGAGGCATGGCTGCGGGCCAGCGCCTATGCCTTTGACGGTGTGACCGCGACCCATGATGCCGCGGGCATCCGGGACCGTGTTGCGCAGGCCGACAGCTTTGTGCATTTACAGGATTTGCCCGAAACCGATCTGTTGATGGCCTCTGACTATGCCGCCCATGAGGCCGGGTTTGCCGCCGCCCAATCCATCACCGGTGGCACCGCCAACCTCTATCATATGGACATCACCCAGCCCGACCGCCCCCGCGCCCGCGCGCTGCCCGAAGAGATTGCGCGCGTCGTCCAAGCCCGTGCGACACAGCCCGATTGGCTTAAGGGTATGATGCGGCATGGCTTCCGCGGCGGGGCAGAGATTGCCGCGACGCTTGATCACATGGCGGCCTTTGCCCATCTGGCCGGGGTCGTGGGGCCGCATCTCTTTGATCAATACCACGATGCCACGCTGGGCGACCCGGAGGTGGCCGCGTTTTTGCAAGAGGCCAACCCGGCGGCCTATCAGGCGATGCTGGATCAGTTTGCCGCGCTGGATCAGGCGGGGCTTTGGACCACGCGGCGCAATTCGATCCGGGCGAGCCTTGAGGCGGCGCAATGACCGGGATTGCCCGCAAAGCCGTGCCCTATGGCTGGTGCCCGACCGCCTATCGCCCGATGATGGCCGACGACGGATATCTGGTGCGTGTGCGCCCACATCTGGCGCGCTTGACGGCAGAACAGGTGCAGGGCCTTTGTGATCTGGCCATAACGCATGGCAATGGCGGGATCGAATTCACCATCCGCTCAAACCTGCAATTGCGGGGTGTGACAGAGGCGGCCCATGCGCCCTTGCTGAACGGTCTCGCCGCCCTTGGCCTGCTGGACCCGGACGCCGCCTTTGAACATCGCCGCAACATCGTGACGACGCCGTTTTGGGCGGCGGATGATCTCTCTGTGCAAGTTCATGATGCGCTGATGGCGGGGATTGCGGCGCTGCCGGAACTGCCTGCGAAAGTCGGGTTTGGCATTGATTGCGGGGATATGCGCGTGCTGCACGATGCCTCCGCCGATTTTCGGTTTGAACGCGGGGCGGCGGGTGGTCTGATCCTGCGTGCGGATGGCGCGCCAGCGGGCCCTGTGGTCACGCCAGAGACGGCGGTGGATGCGCTGACCCAGATGGCGCAGTGGTTCTTGGACACCGGCGGCGCAACGGCAGGCCGGATGGCGCGGCATTTGCCCAGCGCCACTTTGCCCACCGACTGGATGACAGAGGCCCCCGCGACAACCGCGCCCCCGCCTGCGCTTGGCTCTCATGAACAGGGCCTGATCTGTGCCGCACCGGCGGGCGCGCATGAGGCCGCAGCGCTGAAATCCCTGATGCAGCGCACGGGCGCGCCGGGCTTGCGCACCACACCGTGGCGCGTCTTTGTGCTGGAAACCCCGCGTGATGCCACTCTTGTGGACCCGGCCCATCCATGGGAAGAGCCCGACCCAATTCACCTTGCTGAGACTTCGACGCCCTGATGCCTTACGAATACGAGACCGATGGCGCCGCCATCTACAAACAATCCTTTGCCACCATCCGCGCGGAGGCCAATCTGGCCCGGTTTGATGCGGATGAAGAACAGGTGGCCGTGCGCATGATCCATGCCGCTGGCATGGTGGGGCTGGAAGAGCATGTGCGCTTTTCGCCCGGATTTGTCCCCGCCGCGCGGGATGCGCTGGAAGCCGGGGCGCCGATCCTGTGCGATGCGCGCATGGTCAGCGAAGGCATCACGCGCGCGCGGATGCCTGCGGGCAATGAGGTGATCTGTACGCTCCACGCCGACGGGGTGCACGAGCTGGCCGCTGAGATGGGCAACACCCGCTCTGCCGCAGCGCTTGAGCTGTGGCGGCCACATCTGGCCGGGGCCGTGGTGGCGATCGGCAATGCGCCAACCGCACTTTTCCACCTTTTGAACATGCTCGAAGATCCCGATTGCCCGCGCCCCGCGGCTATCATCGGCTGCCCGGTGGGCTTTGTGGGCGCGGTGGAAAGCAAGGACGCGCTGTGGGAGGCACAGCCGGTGCCGTCCGTGATCGTTCAGGGCCGTTTGGGCGGCAGCGCCATCACTGTGGCCGCCGTAAACGCCATTGGAAGTCGCAAAGAATGAGTGCAGGCACCGTTTACGGCGTGGGCCTTGGGCCGGGCGACCCGGAGCTTTTGAGCGTCAAGGCCGATCGGCTGGTGCGCAACGCCCGCCACATCGCGTTTTTCCGCAAAGCTGGTCGCCCCGGTCAGGCGCGCACGCTGGCCGATCCGTTGATGCCGGAGGACGCAATTGAGCTGGCGATGGAATATCCCGTCACCACCGAAATTCCGCTGACTGATCCACGCTATAACGAAATCCTGTCGGCCTTTTACACCGACTGCACCGCCCGCATTCGCGCGCTGACCGATGCGGGTGAGGATGTGATCGTGCTGTGTGAGGGGGATCCGTTCTTTTACGGCTCTTTCATGCATCTCTATGAACGCCTGCGCGCCGACGTCCCGGTCGAGGTTGTGCCGGCGATCACCGGTATGTCGGGGGCATGGACGGCGACAGGGGCGCCAATCACATGGGGCGACGATATCCTGACCGTGCTGATGGGCACGCTGGATGAAACAACGCTGACCAGCCAGATGGCCGCCACCGATGCGCTGGTGGTGATGAAGATCGGGCGCAACATCGACAAGGTGAAACGCGCGCTGCACGCGGCGGGGAAATACGACAAGGCGTGGCTTGTGGAGTTCGCCACGATGCCCAAACAAACCGTGCAGCGGCTCTCGGAGGCCGAAGGCAAGGTGACCCCCTATTTCTCGATCATCGTGGTGCATGGCCAAGGGCGCAGACCGTGAGCGGTTGGGTTGTCATCGCGGGGCTTGGCCCCGGCGCTGAGGCGCTGGTGACGCCCGAAGTGCGCGATGCGCTGGCCGAGGCGACCGATGTGGTGGGCTATATCCCTTACGTGGCCCGCGTGGCGGAACGGCCGGGCCTGACGCTGCACCCATCTGACAACCGCGTTGAGATTGATCGTTCGCGCCATGCGCTTGAGATGGCAGCAGAGGGCAAGCGGGTTGTTGTCGTCTCCTCCGGCGATCCAGGTGTGTTCGCGATGGCGGCGGCGGTGTTTGAGGCGGTTGAGGCTGGCCCGCCTGCGTGGCGCGATCTGGACATCCGGGTTTTGCCCGGCATCACCGCGATGCTGGCCGCAGCGGCGCGGGCGGGTGCGCCATTGGGGCATGATTTTTGCGCAATCAACCTGTCGGACAATCTGAAGCCATGGGCGCTCATTGAAAAACGGCTGCGGCTGGCGGTTGAGGCGGATTTTGCGATGGCGTTTTACAACCCACGGTCCAAATCCCGCCCCGAAGGGTTTGAAAAAACGCTGGATATCCTGAAAGACGCCTGCGGCGACAACCGCCCCATGATCTTTGCCCGCGCGGTCAGCACGGCAGATGAGGTGATCCGCGTGGTGCCGCTGCAAGAAACCACGCCAGAGATGGCGGATATGCGCACCATGGTGCTTGTTGGCTCGTCCAGCACGCGGGTAATTGAGCGGGCGGGCGCGCCGATTGTCTACACGCCGCGTTCGGTGCCGGAATGAGCGATCCACGCCAGGACGGCGGCGCTGTCGCCCAGTTCCTGCCTGTCGGGGATGGCGGGCCGGTCGATCATGATGACCGGCAGACCCATCTCGCGCGCCGCAGCGATTTTGGCGTAAGCGCCTTTGCCACCAGAGTTTTTCGACACAACAAGCGACACGCCCCGCGACCGCATCAACGCCAGATCACTGTCCTTGGTAAAGGGGCCGCGCGCCACGATCACCTCGTGCTGGGGAAACGGCGGCGGTGTGTCGGGCGCATCGACCAGACGCAGGACATAGCTGTGCTGGGGATGGCCCGTGAAAGCGGCAAGATGAATGCGCCCGATGGCCAGCAGAACAGTCTGCGCGGGACGCGCCAGCGCTGCGGCGGCGGCGGCGATGCTGGGCACGTGGTGCCAAGTGTCTCCGGGCTGTGCCTGCCAGGCCGGGCGGGTCAGCGCAACGAGCGGCACCTGCGCGCGCGTGCAGGCTGCGACCGCGTTGTGGCTCATCTGCGCGGCAAAAGGGTGGGTCGCATCAATCACATGGGTGATCTTTTCAGCGCGCAGGTAAGCGGCCAACCCCTCCGCCCCGCCAAAGCCACCCACGCGCTGCGGCAAGGGCTGGCGTTTGGGGCGCGCAACGCGGCCCGCGAAAGACACGATGCCAGTGAGCCCTGCCTCTGCGGCGGTGGCTGCGAAATCAGTGGCTTCGGTGGTGCCCCCCAAAATCAAGAGCTTTGCGGCCATGTCTGAGGCTCCGTGGTTGACCATCATCGGCATCGGTGCCGACGGGATTGCGGGACTGTCTGCCGCAAGTCAAGCCGCGCTGGACGCCGCAGAGGTGATCATGGCGCCGCCCCGTCATCTGGAGATGATCGGCACCGTGACTGCCGAGACCATCGCCTGGCCTGTGCCCTTCGCCGATGGCCTGCCTTTGCTGACGGGCATGCGCGGACGTCGAGTGGTTGTTTTGGTCTCGGGCGATCCGTTTTGGTATGGCGCGGGCACAGCGATTTCGAAATCGCTGCCTGCGGACGAGTGGTTTGCGTTGCCCGCGCCTTCGACTTTTGCGCTGGCGGCCAGCCGGATGGGATGGGCGCTGCAAGACACGTTGTGCATCGGTCTGCACGCCGCCCCGTTCGAACGGCTGCGTCCCCGGCTCGCGCCGGGACTGCGCGCGATTGTTCTGTTGCGCGACGGCGATGCCCCGCACGCCCTGGCCGCCTATCTGGAAGCGCAAGGATTTGGCGACAGCGCGATCACCGTGCTTGAGGCGCTTGGCGGCCCCCAGGAACGCGCCACGCCCGGAACCGCCGCAACGCTGGCCGGGGTG
>JABSSA010000287.1 GCA_013214665.1 Paracoccaceae bacterium
CAGGGGGACAACTGGCACCGGTCAGCACCGCAGAAGACCTGTTGCGCGCGCTGGATACGGCCTTTTCTGACGGCACGTTCCGGCAGCTTGATCTGACGTACCAAGAGACCACCATCGCCACGTTCAATCTGACCGAAGACGGCTATTCCCTGCAATCGGGCGCGCAGTCTTTGCGCTTTGATGCGGACTGGCCCGCCACAGTGTCAGAGCTTTTCGAGACCTTGAAAAGCGTGGCAATCGCTGGTGACGCGCGCGATCCGGCCTTGTCTGACGAAGACCGGATGCGCCTGCTGTTAGACAGCACCCAATGGCGCGGCTTCTCGATTTGGGATGCGGGAACCGAACTTATCCATGCTAGCGCAGTTGAAAATACCGTCACACTGCGCGCAGAAGGCCTAAGCTTTTCCATTGAAAGCAATAGATTAGAAAACGACCTTCACGTCAAACTTGAGGTAGCGGGAACTGACAGCAGCACAAAGTCCTTCACCAAATACAGCAGCGCCAACCTCTCGGAGCTCAAGGGTCGTGTGCCGGACGCGGCAGAGGCCTTGGACCTCGTGCTAACGGATGCAGATATCGCCAGGGTCGAAGCGTTATCGGATCACACCTACATCACCTATACCCTCGATCAACGTGACGATGGCCCGTTTGAATTTGAACTGAACATGCGGGTAGACCACTTTTTCGCCGAAGCTGTCGCCCCGGCCATCACCGGCACAGAAGAAGCAGATCAGCTGACCGGGACTGCCGCGGATGATCTATTTCTGGGGTTGGAAGGCGACGATACGCTTGATGGCGGCGCAGGTTACGACGCCGCGCGCTTTTACGGGTTAAGCGACACCTACCACATCGAGATAACGCCAGATGGCACCCAGGTGACGGACCGACGTCCGGACGCCGCGGGCATGGATCACCTGACAAACTTCGAGCTTATCCAGTTTGATGACCTGACCGTTTCGCTGAGGGCCGCAACCTTTGATCCTCCCGCCTCACCCGGCGCGGTGGATGATCTGGTCGCACTATACATCGGGTTTTTCGACCGTGCGCCGGATGCGCAAGGGCTCTTATTTTGGATCGAGGCCCACCTTGGTGGCATGTCTTTGGAAGAGATTTCAGACCATTTCTTCCAACAGCCCGAAGCAGAACCGTTGCGCGCGCTTGCGCAGTCACCAGAGACTTTTGTCACCCAAGCCTATGCCAATGTGCTGGACCGCCTCCCAGATGCCGCAGGCCTCGAATTCTGGACAGAGATGCTGGCCGATACGCATATATCTCCAGGCCATTTTGTGCTGCACCTGTTGCGCGGCGCACAAGCTGAGACGGCAGCAGCCGAAGATACTGTACGGCTGTCCGCGCTGACGGATATTGGTTTGCACTATGCAAGTGTTCAAGGATTAAGCAGCGGTGCTGCCGCACATGCCGTGCTTGACCTCTGGGATGGCACCGAGGCAAGCAAGGTTGCCGCGTTCGCAGCAATTGATGACCTTTTGCTCAAACACAATAACGAAAATAGTTCATTAACAATAGGATACAGCGCGCTCTTAGACTATTGGGTGAGCTGAGTTTGCGTTCTCATCCCCTTTGTCTACCTCCTGTGTCTGCCTCCGCAAAATTACCTGTTTCATTCACAACGCTTAGCCTGCGCGCTTAAAGATTGTGCAAAAAGATCAGAGTTAGCGGAAAAAGAGCGCTGACATTTGCGCCTTATGATCTAATCTGTCTGTCTGTGCACCGAACCGCGCCATACCGGCGCGGCGAAACACTTTTTGGGGATAACATATGAACAAAATTGTCTCGACCTTCGCGGCGCTGACGTTTTCGACAACCGCGGCTTTTGCCGACGGACATGCAACCGACATCGCCTTTGCCCTCGACTGGAAATTCGAAGGCCCATCCGCACCCTACTTTGCCGCCATCGACAACGGACACTTCGCAGAAGCCGGCCTCAATGTTGAAATCACGGCCGGCTCCGGATCGCTGGACGCCATTCCAAAAGTGGCCACAGGCGCATTTCCTATCGGTTTCGCTGACATCAACAGCCTGATCCGTTTTCTGGACCAAAACCCAGGTGCTCCTGTAATCGCGGCCATGATGGTCTACGACAAACCACCCTTCGCCGTGATCGGCCGCAAATCGCTGGGTGTTGAAGGGCCTGCTGATCTGGCCGGTAAAGTGCTGGGCGCACCACCACCAGATGGCGCATGGGCACAATTCCCGATCTTTGCCGCCGAAAACGGCATCAACATGGATGACATCACTGTCGAGCCTGTGGGCTTCCCAACGCGTGAGCCCATGCTCGCCGAAGGCAACGTGTCTTCCATCACCGGCTTTTCGTTCAGCTCGTATCTGAACCTCGTCCGCCTTGGCATTCCCGAAGACGACATCTCCACCATCTTAATGGCGGACTATGGTCTCGACCTCTATGGCAATGCGGTCATCGTCAACACCGATTATGCGTCCGATAACCCGGACGTGGTCAAAGGTTTCCTTGGCGCTGTCGCTATGGGCTGGAAAGATGCGATTGCCGATCCGGCTTCTGTCATGCCGGCACTTGTCGCACGCAACCCCGCTGCGGATGCGGCTCTGGAACAGCGGCGTTTGCAGTTGGCGATCGATGCCAACGTGGTCACCGACTACACCACAGCCAACGGCATGGGCACCATCGACGCAGACCGGATGGCCAGCGCGATTGACCAGATCAAGGTGGTGTACGAGTTCCAGAACGCACCAGATGCGAGCCTTTATTTCACCGACGCATATTTGCCTGACGGTGGGTTTGCCTTGAAATAAGACTGCGCCGGGGGTTTCGGCTCCCGGCCTACCAACATGACAAACTTGATTGATATCAAAGGCGTACGCCACGCCTATGAAACTGCCGATGGTCCTTTGCCTGTTCTGAACGGGCTGGACGTTTCGGTTGAAGAAGGCGGGTTTTGCGCGGTTGTCGGACCATCCGGTTGCGGGAAATCCACACTCACCCGATTGATCGCTGGATTGATGCGACCCGACGAAGGCGAAGTTTGGCTGCACGGCGAACAGGTCAAAGGTCCACGATCCCC
>JABSSA010000288.1 GCA_013214665.1 Paracoccaceae bacterium
CGGAGACACGGAAGCGCATCTTGAACGGCAGTTTGTGGATCATGCCATGCTTGCGCCGGGTCGACGGCGGTGTGCCCGCCTTGCTTTTGCGGATCGCATTGAGGCTTTCGACAAACATCAGGCTGCCGATGATGCCGAGGAACACGACATAGCACAGGCGCACCAGTAGATCGACTTGGCCCAGCGACTTCAGGTCGATGAAGATCATCACACCGAGCGCAGAGCCCAAAAGCCCGCCCACCAGCAGCACGGTGCCCATGCGGATATCGACCGTTTTGCGCCGGAAATGCGCAAGCACGCCTGAAAAGGAGGAGGCGACGATCTGGTTGGCTTCGGTTGCGACAGCCACAGCTGGCGGGATGCCGATAAAGAACAACAGCGGTGTCATGAGAAAACCGCCCCCCACGCCGAACATGCCAGAGAGAACTCCGACGAGACCGCCAAGGCCCAACAGCAAAAAGGCGTTTACCGATACCTCGGCAATAGGGAGGAAGACTTGCATGATGCCTCCTATCAATGCAGGTGCAGCATGTTCAAGGTGTGGGGGTGCCCTTAGGGCGCTTTGGTCCTACAGAATTTTCAAGCTGGCATGCGGTGCGCGGGATGTGGTGGCGCTTTGACCGGATCTAAAAGGCGGGGACCGGATCAATCCGGGGCCACATCGGCCCCAGCGAATCGATCCGGCAGTTTATAAAGCTCTTTGTACTCGGGCCGGTGGAAGTGCCACAGATCGTTTCCACGTGGTTCCCAGCTGTCATGCATGGCCTGACGGATATGGCTGAGGTCAAATCCTGTCTCGACCGGCCTGTCGGCAAAGGCGGCAAAGGTGGCTTCATCCGCGCGGTTGTCGGCAAACCATTTGGGGTTTGTGCGCACTTTGCCATCGGTGGCCAGTTTCTTTTGATCTTCGATAAAGGCGTTGCGGCGGTTGGCGGTTTCGACAAACAGATCGAAATCACAGTATTTCATGTGAAAGAGATAGAGAAACTCGGGCATGTTCAGCTGATCATATTCCGCGTAATGCCCGCCACGCCCAATCTTGCCCCGGCGCGAGACGATGCAGGGCTTGGCATAATGCAGCGCCACTTGGGTGTGCAGGCGGGGGCCAAGGATGCCTTGGTCGATCCCGTCTGGTTCGCGGTCGCGCAGGTGGACGATCTCCAGCCCCATGGCGGTGTAAAACGTACCCGTCGCGGCGGTGTCGAGCCAGGTGGCCAGGTTTTTGCCAGAGGCTGGATCGACCACGATGAATTCATCGACGTCGCAGACGATGACGTGTTTGTACCATTGCCGCAGCGCGTTCTTGAGGTGGTTCTTGGTGCGCCAGTGCAGCATTGTGAACTTTGAGGTTTCAATGGCGGGCACCGGGAAGATGTTGCAGCCCTCGGCCACCTCACGCACCATTGGCTCATCGCCGTGGCTGATGATATAGATGTTGTTGCGCCCAAAAAGGCCGCCGTAATACTGCACAAACCGCTCTAGGAAATAGCGATCGTCCCGACAGATGGTCAGAACGGCGGTTGTGTCCGTGTGCATCGTGGCCTGCTCCTTGCCGATGTGGGTTGGCCCCATCCTTTGGCTGCGCGCATCATGGCGCGTTGCAGGCGATTTGCCAATGATCTTGCGGCATGGCGCGGTGGGGGCCGGTATATCCGGCCCCCAGCCGTATCAGCGTTCTTTCACGTAAGGCTCACCGCCCGCGCGCGGCGGAATGGCCTTGCCGCCCACACCGGCGAGGATGATCACCACGAGGATATAGGGCAGGGCGTCCATCAACTGGACCGGCAGGGTGACAGGACCCAGTTCGATATTCTGATACCGCAGCGCGATGGCCTGCAAGAAGCCAAAGAGCAGACAGGTCCAAAGCGCGGTCCAGGGCCGCCATTTGGCAAAGATCAGCGCGGCCAGCGCGATAAAGCCGCGCCCGGCTGTCATGTCTTTGACAAAGCCTGCTTGCAAAGCGGTGGCGAGGTAGGCCCCCGCGATCCCGCAGAGCACGCCACAGATGGCCACCGCCGCATAGCGCAGGCCCACAACGCTGACGCCAGCGGTATCGACCGCCGCCGGATTTTCGCCCACAGCCCGCAGGCGCAGGCCAAAGCGGGTGCGATAGAGCACAAACCATGTGGCAGGCACGGCAAAGAGCGCGATGTAAACGAGGATCGAATGGCCAGAAACCAGCTCTGCGTATGTGGGGCCAAAGATAGGGACGCTGCCGAGCGCTTCGGCAAATGGCAGATCAAAGCCCTCGAACCGCGCAGCCCCCTGAAGCTGGGGTGTGCGGCCCCCTTGTTGGAACCAGTCTTGCGCCACCAGAACGGTCACACCGGCGGCCAGGAAGTTGATGGCCACCCCGGAGATCAGTTGGTTTCCCCGGAAAGTGATTGAGGCCAGACCGTGGATGGCAGAAAGGAATAGCGATGCGCCGATACCTGCAGCCAGGCCGATCCAGACGTTGCCGGACACAGCCGCTGCTGCGGCCGAGAACATCGCCGCGGCGAGCATTTTGCCTTCGAGGCCGATGTCGAAAATACCGGCCCGCTCGGAAAAGAGACCGGCAAGGCAAGCCAGCAACAATGGCGTGGCCAAACGGACGGTGCTGTCGAGGATTTGGATGAAGGTCAGGAAATCCATGTGCTTAGGCCCCCGTCTTGCGTGCGGCCAGGAACAGGCGTTCCAGAGGCATACGCACCATATTGTCGAGCGCCCCGGTGAACAGGATCACCAACGCTTGGATGACGACGATCAATTCGCGTGGAATGTCTGTCCACAATGCCAATTCAGCGCCACCTTGATAAAGGAAGCCAAAGAGGATTGCGGCCAGAAACACACCAAACGGATGAGACCGGCCCATCAGAGCCACGGCGATGCCGATAAAGCCTGCACCCTCAACGGCGTTCAAAACCAACCGTTCGGCTTCGCCCATGACGTTGTTGATGGCCATAGCTCCGGCTAACGCACCGGAAATGAGCATAGCGATCATGGTGATACGCACTGAGCCGATCCCGGCATAGCGCGCGGCCCGCCCGGATTTGCCAAAGGAGCGGATCTCAAGACCCAGCGGGGTACGCCAGATCAACAGCCAAACGAGAACGCAGGCGACGATTGCAATCACCAGCGAGATATTGGCAGGCGCGGATTTGGAAAAGCTGATGCCCAGAGGGGTCAGCATGTCATGCAGCGAAGGCAGGTGCACCGCTTCGGGGAAGCGGGCGGTCGATGGGTCCATGCTGCGCGGCGGGCGCAGGACGTTGACCAGCATGTAGTTCAGCACAGCCGCGGCAATGAAGTTGAACATAATCGTGGTGATCACGATGTGGCTGCCACGTTTGGCTTGTAGATAGGCCGGCAACGCCGCCCAAGCCGCGCCAAACACGGCTGATGCCATAACTGCAGCAATCAGCGCGATCGACCAGTGCGGCCAGGGAATAAAGAGGCAGATCAGCGCCACGCCAAGCCCGCCCAGCATGGCTTGCCCTTCGCCACCGATGTTGAAAAGCCCGGCGTGGAAGGCCACGGCAACGGCAAGGCCGGTGAACATGAAGTTGGTGGCGTAATAGAGGGTATATCCCCAACCGTAGGTCGACCCCAGCGCGCCTGTGACCATCAAATTGACAGCCGCCACCGGGTCTTCGCCGATAGCGAGGATCACAAGCGCCGAGAGAATGGCCGCGAGGATCAAAGAAATCAGCGGGACGAGGATCACCTCGGCCCATTTGGGCATCACATCCATGATTGTGCGTCCCTTGTCGTCATTGGGCGGGCTGTACCCGCAATTTCAGATGTCTTGGGCTGTGCCCATGATGCATACGTCGGGGGCTTTGCCCATGTTGCACCAGTCGGAGGCTTTGCCCCCGGGCCCCCAGAGTATTTGGATCCAAAAGAAGACAGGCTCATGCAGCGGCCTCCATTCCGGCCATCAGCAGGCCAAGTTCTTTTTCGTCCGTTTCCGAGGTGAGGCGTTCGCCCATGACACGGCCATCGAACATGACAGCGACACGGTCCGCGAGGGACAGGATCTCTTCCAATTCGACCGACACCAACAAGATGGCTTTGCCCTGATCTCGCAGCGAAACAATCTGTTGGTGAATGAATTCGATCGCGCCGATATCAACGCCGCGGGTGGGTTGGCCCACCAGCAAAAGATCAGGGTTTCGTTCGATTTCCCGGGCCAGCACGATTTTCTGCTGATTGCCGCCCGAAAAGTTCTTGGCAGCAAGATGCGGGTGCGGCGGGCGGACATCGAAGCGGTCCATCTTTGCCTGTGTTTCAGCGCGGATCGCGGCGTTGTTCATCAACAGCCCGGATTGGTAGGCCGGATCACGGTGATAGCCGAAGGCGGTGTTTTCCCAAGCGGCGAAATCCATGATCAGACCTTCGCGCTGGCGGTCTTCGGGCACGTGGGCGATGCCATTGGCACGGCGCGACCGGCCATCCGAATGTTTGCCTGTAAGATCAATGTTTTTGCCGTTCAGCGTAACCTCACCAGTCGCCTCAGCGTAACCGCCAAGCACTTCGAGCAATTCAGATTGGCCGTTGCCCGCAACGCCTGCGATACCAAGGATTTCTCCGGCACGAACGTTCAGGTCAATCCCGCGCAGCCGTTCGACGCCTTGTTCATCGACCACACGCAGATTTTTCACGTCCAGCACGGTGTCTTTTGGAGTAGCCGGAACCTTGTCGACCCGCAAAAGGACTTTGCGTCCAACCATGAGTTCAGCGAGCTCTTCGGGGTTGGTTTCCGATGTTTTGACGGTCGCCGTCATTTCGCCTCGGCGCATCACGCTGACGGTGTCGGTGGCCTCCATGATCTCGCGCAGTTTGTGCGTGATCAGAATGATGGTTTTGCCTTCTTCGCGTAGGCGATCGAGGATGCGGAATAACTGATCCGCCTCTGCGGGGGTGAGCACGCCGGTTGGTTCGTCGAGGATCAGGATATCGGCGGAGCGATAAAGCGCTTTGAGGATTTCCACGCGCTGCTGCATACCAACGCCGATTTCTTCGATCAGGGCGTCGGGATCGATGTTCAGCTCGTATTCGCGCGCCAGCTCAACCAGTGTTTTGCGGGCCTTGGCCAGAGACGGGCGCAACAGGCTGCCGTCTTCTGCGCCAAGGATGATATTTTCCAGAACGGTGAAGTTTTCGACCAGCTTGAAATGCTGGAACACCATGCCGATGCCGGCGGCGATGGCGGCCTGGCTGTCGGGAATCACGGTTTTCGTGCCACCCACAAAAATTTCGCCCGCGTCCGCTTTGTAAAACCCGTAGAGGATGGACATGAGCGTGGATTTCCCGGCGCCGTTTTCGCCGATAATTCCGTGGATGGTGCCGGGCATGACCCGGATGGAGATGTCTTTGTTGGCCTGAACGGGGCCGAAGGCTTTGGAGATGCCTTTGAGTTCGATCGCAGGTGCCGTCATACGGGCTGGTCTCTCTTTTGAAGAAAAGGCCGCGCCACATATGTGCGGCGCGGCCTCGATAAGGTCACCAGGTTTGGATCAGAAGTCCAGAACTGGGCAGCTGTCGTTTGCGTAGTAGGCAACGACTTCGATGTCGCCGCTGATGATCGCTTCGCGTGCGGCATCAACCTTGGATTTCATCTCGTCAGAAACGAGCGGCGCGTTGTGCTCGTCCAGAGCATAGCCCACACCCTCTTCGGCCAGGCCGAGGATGGTGAAGCCGCCGGTTTCCATACCAGCGCCCGCTTTCATCGAATCGTAAACAGCCACATCCACACGCTTGAGCATGGAGGTCAGAACCTTGCCGGAGTGCAGGTAGTTCTGGTTGCTGTCCACGCCGATGGACAGGATGCCTTCGTCAGCTGCTGTTTGCAGAACACCAACGCCGGTGCCGCCGGCAGCTGCGTAAACCACATCAGCGCCTTGCGCGATTTGCGCTTTGGTCAGCTCGGAGCCTTTTACCGGGTCATTCCAGGCTGTTGGCGTTGTGCCGGTCATGTTGGCAATGACGGTTGCGTCTGGGTTGACCGCTTTCACGCCCTGAGCAAAGCCACAGCCGAAGTGACGGATCAGAGGGATGTCCATCCCGCCGATGAAGCCCACGGTGCCGGACTTGGAGGCCATCGCCGCCATCATGCCCACGAGGTAAGAGCCCTGATGCTCCTGGAAGCCAATCAGCTGCACGTTGGCAGGGACTTCGGGCAGCCAGCCGTCGATGTTGACGAATTTGGTGTCAGGATAGTCACCCGCAACGTTGTTCACTGGATCGGCGAAAGCAAAGCCGGTTGTGATCACTGGGTTTGCACCGGATTCAGCGAAACGGCGCAGCGCCTGTTCGCGCTGTGCTTCGGACTGCAGTTCGATTTCCAGGAACTTGCCGCCAGTTTCGTCGGCCCAACGCTTGGCGCCGGTAAACGCGGCTTCGTTGAAGGATTTGTCAAATTTGCCGCCAAGATCAAAGATCAGGGCCGGTTCGGCGGCTGCTGCGCCAGCCATCATGGCCAGCGAAGCTGCTGCGCCAAGGAATTTCTGCATGAGGGTCATGAGCGATATCTCCCAGGTGTTCGTGATTGGGGCCGGAAAGCCCAGGTTATTAGATCGAACGATTAGGCCGCAGGTCGGCTACGGGGTCAACAGCTTTTTCGCGTTTTTGTGAGTGAAACGTCTTGGAGCGTTCTGCGCACCTGTTTATTCAGCCGCATCAAGATTGCGGCGCAAGATCAATGCATCTGCGGCATCGCCTGACGTGCGCGCATAATATGCGAGTCTGCGTCCCGCTTCGGAAAACTGGTGCTTTGCATAAAGCGCGCGGGCGGCTTGATTGTCTTCGGCCACTTCCAGAAAGGCGGTATCGGCGCGGGTCGCGGCCTCTTGCAGACCGTGCTGCATCAATTGAGTGCCGATGCCACGGCGTTGTACTTTGGGCTCTACCGCCAGCGTTAGCAATTCCGCCTCTCCGGCGATGGCCCGCCAGAGGGCAAACCCGTCTGGTAGGGCCACCAAAAACACAGAATTGTGATTGAGGAGAGCGGCAAACTCCTGCGCAGACCAAGGGCGGGATTGGGTGAACGCCAACGCATGGAGCGTGGCCAGATCGCTTGGGGTCATGTCAGGATTTTTGGGCCAGCCTCTTTGGCAGGCGCCGCATCGGGAGCTTTGACATAAAGCGGTTTGGGTGCGCCGGGATTGGTGGCGTGCCGGGCCAAGGCGCAGCGGGCGATGTTGGTCACCAGATCGCCGGGTTTAGGCGACAGGATGCGCGCTTGGCTAGAGTCGGGCAGTGCGGGCAGATGCTGTGCCGCGGCTGCGGCTACGCCGTCCTGAAACACTTGCACGTAAAAGCTGTCGCGCGGGGCGGGCAGGGCCAGCGCGGTGTTTTGCGAATCTTCAAGGCTGGCCTCAAAGGTGCTGACCCCGACGGCGGGGATGCCCAGGCCCATCGCCAGCCCGCGTGCGGCAGCAACCGAGATACGGATGCCGGTAAAGTTGCCCGGACCGACACCAACGCCAAGCGCGGTCAGATCGCGCCACGCAAGGTCATGCGCGGCCAGCGTTTCGTTCAAAAGATCCATCAAACGTTCGGCCTGACCGCGAGCCATGTCTTCCACCGTGGTGGCAAGAACCTCATCCCCGCGCAACAGGGCCGCCGCGCAATAGGGGCCGGAGGTGTCAAAGGCCAAGATGTGTTCAGCCATCGGTCGCCCCTGCCTCGTTCAAAAGATCGCGGCCCGAGCTGCTTGAGCGGGGCAATTCATCGGACAGGCACAGCCATGGCAACGCCTGATCTGCATGACAATGCAACTCAGGGCTAAGGCTTGCCGCGTCATCCAAGATGCCGACGGGCACATAGATTTGGTCGGGCAAATAGTCGAATGTGGCGGCCAGCGGGGAACCGCAGCGGGGGCAAATCCAGCGTTCCACCCCGGCTTTGGTTGAAAAACCGGGCGCGGGGAATTGGGATGTGTCCACAGCATGTCGCGGAAAAGCAGCAAACGCAGGCAGGGGGGATCCTGTCCAGCGTTTGCAATCAGAGCAATGACAATAAGCTGTGGTCAGCGGCGGCGTTGCGAGCTTCAGGCGCACATCGCCGCAATAGCATCTGCCTGTCAGCGCCGCCTCAGACGGCAACCGGGCGCACCTCTTGCACTTCGGGGATGTAGTGGCGCAGCAGGTTTTCGATCCCCATTTTCAACGTCAGCGTCGACGAGGGGCAGCCCGCGCAAGCACCCTGCATGTGCAGGTAGACAATCCCGCGGTCAAAGCCGTGGAATGTGATGTCGCCGCCATCCTGTGCCACTGCAGGGCGCACGCGCGAATCCAACAGCTCTTTGATCTGGCCGACAACCACGGCGTCTTCGCCATCATGCTCGGCATGGCCGGATTGAGGTTTAGCGTCTTCGTTCATCACGGGCGCGCCGGACTGATAATGCTCCATGATCGCGCCAAGGATCGATGGCTTGAGGTGATCCCAATCCATGCCGTCGTCTTTGGTGACGGTCACAAAGTCATGCCCGAAAAACACGCCTGTCACGCCGCTCACGCCAAAAATGCGGTGGGCCAATGGGGATTTCTCGGCCGCATCAGCCGTCGGGAAATCAGCGGTGCCCATATCGCGCACGGTTTGACCTGGCAAAAACTTGAGCGTGGCCGGATTTGGGGTCGATTCGGTTTGGATGAACATGTGCATCTCCTGTGTCCGTGCACAGATATGCGATCCGGGCGGGCAGGCGTCAAGGCTTAGAGCAATTCTAAATCGCTAAGGCTAATGCGTCAGCCGCCGCAGACCAAAGCGACCACAGCGCGTTGCGCATCACTGCTGGCGGAGGCCGCGCTGTCGTGCACGATCCGTTGGCGTTGCAACAGCCGTCGGATGTCGCGTGTGGCGATGGCTTGGCTGACGTCGCGCAGGGAATCGCGTTCGGTCGCGCTGGCGTTTGGCGCATCGACCGGGCCGGTGATCATGCCCACCACATGCCCGCGTGCGTTCAGAATAGGCGCGCCGGTGTTGCGCACATCCGTGGGCAACGTGGTGATATAGCGGGTCTGGCGGTTGCTGGCTTCAAACTGGCCCAGCACCTGCGCCGCGTTGATCTGCAAATCCGCGCTTTCCACATTGGCCAGGCTCACCCCCTGCAATCCAAAGGCACGCGGTTGCAGGCTATCGTCGGTGAAGGTGACCCAGTGATCGGAACGACGCGCGGACGTAACAACACTCATCCCTGCGCGCGCGGCTTTTACCACGGTCAGCTTCGGCCCGTTCAAGATCGCAAGCCCATCGGCACCGCAAACGTCGGTCAGCGTGTTTGGCACCAGAATATCGGTGTTGTTGACGTAGAGTCCCATCCCCTTGGCCAACCGGAATTGCGGCACGCTGGGCGCGGGCTGCGTGTCGTTATCGCGCGAGATGCCGATGCTCAGGCCCGGCACCTGTTGACCCAGAATGCCATTCAACACGCCCACAAGCTGATCTTCCAGATTGCGGCTTGGCGCGGGCTGTGGCGCCGGTTGCGGCTCGGGGCGTGACAGCGCCTCAATCGCCCGCGCCATCGCGCCGCCCCGTGCCACAGCGGGCATGGTTTGGCCGCTGGCCTGGATCGAGGCGATGACCAATCGCGCATCCGCCTCGCGCACGCCGTTGAACTGGACGAGAACTGTGGGCACTCGGCCGCTGATCACATCACTGCGGGCATAGGCGCTGGTCAGGTCAAACATGTCGACCGAGGTCACCAGAACGTTGTCGCGGTCCAGTGTATAGGGCGTGGTGCCGGTCTTGCGGCTGCGGCGCAATTGGCTGTGCAGGCGCTGCGCCCCACCGGCATCGGTGGCAAAGCCGCGCACGTGCAAATCACCATTCAAAGACCGCCACCCGCTGGCCCCGCCGCCAATATCCCGGTTCATATCCCGTTGCAGCACAAGATAGCTCATCCGCGTGCCCGGCACGGTCGAGATGGACCATCTGTCGTTGTTTAACCGATCTTCGGTTTCCTTGACGAATTGCGCCACGGACCGCCACGTGGGGTTGGGCACCGCCGCACGCAACGCCCGCCAAGACCCATTGCCCCAAAGCCCGTCCAGCCGGGCACGGTAGGTGCCTTCCAACGACAGCCCCGCCTGCAACAGACGCTTTTCGCTGCGGTTCAGTTCGTTGGGGTCAAAGGGATCGCTCAACCGATCCCACGCAAGGGTGGCAGTGGCAAAAAGGCTCAGGAAAACGGAAGCAAATATCAGTCGCATGACATGACGGTAGCCAAGACAGCCGTTTTTACAAAGAGAATTCAGAAAAGCTGCAGCAGATCCCAGCGATTAACAAAGGGGTCACAAAAGACCGCAACCTTGCCATAGGGCTCGGTGCGTGGGGCCTCTTCAAAGGTCACGCCTGCGGCCTGCATCCTTGCGTGATCGGCATCAAAGTCATCGGTGTGCAAAAACAAAAAGACCCGCCCGCCGATCTGGTTGCCAATCGCGGCCTCTTGGTCCGCGCCTTTGGCTTGCGCCAGCAAGAGGCGGGTTTCCGAGGCGCCCGGAGGTGTGACCAGAACCCAGCGTTTGCCGCCACCCTGATCTTCGTCTGCTGTGAGAGAAAAGCCCAGCGTGTCACAGTAAAAGGCGATTGCGGCGTCATAATCCGGGACGACCAGCGCCACAGCCCCGATGTGTTGGGTCATGTGATCGCTTCGAGGCGCTCTTTGCTCAGATCACCCGGTACAATGGTGATTGGCACCGGCAAAGCGCCAGAATTGCGGCTGAGCTGTGTGACGAGGGGGCCGGGGCCCTTGCGGTCCGTGCCAGCGCCCAACACGAGCACGCCAATCTCGGGATCCTCGGCAATCTGCGCCATGATTTCGGCCTCGGGATGGCCTTCGCGGATCACCAGCTCAGGGTCTACCCCTTGCTTGTCGCGCATCCATTTGGCGAAGACCTCGAAATGCGCGTGGATGCGCTCGCGCGCCTCTTCTCGCATGACATTTCCAACGCCAATCCAGTGATTGAACTCATCGGGCGGAATGATCGACAGGATCTCAACCCCACCGCCGGTATGGGCGGCGCGCATGGCGGCAAACCGCATCGCATTGATGCATTCGCGGCTGTCATCCAAAACCACGAGAAACTTACGCATGGCGCCCTCCAATTGTCCGGCGATCATATTGACGGAAGCCACAAGGAGGCGCAACGCAAGAAACGCGTGTCAGGTGCTCGCGGCCCAATCCCAATACATCTCGCGGGCGCGGCGCGTGATCGGCCCCACCTGATATTGCGTGTCTTCAAAGGCCACGACCGGCGTGATCTTGGTCATGTTGCCGGTCAGGAATACTTCGTCTGCGGCGCGGAAATCATCGTAGTTCAGAACCGTTTCCACAACCTCGACGCCATCTGCGCGCAGATTGGTCATGTGGCGTGACCGCGTGATGCCAGCCAGGAAGGTGCCATTGGGCACAGGCGTTTTCACCACACCGTCCTTGACCATAAAGATGTTCGCCGTCGCCGTTTCTGCCACATTGCCCATCGCGTCGGTGACCAGGGCATTGGTAAAGCCCTTGGCGCGCACTTCGGTCAGCATCCGGGCGTTGTTGGGATAGAGGCACCCGGCCTTTGCATTCACAACCGAGCTTTCCAAAACCGGGCGCCGGAATTGGGTGGTGGCCAATGTGGCTGTGGCGGTTTCAGGCGCCATCGCCACAGCTTCGAGGCAGATGGCAAAGGCTGTTGTATCGGCTTGGGGCACAATGGCGGTTACATCACCGTCGACGCCCCAGTACATGGGCCGGATATACACGGCTTCGTCAGGCGCAAAGAGCTTGAGCCCTTCCCAGACCAGATCCACCATATCTTCTGGCGACACCGTTGGTTCCAGCATCAGAGCACGGGCGGAGTTGTTTACGCGGGTGCAATGGGCCAACAGGTCAGGCGCTTTGCCGTTCACAAAGCGCGCTCCGTCAAAGACCGAACTGCCCAGCCACGCGCCGTGATCCGCGGCGCCCATAATGGGCACATCCGCATTGTGCCAGGTGCCGTTGAAATAGGTGCGAATATTTGAACTGATAGCCATGTGACGTGCCTCCCTGATCGACTGCTATCAGAAATAGGTCAGAATTCCAGCCCTATTTTCGTGCTTTGGGTTCAGCAACAGGGCGGCGATACACGCCTTCCGGCAGATCAAGCGCTGCGGCAAGGTCGCGGATCTGATCAGGAGAGAGGGTGATTTTGGCCACCTGATCGGTGCGGGCGTCGTATTGTTCGACCGTGATGCAATCATCAAACGCGTTGACGGTCACATCCTCCAACAGGGGGCTTCTGCCTTCGTCGATCAAGGTGATCACAGTGGCGTCGAATTCGTGTTCGATGGTGAACATGGGGTGCCTGTCCTTTGCTCTGCGCGCGTGCCATTCCGCCGAAGGGCCGGTCACTTCCCCGTTATGGGCTGGACCAACCCTGCTGCGATGATACATGCTTTGGTGAGACATACCACAAAGGTTGCCTGAACTTGCTACGATTGCTCGCCTTTCTTGGGATCGCCGCCGCGCTCGCGGCCTGCGACACGCCAACAGCGCAAGCGCCCGGAACAGCCGGGGCGCAACAGGCTGCAACCACGCCAGATGCGTTGCGCACGTCCCAGGCCGCGGCGGCGGCCTTTTCGGCGGTGCAGGCGCGCCTTGAGCCTGTGGCCGAACGGGAATGCCGCCAGCGAACCTCTGGTGTGAATTGCGATTTCCGCATCGCGGTGGACACGCGCCCGGATCAACCCGCCAACGCGTTTCAGACGCTTGATAATGGGCGGCCCCTGATCGTCTTTACCGTCGCGCTGATCGAACAGGCCCGCAACGAAGACGAGATTGCCTTTGTCATGGGGCATGAGGCGGCGCATCACATCGAAGGTCATCTGGCGCGACAGCAGCAAAATGCCGTCACCGGGGCGGTGATCTTTGCGGGGCTTGCCACGTTGACCGGGGCCGACACGGGTGCCGTTCAGAATGCGCAGCGTTTGGGCGCAACGGTGGGCGCGCGGACCTATTCCAAAGACTTTGAGCTTGAGGCCGATCGGCTGGGCACGATCATCACCGACAAGGCGGGGTATGATCCCTTGCGCGGATCGCAGTTCTTTAACCGCATCCCAGATCCGGGCAATCGGTTCCTCGGCACACATCCCCCCAACGCCCAGCGGTTGGAGGTGGTGCGCCAGACGGCGTCACAACTGTAGCACCCTATTGGAAGCTCGCGCCCCGTGTCGCGCCTAACCTTTTCGCCCGGAACAAGCCGCGAAGCGGCGCCGGGCGAGCGCCTGTCCGCCCCCCGGGCAGGCGCTTTGGTGAGGCTGGCGCGGTTTTCAACGGAAGGATGACGTGGCTGCCATAAAATGCCCTGGAACTATTGTTGTATGCGCCAACCCACGGACCGGCGCGCGCCCTATGTTGGAACACCGACGCGTGAACCGAGCTTTGTCGTGGGTGACTAAGTCGCGCTCAACCGCGCCTGTCTGCGTTTGTGCCAGGCGTAGATAACGGGCGCGAGCACGTAGTCATAGGCAACGCTCGCCAATTGGCGCAGACCGGGCAACCCCACAATCCGCGCGAGCCAGCGATAGCGTGGCATTTGTTGCCACAAGACCAGAAACGCGGGAATGCCCGCAATGATACGGCCCTGATGCAGAACGTGCAGGCGTTTGGCCGCTTCGTCCTGCGTCAGCCCCCAGCACGCCAGATCATCAGTCATCAGATCATCGAACGCGATGGCCAGATCTTGCCCTTGCGCATAGTCGCGGTAGTGGTGGATTTCATACCGGCACACGGGGCAGGTTTGATTGTAGAGAACTCGGGTGTCATCGCTCATGGCCCATATCTAGGGCTGCCCCACGGCCATTGACAGAGACACGCTGCCGCAGCGCGCGGGCAAGGCGCGTCGATGCGCCTTGGGGCGGCGCTTAGGGCTTGTTGCTGTCGATCCAGCGGGACATCATCTTTTTGTCGCGAAAGCACTCAGGCGGGATTTGCCGCCGTTTCAGCCGCGCAATACGTTCTGCAAAGGCCACCTGTTTGGCACTTGGGATCGCATCAAAGCGCGACACAGGCCTCGCGGCCTTCTGCGCATCAATCCAGGCCGATATCGCCTGCCTGTCGCGAAAGGCCGCGCGCGGGATTTCCGCCCCGCTGCGCGCCGCCAACGCGCGGGCATAAGCGATTTGCTTTTCCGTCGCAGGCGCGGGCTGCGTCAGCGGCAGCGTGGCTTGCTGTGCGTCAAGAAGGCCGGGCAGGAAATGGTCATCGAAAGGCATGGGCGTGCTCCGAAAAGGTGGAACACGAAAATAGAACATTAAGAGAACATTTTCAAGTGCCGCCGCTGTTGAGCCGCCCCCAGAGGTCATAATCGCTGGCCTCATCCACGGTGACACGCACGATATCGCCCACCTTCAGATGGGCAAAATCCTCATCAATAAAGAGGTTTCCATCAATCTCGGGCGCATCCGCCTTGGTGCGGCAGGTGGCGGCCTCCTCGTCGATCTCATCCACGATCACCTCGATGCTCTGGCCCACCTTGGCCTCCAGCTTGGCGGCGGAAATGGCCTGCGCCTTTTCCATGAACCGCTCCCAGCGGTCCTGTTTGATCTCTGCCGGCACGTGATCCGGCAACGCATTTGACCGCGCCCCTTCCACGTTTTCGTATTGAAAACAGCCCACCCGGTCGAGCTGTGCCTCATCCATCCAGTCAAGTAACGTTTGAAACTCGGCCTCGGTCTCACCGGGATAGCCCACGATAAAGGTCGATCGCAGCGTGATCTCGGGGCAGATCGCGCGCCATTCCGCGATGCGGTTCAATGTGCGCTCCGCAGCTGCGGGCCGCGCCATGCGTTTGAGCGTGTCGGGATGCGCGTGCTGAAACGGGATATCGAGACAAGGCAGAACCAACCCCTCCGACATCAGCGGGATCAGGTCGCGCACATGCGGATAGGGGTAAATGTAATGCAGCCGGACCCAGGCCCCCAACTGCCCCAGATCGCGGGCCAGATCGGTGATATGGGCGCGGTGCCCCCGATCTTCCTTGTGCTTGATATCGACGCCATAGGCGCTGGTGTCCTGGCTGATCACCAGCAGTTCCTTCACACCTGCCTCCACCAGCTTTTCCGCCTCGCGCAGCACCGCATGGGCCGGGCGACTTTGCAGTTTGCCGCGCATGTCGGGGATGATGCAGAATTTGCAGGCGTGATTGCAGCCTTCGGAAATCTTGAGATAGCTGTAATGCCGGGGCGTCAGCGACACGCCGGAGGCAGGCAACAGATCAATGAACGGATCGGGCGCGGGCGGCACAGCGGCATGGACGGCGTCCAGCACCTGTTCATATTGATGCGGGCCGGTCACGGCGAGCACCTTGGGATGCGCGCCGGTGATATATTCCGGCTCCGCCCCCAGACAGCCGGTGACAATCACCCGCCCGTTTTCAGACAGCGCCTCACCAATCGCATCCAGGCTTTCGGCCTTGGCGGAATCAAGAAAGCCACAGGTGTTCACGATCACCGCATCCGCGCCTGAATAATCGGGCGAAATGCCGTAGCCTTCGGCGCGCAGGCGCGTCAGGATCCGTTCGCTGTCGACCAAGGCTTTGGGGCAGCCAAGGCTGACCATACCAATCGAAGGCTGACCGGCGCGGCGGTCCTGCTCTAGCTGAATGCTGGGTGCGATATCGGGGCGCAGCTCTGGCGGGTTCTGGCTCATGTCTGCGCTTTATCTGACCAAAGACGGCAGGGGAAGCCTTGGCCGCACACCAAAGCCCCGCTACGCTGGTTTCAAACAGGGGGTGCTCATGCGTTGGATTTTGCGGCTGATCGGATTGATCGTGGTCTTGGCCATCGTGGCGGTGGTGTCGGTGTTCTTTTTACCTGCCGACCGCATCGCGCGTTTGGCCGCTGAACAGATGCGTAGCTTTACGGGGCGCGATGTCGCGATCACCGGCGATGTGTCGATGACCGTTTGGCCGGTGCTGGGCGCGCGCATCGGCGGGCTGGAAGTTGGCAACCCGGACTGGACCGATAAGGGCCCGATGCTCACCGCCGAAAACGCGGCCATCGGGATTGATGCCGCCGCGCTTTTGCAAGGCGAAATCCGCATCAAGAATATCGAAGCAACCTCCCCAACCATCCGGCTGGAAAGCCGCGCGGATGGGCGGGCCAGCTGGCAATTCACCGATGCCAGCGGCGATGCACAGATTGAAACAACCACAGACCCGAACCGCGCCCCGCAAGCCTTTTCCATCGAACGGCTGAACGTCACCAACGCCACGCTGATCTATGACGCCGAAGGCAGCGATCTGGTGCGTTATGATCAGGTGGACCTGACACTGGATTGGCCCGAGCGGCTGGGCCCGGCAGTCATTCGTGCCGCGCTGAACCCGGCGGGGGAGGTGGTGACACTGGACGCCACGATTGATCAATTCGCGAGCTTCATCGCTGGGCAGGTGCAGCCCGTGAAGGCGACGATTTCGGCGGGCGGTGCCTCTGTCTCAGTGGATGGCCGCGCCAACACTGGCGGGGATGTGGCGGGCAATGTGCGCATGAACATCCCCAGCACCGATGCGTTCATGCGCGCGCTGGCCTTGCCCGCCCCCGGCTTGCCGGCTGGTTTGGGGCAAAAGGTTGAAGCCGCGATGGATCTGACGCTGACGTCAGACAGAAAGCTCTCTTTGCGCGAGCTGAGCGCGGATCTGGGCGGCAACGCGTTGCGTGGTGCGGCGGACATCTCGCTGAATGGCACGCCGCAGATCAACGCCCAGTTTGACGCGGGCGCGCTGGATCTGACCAGCGTCACCGGCGCGGGCGGTGCTGACACAAGCGCCGC
>JABSSA010000289.1 GCA_013214665.1 Paracoccaceae bacterium
CTCGGCCCCACAAAAGGGGTGGAGCGCGCAACCTTGTGCCGGCTTGGTGATGTTGTCAGAGCGCGCTGAGGCGCGGCTGGAAGAGACGACCTCAGACAGTTTTGCGATTGATCTGAAGAAGTGGCACCAGATCATGCAGGCCTATGAAAACGGCGGTCACGCCTATCATGCCACCATGCCGACAGATGCGCTGCGCGCGTTCCGCGACACCATGTTGGAGACGCGGGACTATGGCTTTGACAAGCTGAAAGAAGCGCAATGGGCGCTGGGCAATGCGGTGCGCGCGCTTATGGCGGAGAAAGGTGTGACATCCGTGGCTGCGGATGGCTTTGGCGCGCCGGGTGTGGTGGTGTGCTATACGGCGGACCCGGACATTCAGACCGGCAAGAAATTCGCCGCTGAAGGGATGCAGATCGCGGCGGGCGTGCCGCTGCAATGTGATGAGCCTGCGGATTTTCGCACCTTCCGCATTGGGTTGTTCGGGCTCGACAAGCTGTATGACGTTGACGGCACTGTGGCGCGGTTGCGTCGTGTGGTCGACAAGGTGATCTGATCTGAAACCTGCGGTAAGGCGGGGTGAACCCCGCCCTACGGCGCAGGTCAGCCGAGCTTTCGGAAGCCAAGCCCCATCTGCATGAGCATCTCGCGCACCGGGCGCGCGCCGTAAAGCGCCTGCAACCCCAAAGCGCGGGCATCTTAGAGCGTCTGGCCCTGCATTTGGCTCGCCCGGTTCAACATATCGATGCCTGCCACGCGCAGCCGCACATCCTTCATCCGCGCGGCTTCATAGGCGTCAAGCATCTGCGCGCCGCCCAAATCCGCTGGATTGGCCTCCGCCAGCTCCAACAGGCAAGCAGTGTCCGCCAGTGACATGTTCAGGCCTTGCGCGCCAATGGGCGGAACGACGTGCGCCGCCTCAGCGATCAGGGCCAACCGTTGGGCTGACAACCGTTCGGCCCGTTGCGAAATGATCGGCCAAATCGTACGGCGCGAGGCCAGTTTCAGCGGGCCAAAGAGATGGGCGGAGCGGTCTGTCATTTCGGCCTCAAATGCGCTCACGTCCATATCAAGCCGGGCCTGGGACGCTGCGGAACTGTCCATCCAGACGATGGCAGAGCAAGGCTTGCCTTCGTAATCCGGCAGGGGCACCTGGGTGAACGGGCCGCCGCTGCGGTGCACTTCGGTTGAGATATTGTCATGCGGTGCGTCATGGGTGACGGCAAAGGCCAGCGCCTTTTGCCCATAGCGTTTGGTCGTCACGCCGATCCCTGCCGCCTTGCGCATCGGCGATCCGCGTCCGTCCGCGGCGATCACCAGTTTGGCTGTGATGCGCCGTCCGTCGCTAAGGCCTACACGTGCGCCGGTGGTGCGGGTAAAGAGCGTCTCGGCCCCCACGCCTGCGCAAAACTCAACGTTGTTCAACATGGCCAGTCGGGCCACCAGCTCGCGCCGCAGCAGCCAGTTGGGGGCGTTCCAGCCAAAGGGCAGGTCCGAGACGTCAGCGGCGTTGAAATCCCGCACCACGCGGGCCGCGCCATCTGGGCCGCCCGCGTCCACGATGCGCATCACCTGCAAAGGGGCGACATGCGGGGCAAGCGCAGGCCAGACGCCTGCGCGTTCCAGCAAGCTGCGCGCCGGTTGCAACAGCGCGGTGGTGCGCAGATCGGAGGTTGGGGCGTCGCGTTCCATCACCGGGGCGGCCGGATCCACACAGATCACGGAGAACCCGGCTGTGCCAAAGACGGCCGCCGCGGTCAGGCCGGCGATGCCGCCGCCGGAAATCAGGATGTCACAGCTGTCTTGTGTCATGGGATCAGACATAGACCCTTGGCCGCGATGGTGCACGCGGCATCCTGCCTCACACGGTGATTTGAGCGAGAAACCCGGTCAGATCATCGGTGTGATGCTGAACATGCGGCGCGGGATCGGCGGTTTCGGCCACGTGCACCGTGCGCATTCCAAGCGCGTGCGGCACGGCCAAATTGCGCGGTTCATCTTCGAACATCGCAGCCTCGGTTGGGGTCAGGCCATCCTGGGCAAAGACCTTGTCAAACGCGGCTTGGGCGGGCTTTGGCTGATAGGCGGCGTGTTCTACACCATAGACCGCATCAAAAAGCCCCGACAGACCGCGCGCTGCAATCACCCGGCGCGCATATGGCGCGGTGCCGTTGGTGTAGATGATCTTGCGCCCGGGCAGCGCATCAATCCGGGCGGCCAGCGAGGGGTCAGGGGTGAGGGCGTGCATCGAGATGTCATGTACGTCTTCCAGAAATGGATCGGGGTTGATCTTGTGTTCCGCCATCAACCCGGCCAACGTGGTGCCATAGTCGCGCCAATAGACTTTGCGCAGGCGGTCCGCTTCGGCGGCGTCGA
>JABSSA010000029.1 GCA_013214665.1 Paracoccaceae bacterium
CCACTTCTGAATGGCGAAATCCGGTCGGCTTATCTGATGACAGAGCCGGATGTTGCGTCATCTGATGCGACCAATATTTCCATGTCCTGCGTGCGCGACGGCGATGATTATGTGCTGAACGGTGAAAAATACTGGGCCTCAGGTGCGGGCGATCCGCGCTGTAAGGTCTATATCGTCATGGTCCGCACAGGCGACGAAAACACGCCACGCCATGCGCGTCATTCCATGATCGTTGTGCCAGCCGGGTCCGAAGGTATCGAGATCCTGCGCCCGATGCAGGTCTTTGGGCGGGATGATGCGCCGCATGGCCACATGCATATCCGCTTCAGCAACGTGCGCGTGCCTGCTGAAAACATGCTGTTGGGCGAAGGCCGAGGCTTTGAAATTTCGCAAGGCCGTCTTGGGCCTGGCCGTATTCACCATTGTATGCGTTCCATCGGGCAAGCCGAAGCAGCCCTAGAACTGATGTGCCGCCGGTCGCTGGCCAAAGAAGCGTTTGGCAAACCACTGGCCAAGCTTGGCGCCAACTATGACATCATCGCGGAATGCAGGATGGAGATCGAAATGGCCCGCCTGCTGTGCCTCAAGGCCGCGTGGTACATGGACCAGGGCGATGCGCGTGCTGCGGCACCGTGGATTTCCCAGATCAAGGTGATCGCGCCACGCATGGCGTTGAACGTGATTGACGAAGCGATGCAGATGCACGGCGGCCAAGGTATCAGCCAAGACACGCCTCTGGCCCACGCCTGGACCGGTCAGCGTACGTTGCGCCTGGCTGATGGCCCAGATGCCGTACACCGCCGACAGGTGGCGCGCGCAGAGCTGCGCAAATACACACAAGAGCCCGTTTAAAGGGATCTGTTGCGCGCCCTTCTGTTTGGAGGGCGTGCCAATTTTGCGGTTGATTGCCTGGCAATGCCGCATAGGTGTGCCTCAAGGTTCACAATCCCGCGATATTTGCACAACATTTTTGTTTTCCGGGGCACAAGCGCACACCTTGGGTGTAGGCTTTTATGCTGGATCCCCTCTTTCGCGCTGTGCGCGACCCTTTGATTTTGTGCGTCACCAAACCATGAACTTGTTTTCATTCCTCACGCTGTGTCCTCAGGCCACCCAATTGGCGCTTTCTCGAGTGAAGCGTGCCGATTTGGGCGCGAAAGCCCTCTTGGATACGTCGGAATGATGCAGGCACCAATTGACACTCAATCGCTGTTTGAGCGTGCTGCGGTCGCAATGGGCGTGCCGTTTTCCCCTGCGGCGCGTTTTGCGGCTGGTGCTGTGCGGCATCTCATTGCGCGCCGAGATACGGATGTATTGGAGCACGCGCTGCGCAGGCCAGAAGACATTCTTGCCATCGTGCGCGAAGCGGATTTGGCCATCGAAACCGCGTCCACGACCGGCAAGCCTTGGGAAGGCTCTAGTCAGGCACCCGAGCTATTCAAATCAATGCTCGAAGCGCTGCCTTGTGCCAGCACGGTGGCGATCTCGGGTGACCATGTTATCGCGCGCATTGAACTGGACGCTGCCTCGGGCCATTCAAGGCCGCGCCACATTCGGGTGCCAGACGGACTGGTGTCAAAACTGCAGAAACTGTCTGTGGTCGGGATGCCAGACGCAAAAATGCCACCAGGCCAGATCGAAACAGGCGCAAGTCTGATGCAGTTGGACTAGCGACAGTTTCCCCCAAATCGGGCCTTGTGGTTTTTGTGGCAAACGACAACAACATCTCCCATGAAACTGCCAGACCTTCGCGACCCCGACTTCGTTCAAAACCCGTTTCCCACCTATGCCGCCGCGCGCACAGCTGGCCCGGTTTTGTGGTGGGATGCGATGAATATGCACGCAGCCTTTGACCACGCGACCGTCAACGCGCTGTTGCGCGACAAACGGTTTGGGCGCGAGATCCCGTCGGAACTGGCACAACCGGTCCCGGATCATTTGCAAGCCTTCGATGCCGTGGAACGCCATTCCATGCTGGATCTAGAGCCGCCGCGCCACACGCGGCTGCGCGGCTTGGTGCTGCGTGCCTTCACGGGTCGGCGTATAGGCGCGCTGCAACCCGATCTGAACGAGATTTGCGACGATCTTCTGGCTGGGATGAAAGGCACAGACACGCTGGACCTCATCCCGGAGTATTGCCAGCTGGTTCCGGTGCGCGTCATTGCCCGGTTGCTGGGTGTGCCCGAAGATATGGGCCCTGATCTGCTGCGGTGGTCCACGGCGATGGTCGCCATGTATCAAGCCTCTCGCGACCGCAAAACCGAAGATGCGGCCAACACCGCCGCGCAAGAGTTCGCAGATTTTCTGCGAGGTTATGTGGAAGAGCGACGCAAAGACCCCCGTGATGATTTGATCACCGAGTTGATCGCCGCAGAAGAAGACGGCGAGAAACTAACCGCCGATGAATTGATCGGCACCTGTGTGTTGCTTTTGAATGCAGGGCATGAAGCCACAGTGCATTCGATGGGCAATGCGGTTGCTTGTCTTTTGGAAAACCAGACCACGCCAGAAGCGCTGTCAGACACCCGCATAGAGGCCACTGTGGAGGAAGTGTTGCGGTTCAAACCACCGCTGCATGTCTTTACGCGCTATGCTTACGAGGACACCACACTGGGGGCGGTTTCTTTGAAACGCGGGGATCAAGTGGCACTGGTCTTGTCCGCCGCCGGGCGCGATCCGGCGGTGTGGGACATGCCCGACACGTTCCGCCCGGAGCGGCCCGTTAAGCCGCATGTGGCTTTCGGCGGCGGCTTGCATTTCTGCGTGGGCGCAAAATTGGCGCGCATGGAATTGCAGGTTGGTCTGCAAAAGCTGTTTACCGCGTTCCCGGACCTGTCACTTGCGGGCATGCCGCACCATGCAGACAGCTACCATTTCCACAAGTTCGACGCCTTGCAGGTCAATCTGCGCTGATCTTGAGCGGGGATTAATCCCCTTTCGTGAAAAGCCCACTGAGCGCGGTTTTCACGATGCTGCTCGCTTTTGGGCGCGCGACGTCATGGAAAGGCACCGGGCGGCACACATCCATCGCCGCCACGCCAACGCGCGCCGTCAGCGCCCCGTTAACCAGACCTTCGCCAAAACGCCGCGACAGCTTGCCCAAAACGGACCCGCCAAGCAGCGGCTCCAGAAGGTCATCAACCGCAGCCACCGCACCCGTGGCCACAAGATGCGACAGCACAGCCCGCGTCAGGCGCCAATTGCCCAACGCGCCGGACCTGCCGCCGTAAATTTCGGATATGCGGCGGATCATGCGCAAATTGGCGGTGAGCGCGGCCACAACATCGGCCAAGGCCACTGGAACCAGCGCCGTGACCGTCGCCACCTGCCTTGCTGCCGCGCGAATTTCAGCTTCAGCGGCCTGATCCAGCGGGACCATAAGCTCCCGCTCGGCCAATGCGATAAGGCCGTGGGCGTCCATTTGATCTTTGGCCAGATCATGGAACCGATCCTGAGCCCAGGTCATATCAGCCCGGGCGCGGTAAAGCCCCGTCAGGCGTTTGGTCAGCGCCCGCGCCTGTGCCAAATCAGCAGCCTCCAACGCTTGCGCCGCTGCATGTCGGTAACTGTCGATGCGCGCCAATCGCCGCAAGGCCAACACTTCGCGCGCTGCAACGATCAGCGCCACCACCACAAAAGCGCCCAGCAAACCGCCAAAAATCGCGCCCAAGATCGGCTGCCGTGTGATCCAGCCAAAGACGAAATCCCACGCGGCAGCCCCCAGCGCCGCGGTGAGTACGGCGCCGAGCAACCCCCAAAACCAGCGCATCATACGCGACGGCGGCCGCGCGGCCATTTGGGCGACCGTTTGCATTGCGCGGCCTTGCGGCGGAGCCATCCCTTCAACATCCGGCACGGGTGGTGCGTCTGTCACATTGGGGCGCGCAGCTGTGTCGTCTTCCAGCTCAATCAACACCGGACCTTTGGCCATCACGTTGTCTCCTTGCCCCAGACATATCGGATATCGGGCAGCTTTTCGTCATTGCCCGCACCATCGGTGCGTTCGGCCTCGGCAAAACCATGCGCCAGATAAAACGCCTGCGCCTTTGTGTTCGCCTCAAACGTCCACAACGTCAGACCTTCGGTCGCGTTTTGCGCCAATGCCAATAAGTCAGAGCCATAGCCCCTGCCCCGCGCGCGTTCGGCGATGTAGAGGGCGTGCACCATCGCCCCTTCGCGCGCGATGAAACCGGCAACGCCTTCGGCGTCTTCGACAATTGTGACCCATCCCCGATCGATGAGAGAGCCCGCAAAGCTGACATCTTCCGCGCGCGTGTGAATGCGTGGCATCCACGGCGTGTCATCAATGAACGCAGACAGGATCGCCGCCACCTTGCCTGCGTCCGTGGTGCGGGCGCTGCGGATGGAATGACCGGTCACAACCTGTCTCCGATCAGAAATTCGATCGCCCGATCTAGCCGGATATGCGGCGGGCCATCGCCGGGTTTAAGGCTCATCTCAGAGGGTGCAAAGCGCATCACCTGATAATCTCCGTCCAGCCACGCCTCGGCCCCCTCTTTGGCGGGGCCAAGCAGCTTCATCGGATCTTGAGGCAAGGCGCCAGGGTAAAAGGCGGCGTGCTTTCCGGTGTCCAGCAACGTGCCCCGCACCGCGCCAAGGTCCGCGCCTTCGTGTTGAATGGTCTCTTCGGTTGTTGCGCGCAGCGACGCAATCGACAGCGCTTGAGTCATCGCACCGGAAAATTTTGCCTTGTCGGACGCATCCCGCACCAGCGCCTCCATGATCGCGCCAAGTTTGCCATGCTGTTCGTGGTGCAGATGGTCGGCCTTGGTGGCCGCAAAAAGAATGCGGTCGACCCGGCGGCCCAAAAACAGTTGCGATAGAAAATCGTTTCGACCCGGCCGAAAGGCCGATAGGATATCGCGCATCGCACCACGCATGTCTTCGACAGCGCGTGGACCAGAATGGATCGCGCCAAGCGCATCGACCAGAACGATTTGCCGGTCGATCCGTGAGAAATGATCGCGAAAGAACGGTTTGACCACGCGGGCTTTGTAGGCCTCAAACCTGCGCGCCATTTCCCGGCCCAAGGATCGGCGTGGGTAGTCTGCTTCGGGCAACGGCGCAAATGTCAGCGCAGGCGAGCCTTCCAGATCACCGGGCAACAAGAACCGCCCCGGCGTGCAATCAGAATAGCCATTGGCGCGCGCGTCGGTCAGATAGGCGGTGAAAGACTGCGCCAGACTTTTGGCCGCGACCTCATCCAAAGGGGCCATCGCATCGGTTTGCGCCAGATGCGCCTGAAAGTCGCGTGCTTCTTCCCGCGCCTTCAGCCGTGCCAGGGTTTGGCGCGACCAGGCCGCAAAATCGACGTCCAGAAGGCCCAGATCAAGCAGCCATTCGCCAGGGTAATCAACGATGTCAAGATGCAGGGTTCTGGCGTTTTGCCATCCTGCCAACAGGCCATTCGGGCGCACTTTCAACGACAGCCGCAGCTCGCTCACCGAACGGGTGCTGGAGGGCCAGGATGGCGGGGTGCCCATCAACGCGCCCAGATGCGCCTCGTAATCAAACCGTGGGATTGTGTCGTCGGGCTGTGGTTGCAAATACGCCGCCTCGACACGCCCCTCGGACTGCGCCAGCAGATGCGGCATACGCCCCCGGTTTAACAGGTTGGCCACCAGCGACGTGATGAACACCGTTTTCCCGGCGCGCGACAGGCCGGTGACACCAAGGCGAATTGTGGGTTGCGAAAACAGATCCTCGCCCGTGGCATAGACCCCGCTGGCCACATTGCGTGCGCCATTTGCTAGTGTTGAAAGTACCACGTGCCCCACTTCACCTTTTGCGTGCCCCTTACACATAAGGCCGCAACCCTCGCCGGGGAAGTAGGCATTGCCGCAGAGGCGCGGCTGGGTTAGGCGCGGCGTATGTTTCGATATGCGCTTTTGGTGGAATACGATGGCCGGCCGTTTGCAGGTTGGCAACGACAGGCGGATCAGCCTTCGG
>JABSSA010000290.1 GCA_013214665.1 Paracoccaceae bacterium
GAGCAACGCCCGTGCCCCGATGTAGTCGCTGACCTGACCTGCGGTGACGAACAGGTTGAGAGGGCGTCCTTGGCTATCACAGATCGCATGCAGCTTGGTGTTCATCCCGCCCTTGGTGCGACCGATCAGACGTCCACGCCCCCCTTTTTGAAGCCCATGCTGGTCGCGGTGCGGTGGGCCTTCAGGTAAGTGGCGTCGATCATGACGGTCTTGTCTTCGCCGTGCCCGGCCGCCAAACCGATCATCATCTCGGCGAAGATGCCCTTATCGCTCCACCGCTTCCAACGATTGTAAAGCGTCTTATGCGGGCCATATGCTGCCGGAGCGTCGCGCCACCGTAAGCCATTGCGATTGACGAAGATAATCCCGCTCAACACCCGCCGATCATCCCTCTCGGGACATTGCTCCGCAATACCCTGCCGGGCAGTGAACGCGTGGCTTGCCATGTGACTTGGGAAAGAAGGGTTCAAGACGCGCCATCTGGGCGTCGTTCAACCAGAAAAGATCAGACATGTTCACCGCGGGGTTTTCGAACCGTGAATCACGCTGTCAGCCGGAAATCAATAGGCCCTGACCCTTCTGTATCTCAGCTTTGGTATAATTGCCCCGTCAACGATCTTCGCCGAGGCCGTTGACGGGGCGGTGTATGGCGTCTGACCCTTGTGGTCCAGGTTGAATGGGAACCACGTTTGCTAGCGAGCCAGCACCGTCGCTCTTCATCATCTCGAACAGTTGCAAGCAGCCAGTCAGGACTGCGGAACAGAAGGAAGAGAATATGAAAAAGATAACACAGGCGGCAATCATTGGCATGGATGTCAGCCGCGATTGGCTGGATATTCACATTTTGCCGTCCAACCGCAGAAAGCGACTGCCGAATACCAACAAGGGGCATGAACGGTTGAGTGAGATGGCTCTATGCGAACGCGCATTGGTGTGTTTTGAGGCCACGGGAGGCCAGGAGTGGAGGTTGTGGGCTGCATTGGATGCTGCGGGGATCAAGACGCGACAATTGCCACCCGCGCAGATCAAGGCCTTTGCGGCGAGCCGAGGCACGCGCGCCAAGACGGACAGGATCGACGCTGAGCTGATTGCTCTCTTCATGGCTTTCCGACCTGAGGCAGGGCGCACCCTCCCGCATGAAAAGATACGTTTTCTCAGAGCCTTGGTGTCAAAACGCGGTCAACTCGTCGAAACACGAAAGCGGTTACTGGCTCAGATAAAGGCGCACGGGAAACTGGGCTCTGCCAACTTGTTCGAGGCCATAGACAAAGAGCTGAAGGAGCTGTTGGATCACCAGATTGCGCAGCTTGAAGCCCGGATCGAACAGACCATCGCAACCGATGAGCGCCTTGCAAGAACCGCCGACATCTTGCGTTCTGTTCCCGGCATCGGCCCGGTGGCAAGCACGATGCTGATCGCTGAAATGCCGGAACTCGGACAGATCACTGGTGAGCAGGCTGCCGCGCTTACGGGCCTTGCGCCAATCGCACATGATAGCGGCGCGATGCGAGGCAAGCGCGCCATAGGCGGTGGCAGACGAGTGCTCAGGCATGTGATGTTCCAATCTGCGATTGTCGCCAGCCATCACAATCCGGTTCTCAAAACCTTCGCCGACCGTCTGCGCGCTGCTGGAAAACCGCACAAAGTCGTCATCACAGCAGTCGCTCGAAAACTCACCACAATCGCAAACGCTCTCGTCAACTCAGGACAAAGTTGGAAACCTCAGACAGCATGAGAAATACAGTTGCTTGTTAAATCGCATTTACCGAGCGCCTCATTATCTGCGCCACAGAAAGTCGGTTGCACTCAGAAATCAAACCCGTCGAGGTCTTGCAAATAGGCTTCGAAGAACTCGGTGAACGTTGCGACAAGCGGCGGCAGAGCCTCGTATGGCGGATAGAATAACGAGAGCCACAATGGCGGCAGCTTCCAGTCCTCAAGAACGGGGACCAC
>JABSSA010000291.1 GCA_013214665.1 Paracoccaceae bacterium
CTTCGATATAACCGTGGCCGCCATAGACCTGTTGGGCCTTGATGGTCATGTCGTATCCCTGATCGGTCAGGAAGCCTTTGATCACAGGTGTGAGCAAAGAGATCAGGCCGTCGGCGTTTTTGTCTTCCTTGCGATGGGCGGCATCAATCATCTGGGCGCCCCAAAGCACGAACGCGCGTGCGCCTTCGGCAAAGCTTTTCTGATCCATCAACGACCTGCGAATGTCAGGGTGCACAATCAGTGGGTCAGCTGGCCCGTCAGGGTTCTTGGCGCCCGTGACGTCGCGGCCTTGCAAGCGGTCTTTGGCGTATTCCAAAGCGTTTTGATACGCGACTTCGGCCTGCGCCAGACCTTGCATCCCAACACCCAAGCGCGCTTCGTTCATCATGGTGAACATGGCGCGCATGCCTTTGTGGGCATCGCCCAACAGATAGCCTGTGGCTTCGTCATAGTTCATCACACAGGTCGAATTGCCGTGGATACCCATTTTCTCTTCGATTTTGCCGACTGACACACCGTTGCGTGCACCCAGGTTGCCATCTTCATCCACCATGATTTTCGGTACAATGAACAGCGACACACCTTTGATGCCGTCGGGCCCACCTGGGATTTTGGCCAGCACGAGGTGTACGATATTGTCCGCCATGTCGTGATCGCCGGACGAGATAAAGATCTTTTGGCCCGAAATCTTGTAGGACCCGTCGTCCTGAGGCACGGCTTTGGTGCGCATCAAGCCCAGATCGGTGCCGCAATGTGGTTCGGTCAGGTTCATTGTGCCCGTCCACTCACAGCTCACCATTTTCGGCAGCCACTTGTCTTTCTGGGCGTCTGTCCCGTGGGCCAGAATGGCAGAAGCCGCACCATGCGTCAGGCCTTGGTACATCATGAACGCCTGGTTTGCGGATGAGAACATTTCACCCACAGCCGAATAGATTACCGCGGGCATCTCTTGACCGCCGTATTGCTCTGGCATGTCCAAGCCGGTCCAGCCGCCGTCTTTCATTTGTTCAAATGCGTCTTTGAACCCGGTTGGAGTGTACACAATGCCATTTTCCAAACGGCAGCCTTCGGTGTCACCGACAACATTGAGCGGGGCAAGCACCTGGCTCGAGATTTTGCCAGCTTCTTCCAAAATGGCTGCGGTGAAGTCAGTTTCTAGGTCTGTGTAGCCGGGAATGTCGGATCCGGTCACATTCAGCATGTCGTGCAGCACAAACTGCATATCTTTGGTCGGGGCGGTATACGTGGGCACTGTGTGTCTCCGTTTTCTACTCGTGTCGGACGCTTGGGGCCGCTTTATTCGGCGGCTTTTTTGGGGGCAGCCATAGAGGCGATCATTTTCTCACCCCATTTCAACTGATCACGCAGATCATCGATGGCTTCGTTCAGTTCATCTCGCTGGCGGACCATGTCGCTCAGGCGTTCCTGCGCGATTTCGTAAGTCTGGGCGAATTGCGTCTGTTGCTGATCACCCATGTGATACAGGTCCAAAAGCTGTCGAATTTCTTCAAGGCTGAAACCAAACCGTTTGCCGCGCAAGATCAGTTTCAATCGCGCACGATCACGTTTGGTAAACAGACGTTTCTGACCCTCTCGGATCGGGAAAATAAGCTCTTTGGCTTCATAAAACCGCAAGGTGCGTGGTGTGACGTCGAACGCGTCACACATCTCGCGGATGGTCATTGTTTTGTCGCGCATAATATCGCTCGCTATGACTGTTGCACCCCGAATCTGGGTGCGGCGAACATAGGTTACAATCCATGCTGACGTTTACGTAAGTTATACGTTACGTCACTTTTGCGAGGGAAATCGTGAAGTGACGTGACGCCAAAACACGCGCGCTCAGATAGAATTCGTACAAGCTATTGTACGGATTTCAGACGCATAAGGTGTTGTAATTGTTGGTGAAGACTTGGCTTGGTGCGTTATCAGCCCAAGTTCTGTTCCACTTCGGCGCGCAAAGCTGCCAATTCTTCGATGGCTTCATCTAACTGAGCGCGCTGGTCTCGCAACTCACCCAGTTGGCGTTCCGAAATATCCAGCCAGGCCTGCATTTGCGCGGTTGTGCCTTCGTTTTCGTACATCAAAAGCCACTGGCGAATGCCTTCGAGCGCGAAACCGAACTTGCGACCACGCAAGATCAACTTCATGCGGGCGCGTTCGCGGGCACCGTAAAAGCGGCTGCGCCCTTCGCGATCCGGCTGCAACAGCTCGATGTACTCATAGTACCGCAGTGTGCGCGGAGTCACATCGAACTCTGCGCACATCTCTTTAAAGCTCAAGCGATCGTCTGCCATGGCTTTGCACTCTCCTCGCGTGCAACGTAGATGCTGCGCATGCAAAGGGCAAGGTGGCCTATTGCACGAAAGGGGCGGCTGGGCCTATCACTCGCCTTAAATTTGAGGACAACAGGCATGAATATAGAGCAAGACAGGATTGCGCGCCAATTTATGGAAGCGATCCCGCACAGCAAAGATCTGAACATGTCGCTGGAAAAAATCTCTAAAGGTGTCGCGATTGTCTCCATGCCTTATGACGAACGTCTGATCGGAGACGTGGAAACCGGCGTGCTGGCCGGGGGGGCGGTATCTGCGTTGATGGATACGTGCTGCGGGGCCGCTGTTGTGTCGCATCCAGACAATCCGGGGCTAACCGCAACACTGGATCTGAGGATTGACTATATGCGCGCCGCAACGCCGGGCCAAACGCTGCGCACGCGCGCCGAATGCTATCACGTCACCAAATCCGTTGCCTTTGTACGAGCGGTTGCGACTGACGAGGATGAGGATCGCCCTGTGGCAACCGCTTCTGGCGCGTTTACCGTGTCAGGAGGCGCATCATGAACGCACCGTCACAGCCCGAAACCGCAACCGACAAACAAGCTGTGCTTAAGCGGCTTACAGAAAATGTGCCTTACGTCCGGTACATGGGCGTCCAAGTCGAGATAAAGGGCGATGAGCTGACATGCGTTTTGCCTTTCGAAGAAAAGCTGATCGGAAACCCACTGATCCGCGCGCTGCACGGTGGCGTGACAGCCGCGTTTCTGGAAATTACCGCGCATGTGGGGCTCACATGGCATGCCGTATGCAATGATCAATTGGACCTGAGCGAAACAAAGCTGTCCTTGCCCAAAACCATCGACTTTTCTGTGGACTATCTAAGAACGGGCCTGCCGCGCGACGCCTATGCCCGGGCGCGCGTGACGCGCGCCGGCCGCCGCTATGCCAGTGTGAATGTCGAAGCCTGGCAAGACACGCGTTCGCGGCTCTTTGCGCAGGCCACTGGGCACTTTCTTATGCCGAACCGCACATGAGCACGTCGGACGCAGAGGCCATTTCGCATCGGCGCGTCCTCACGATTGCCATTCCCATCGTCATTTCCAACGCAACTGTCCCGATACTTGGGGCGGTTGATACGGGTGTCGTCGGGCAACTTGGCACCGCCGCACCCATTGGCGCCGTCGGGCTTGGGGCCATTATTCTATCGTCGCTCTTTTGGATTTTCGGGTTCCTGCGCATGGCCACCACAGGTCTCGCGGCACAGGCTGTGGGCCAAGCGGACGAGATCGAAAACCGTGCTATCCTGCTCCGGGCTCTGGCGATTGGGTTTGGGGCAGGGCTGCTTTTGATCCTGTTGCAGTCACCCCTGTTCGCCGTCGCCTTCTGGGCCGCCCCTGCGAGCGCAGAGGTTGAAACGCTGACCCGCGAATATGTGTCCATCCGCATGTGGTCCGCGCCCGCGGCGATTGCGATCTATGGCATCACCGGTTGGCTGATTGCCAAGGAACGCACCGGTGCGGTTCTGGCACTACAACTCATGGTCAACGGCGTGAACGTCGGTTTGGATTTTTGGTTTGTGCTGGGGCTGGGTTGGGGCGTGGCCGGTGTGGCCTATGGCTCTTTGATTGCTGAATGGAGCGGCCTGATCTTGGCGCTATGGCTGTGCAGGGGCGCGCTCACTTCTGTTTCGCAAGGGCTGATGCAGCGCGTGATTGACCCAATTCAGATCCGGCGCATGGGCGGCGTGTCGACTGATATCCTGATCCGTTCTTTGTTGTTGCAAGTGATTTTTGTGTCATTCCTGTTCTTTGGCGCTGGGCTGGGCGATGTCACGTTGGCTGCAAATCAAGTGTTGATGCAGTTTGTGACGATCACCGCTTATTCGCTCGACGGGTTTGCCTTTTCGGCAGAAGCGCTCGTGGGGCAGGCGGTTGGGGCCCGCAAAGTGGCACATCTGCGCCGTGCGTCGATCCTATCCAGCCTGTGGGCCGGCGGGCTTATGGTTTTGTTGGCGGTGGTCTTCGTGATCTTCGGCACCGCGTTCATTGATCTTTTGACCACGTCAGAGCCTGTGCGGGCAGAAGCGAAAAATTATCTGGTTTGGATGATCCTCATGCCGCTGGTTGGCATCGGTCCGTTTATGTTGGATGGCATTTTCATAGGCGCGACACGCACCCGCGACATGCGGGATATGATGGCGCTCAGCACAGTGATCTACGGTGTAGCGCTGTTGTGCCTGCTGCCGCTTTTTGCAAATCATGGGCTCTGGGCGGCCATGCTGATTTCGTTCATCGCACGGGGCGTCACGCTGGGGATGCGTTACGGTCGGCTTGAGGCTGGGGTACGAGATCAATCGCCCGTGCCGGGCTGAAGGCGCGTCGACGCGCCTTGGGCTCTAGCGTTAAGGCAGGTGCCAAATTGCCATTGCGCCAAGCCCAAACATACCGCGCCAATCAGGATTTTCGAAAATCCTGTCGCCCTGCTTAATTCGACGCGCCTTGCATCCGCGATATATGGGCGCGCAGCTCTTCGGCCTCGTGGCGTGCCTCGCGCAGCCCATCCATTGCCGCGCGCAACTCGGCTTCGGTTTGTCCCAGTTGGTTGGTCAATTCCGCTTCGCGCTGCTGCAAATAGGTGATCGCCTGATCGCGGGTTTCTTCGGCCTCGTGCAGCTCTTGGCTCATCCGGTCCAGTTCCGCCACATCGTTGGCCGCGACCCGCGTGAATCTGTGCACCAGCCAGTTCGCAAACCAGCCCAGACAAAAGGCCACAAACAAAATGATCGCGGCGGCTACCACAAATTCGGTTCTACTCATCCGCACCCTCTTGCGTCGTCGTCTCTTCCCCCGATGCATTTGGCGATGCAGCGGTGCCTTCGAGGGTTGTTTCAGGTTCTATAGCAGACGAAGGCGGGCGGAGAAGCACAAACTCGATCCTCCGGTTCGCTTCGCGGCCTTCTTCGGTGCCGTTGTCCGCAATCGGAGTGCTCTCGCCATAGCCTTTCGCACCGTAGGTGGCGGTCAACACACGGCGCGCGCGCAGCTCGTTCAAAACCGATTGCGCACGGGCCTGGCTGAGGTTCTGATTCATGATCTCGCGGCCCTGGCTGTCGGTGTGCCCCTGGATCTCAAGCCGGATCGGCCCACAGTTTTTCAGCACCTCGGCAATGGCGTCCATGGCGTCCAATGCGCTGGCGTTGATCGTGGCGTTGCCCGGTTCAAACGCGATTTTGGAGCCTTCCTGAATACCTGCGATCTGCGCGATGCACTCCTCCGGCTCTGGCAAAGCTACGATTGGATCCAGCGCCTCTTGATAAACGATGTCCAATGCAAAACTCTGTGCCTCGCCCAGCTTGTCGGCCAGCAAGGATGCGATTTCTGATCGCGCGTGTTCGTTCCCGGTATTGCCGTTCACCTGCACATTGTCCGGCGTCACGCTGACATACCCGTTAGATAGCTGCGCCAAGGCTTCTATGCCGGTCAAAACACGCACAGACCAATCCGAAGGCAAATCCGGTGCAATCCGCGCCGCCATATAGACATCGCGGGATCCAAACGCCGCACGCGCATAGCTTTCCGCCAGCACGCGCAAATTGTCGTCCGACAAACGCCCCCTCAATTGCACCAATCCTTCGGGGCTCAGTGTCGCGGTGAATTCGGGTGGTCCCTGCGACGGGTCCGGCGTTTCCGGCAGCTTTGCATAAAGCGCAAAAACGGGCGGCAAGGCGGCCTCCAGCTCTCCGATCACAAGGTCAAATACGCTGTCTTCGGTGCCTTCTGCGGCCACCAAGGTGATATCTGCATCCGAAAAGGTAATCGTGCCCGCGCCAATATCGTTAAGCGCTGCAATCGCGGTTTCCACCGCCTCGCTCCATGTCGGGCTTGGCACGCCCATGCCCACGGTGCATTCGGTTCCCGCAGCAAGTCCAGCGGCTTCCGCGGCCGCCAAAATGCGCTTGGCCGCCGCGTCAGTATCCGCAGAGCACACATCAAATCGTGCCCCATCGGCGTCTTTGGCAAAGCGCAATGTGAAAGGTGTGATCACCGGACGCGGTGCGGCGATGTTCAGCGACAGCCGCAAACCCGGAGGTGCCGTCCGGTTCAGTTTGCGTTCCAAGGCGGTCTTTTCGTCCGCGCTGTCGGTGATCGCCTTGATCAACACATGCCCCGTCTCGACCGAGATTTTCGCGCGCGGCAGATCGCCCAACACATTTACCGCAAAAGACATCGCGTCGGACCATCCGTCCGGCACGGCAAAATCGGCGGTCTCGATCAAATCCGAAACCGTCGTGCTGCCGCTTGCGCGGCGCATATCTTGGATCAAGGTCTCTCGATCCGTTGACGCCGGGATCAATCCGATGATCGACAAGCCCGCGTCATTGCGTAAAATTTCTGCCGAGAACCGCGGCGGTGCCAACGCGGCGGCGGCGGCTACGCGCATATCGTCGATGACGCGTGCGGCATCCACGATTGTGCCCGTGGCGCTGATGGCTGCAAACCGGTCGGCTTCTGTCGGGGCGGTGCCCGACAGGGCTACGGTCAGACCGTTGGCCTCAACCTCAGCCCAGCCCATATCGCGATCATCAAGAGCTGTGCGCACCCCGATTTCGGAGCTTTGCTCGATCAATGTCACCGAAAACTGCGCCGCGATCACGGCCAGCACTGCGGCGCCGCAGAAGAACAGGATCGAAAAAAGGTGGTGTGTCAGACGCATAGGTTATTTTTTGGTTTTGTCCCAAGCGTGATACGCAGACCGGGATGCGGTTGCAATCAAACGCACAGGGCCAAGCCAAAAAACATGAGCGGAATTAAGCCAGTGTCCCGGTTTGCGCGAAAAAGCCGGATCAGTTTCGCGCCATCGTCGAGGTCAATGCCTCGCATTTGCCAGGTCATGTGCCAGCCCATCGCCCAAGGCCCTGCCACCGCCAAGACCATCGCCAGCACATTGCCCGAGGGCAAAGCGGAAAAAATCACCGCGATTCCCATCAAACCCACCGTGCCCACGGTGAACCGCCGCAGCCATTTCGGCGTCTGATCCCCAAACAGCCGCGCGGTGGATTTGATCCCGATCAACGCGTCATCTTCGGTGTCCTGATGCGCATAGATCGTGTCGTAAAAGAGCGTCCAGGCAATCCCGGCCACATACAAAACCACGGCCGGCGCGCCCAGCTGCCCGGTATGGGCGGTCCAGGCCAGCAAAGCCCCCCAGTTGAACGCGAGCCCCAGAAAGACTTGCGGCCACCAGGTAAAGCGCTTTGCAAAGGGGTAGATGAGCACAGGCACAAGCGACAGCACCCCAAGCAATATCGCCATTGGGTGAAATGTCAGCAAGATAGCCAACGCGATCAATGCCTGTGCGATCATCCAGATCACGGCACCCTGCACGGTCACCTGACCAGACGGGATCGGCCGCGACCGCGTGCGTTCAACGCGCCCGTCAAAGTCGCGATCCGTGATGTCGTTCCAGGTGCAGCCCGCGCCGCGCATCAGCCACGCCCCCGCAGCACACCCAACCGCAATCCAAAGATCTTCCCACCGCGCCATGCCATCGTAAAGCATCGCCAAAGCCAAGCCCCACCAACACGGCAGCAGCAAAAGCCACGTGCCAATCGGACGGTCCGCACGGGACAGCCGCAGATACGGGCGGCTCCACTCCGGGGCCGTTGTATCAACCCAATTCCCGGCCACCGCATCAGCGACCTGATTGTGAGGCGACGTGTCTGGCGTCTGCGGTGCAACGGGCATAAGGTGCGTCCATCATGGCGAATATCAGGTTGTTTGTAGATCATGCCTTGGCGGCGGGGCAATTGATCCCTTTGACGCGGGAACAGGCACATTACCTGTTTTCTGTCATGCGTCTGGGCGTAGGCGATACCGTAACGGTGTTCAACGGGTCCGACGGCGCCTGGAGCTGTGCGGTTGTCGAGGCCGGCAAGAAAGGCGGCAGCCTCATGGCCGAGGCGCAAAGCGCGCCTCAGGTCACGCCGCCGGATGTCGCGCTGTATTTCGCCCCGATCAAAAAGGCGCGCACCGATTTTATCGTGGAAAAAGCGGCTGAACTGGGCGTGCGCCAAATCTGCCCGATGCAGACCGATTTCACCAATTCCGAACGCATCCGGCAAGACCGGCTTCAGGCCCACGCGGTCGAGGCCGCCGAACAATGCGGTGGCACCTATGTGCCTGAGGTTATGGCATTGCAGAAAATGTCGACGCTTCTGAACGGCTGGGATGCGGCGCGCCAGATCCTCTTTTGTGATGAAACACTTGTCGATGCGCAAAAGGCCTTCCCAACGGCCACGCAAGGCCAGCCGTGGGCCATCTTCATCGGCCCCGAAGGCGGGTTTTCCGAAGCCGAACGGGACCGCTTGCGCGCCTTGCCACAAGCCCATCCGGTGTCGCTTGGGCCACGGGTTTTGCGCGCTGACACAGCCGCCGTGGCCGCTCTGACCTTGTGGCAACACCATCTGGGAGACTGGCAATGAGCTTTGTGCGACCCGAAGCCATGGCGGCGCTGACCCGGTGGCGCGAATTGATCATTGGTGTGGTGATCGTTTTGCTTGGATTGAACTGGGCGATTGGTGCGCGCGGTATTCTGCAATGGATTGGCCCGGTTGTGCTGATTGCGGGTGCTGCCA
>JABSSA010000292.1 GCA_013214665.1 Paracoccaceae bacterium
ACCTCATTGCAAAAGCAATACGCTCAAGCTGTGCAGCAGGGCTATCAAGGCTCTCTGATGGATTATCAGATTGAGCTGAAAAAGGCTGGGGCCAGCAAGACCACGATCAACACAGGTGATAAGGGGCCAGCACCGGACGCGACGGTACGTGATGAATTGCAGAAAAACCATGCAGACGTACTTTCCGGGTTTTTGGGTGCAGGGGCTAAAGCGGGATCGGCTTTGAATGACCTGCAAGTTTTGAAAGAGCTTGCAAGTGTCGCGCCCACAGGGCCGCTGCAAGGCAGGTTGGCACAGGCGTTCCCCGAATTTTCCGATGTCTCCGCATTGCGTCAAGCCATTGTGAAGCGCGTTGCGCCGACGCTGCGAGTTGAGGGTTCTGGTTCGACATCTGACATTGAATATCAAGGCATGATTGATGGTTTGGGGCGTCTGACGAATACGCCGGAAGCCAATATTGCAATTGCCGACATGATGCTTGCCAAGGCCAATTTGGATATTCAGCGCGGAAATGTGGTGCAGCAATACCAGAACGGACAAATCACATATGAGCAGATGAACACTCAGCTCGCCGAGATGAACAAGGTTTCGATCATGCCGGAAAGCGTTCGGGCTATGTTGTCTGGGGGCGCTGCAACGCAGCCTCAAGCGCAGCCTGTCCAATTGCCCAAGGTGCCCAATTTCACAGAAATGAGTGATGCGGACCTAGACGCATATATCGAAAAGATGGGTGGCCAGTGATGAACGATGCACTTCAAGCGGCGCTGCTTGAGAAGGCCAAAAGGGAGCGCTTGCGGCGTCAAGGCACGCAGCCAGATATGTCTTTCGTTGGGCGGCTCAAAGATAATGTTATTGGTGTTGATGACGGCATCGACAGCGCGGGTGAGAGGTTTGGCAAGCGCGCAAATGAGCTAGGCAAATCGCTGGCGGCGGGAATATCGCGGGGTGTCACAACCACATTGGACGCACCGGGTGCAATCTTTAACGCGGTTGGCAAGTCCGCTGTTGGCGCAGTCGAAAAGGTGTCAGGCGGCCCGCCGGAGCTGTTTGACGCGGCCCGTCAGGCGTTTGAGTTTGGGCCGATGGGAACAGGTAGCTCTGCGACCGACGCAGTGCGTGACATGACTGGCGGTGCTTCTGATTATGTTGGTGACACCCGGTTGGATCGGATCGTTGGGCGAACCGGTGAGTTTTTGCCGGGTGCGATGTTAACTGGTGGCGGGCCGCTGGCATTCGCTCTTGCGCCCGCAGTTGGCGGGGAGTTGGCCGCAGAGGCAACAGAAGGAAAGAAGCTGCCGGATGGCATCCCGCTAGTTGGGGGGCGGGATGCCCAGTCATTTGCCCGCGCGGCAGCGGAAATCACATCGCCAATTGCCGCAAATGCTGCAATCAACAGCGTGAAACGGACAATCACACCCAACCCAGCCGACCCCGTGAGAATTGCAGCGGCAGATCGGCTGAAAAACGAGGGCATTGACGTGACTGCTGGGCAAAAGACCGGCAACACGAACTTAATGTATCGCGAGGATGCCGCGCGCCGCACGCAAGACATTGTTTCCAAGCAGGACGAGCAATTCACGCAAGCTGTTTTGAAGCGGATCGGCGCAGATGCAAGCAAGGCAACCCCAGATGTGATGTACGAAGCGCAGCAGCGAATTGGCGATCAATTCAACGTCCTCGCGGCGCGCAATTCCATTGAGGTCGATCAGCCGCTAATAGACGCCGTGATTAAGGCAAAGGCGCAGTACGAAAAACTGACGAACAAGAACAATATCGCGCCTCTGATTTCGAATACGGTTGACGAAGTTCTTGAGGCAGCGCGTGTCGGGGAGCCGATATCAGGGGCGAAATATCAGGCGATCCGGTCTGATTTGGGGGCTGCTCTTTCCAGTGGCGACAATCAACTCAGAGCCGCTGCAAAGTCGGTGCAAAAATCAGTGGACGCGGCGCTTTCTAGAACGCTCGCCAAAACGGGTCGCAAAGAGGATATCGCCCTCTATGCGAAGGCTCGCCAGCAATGGAAAGACTATTTGGCCATTCAGGATGCTGTGTCTCGTGCGGGTGAAGATACGGCGTTAGGTATTATCAATCCCAGACAGGTTCGCGGTGCCGCGGCCCGTCAAAGCAAGTCGTCATACGTCACAGGCAAAAATGATCTGGGTAACATCGCGCGAGATGGTAACGCGGTGATGCCTCGTTTGCCAAATTCCGGCACTCAACCGCGCCTTGACGCGCGCACTATCTCCGCTTTGCAGTCAATGGGTACTGGCCCGACAATTGGCGGTATCACGTATGGCTTGACGGGTGATCCAGCGTTAGGTGCTGCGGGTGCGTTTGCTGGAATGGGATTGCCGATTATGCGCAACGCGCTAGAGGCTTCGAAGATCGGTCAAGCGTATCTAGGAAATCAGCTTTTCCCCACACGTTCACAGCCACTTATGGATGGTGTTGGTCTGCTCAACTTAGCCATACAGCAGCATAAACCCTAGTGGTAAAGTCAAAACGAGCGCCCAAGGCACGATAGACGCAAGCGGTATACTCCCGAAGAGTAGAGCTAGAGCAAACAAAATACGCATAGTCACCAAAATGGGCAAATTCCCCCATCAATTCAAGCCGTCCATTTCGGGCGGCTTTTTCTTTGGAGCCACGAATGGCAAAACCAACACGCAAATCAGACGAAGACATCCAGTCTATCGTCAAGGATGCCATCACCTCTGCGAAGAACTTCGTTCAGGGCGAGGTGGAGGAAGAACGCCTGCGCGCCATGAGGCTGTTTAAGGGCGAGGTGCCAGAGCTGGGCACGCCTAAAGACCGCTCCAAAGTCGTGGCCACAAAGTGCCGTGATGCCGTGCGTTCCGTGAAGCCGGTGCTGATGCGCGTGTTCTTGCAGTCGGAAAAGCCTGCCGAATACATCCCGCGCGGCCCTGACGATGTAGCCGGGGCAGAGCAGGCGACGGATTACGCGCAGTTCAAGTTTGATCAGTCCGGTGGTTTCCAGAAAATCCGCGATGCGTTCCATGATGCCCTGGTGCAGAAAACCGGCATCCTCAAGTGCTATTGGGATGAAAGCGAAAGCGTTGATATTGATGAATATTCCAACCTGACGGAAGATCAGGTAGCCATGTATCTACAGGGCGAGGGCGTGAAAGTCCTAGAAGGCACGCAAAAGGAAATGGCAATGCCTGACGGCACGCCAATCATGCTCTATGACATGAAGGTTTCCCGCACAAAAACAACCGGCGAATTGCGGGTTGATACCGTTCCGCCTGAGCATTTCTTTGTGGATGAAGGCGCGACTAGCTGTGATGATTTCTATGTAATCGGCCACTCCGAAGAAAAGCGCGTCTCTGATCTGGTGGAGATGGGTTTTGATTTTGATGAAGTCTCTATGCTGGGCGTTGAAGGCGAGGAGGAAGCCCAACACGAGCGCCAGACTTTCGCCAGCGAAGACGACGAGGGCACCGATCCCGCAATGAAAAAGGTGACGCTCACAGAGGCGTACATGCGGGTTGATATCGAAGGCACGGGGGTAGCCCGTCTTTACAAATTTATTTGCGCCGGACACCAGCACAAGGTGCTTGACCATGAATTGGCAGACGATGTGCCGTTTGCGATTTATGAGATTGACCCAGAGCCACACGCCTTCTTTGGCCGGTCCCTGATTGACCTGATCGAAGAAGATCAGAACATTGCGACCTCGCTTTTGCGCGGCCTGATTGACGGCGTTCACATCGCAAACAACCCCAAGACCGCCTACAGGGAAGGGCAGGTGGACGTGGAGGCGTTGCTGAACAACGAATATGGAGCGCTAATCGCAGCCACTGACCCGCAGACGGACATTCTTGAGTTTTCCTCGCCTAACAGCGCCGCCACCGCGTTGCCCGCCATGCAGTATTATGACGGCGTTGTAGACATGAAAACGGGCGTCTCTCAAGCCGGGATGGGCATGGATAGCGATGCGTTGCAGGCGCAAACGGTTGTTGGCGCAAATGCGATGGTGCAGGCCGCGCAGTCGCAAATTGAGATGATGGCGCGCAACTTGGCGGAAGGCGGCTATGCCCGCTCGTTCAAGGTGCTGTTTAAGCTCATTCGCAAGCACGTTCCCCCAGGCGAGCACATGCGCCTTGGCGGGCAGTTTGTGCCAGTGGACCCTACCGGCTGGAACGCCGAGATGGACGTGCAAACCAATGTGGGGCTGGGCACAGGGCAGAAGGCAGAGCGTATTGCGGCCCTTCAACAGCACCAAATGTGGCAGCAAACGGTGG
>JABSSA010000293.1 GCA_013214665.1 Paracoccaceae bacterium
ATAAAGAGCTTGCCGATAATCTTGCGCTTGGTCTCGGGGTCGCTTTGGCCCTCCAACTCGCCCAGAAACAGCTCTTCTTCATTGGCGTGGATCAGGCTGAGGTTATAATTCTCGCGGAACATGCCCACGACCTCTTCGGCCTCGTTCTTGCGCAAGAGGCCATGATCCACGAAGACGCAGGTGAGCTGATCCCCAATCGCTTCGTGAATGAGGATCGCCGCAACAGAGCTGTCTACACCGCCCGACAGCGCGCAGATTACCTTTTTGTCGCCCACCTGTTCGCGAATGGCGGCAATCATCTTTTCGCGGTAGGCGCCCATCGTCCAGTCACCTCGAAAGCCAGCGAGCTTAACGAAGTTTTCGTACAAACGCGCCCCGCGGGGCGTGTGGTGCACCTCCGGGTGGAACTGCACGGCGTAAAAGTTGCGCGCGGTGTCAGCGGTGATCGCGTAAGGCGCGTTGGGCGACGTGCCATAAACCTCAAAGCCCGGCGCCAGGCGGCTCACGTGATCGCCGTGGCTCATCCAAACCTGCTCGTCGCCATCCTCAAACCAGCCGTTCAACAGATCAAGCGTGCCCTCTGGCGCGACAAAGGCGCGGCCAAATTCGGCGGTGCCGCCACCGCCCGAGATTTTGCCGCCATCTACCTGACCGCCCAGTTGCTGCATCATGACCTGCTGGCCATAGCAAATGCCAAGGATCGGCACGCCATAGTCAAAGATCTCTTGCGGCGCGCGTGGCGATCCTTCGCGGGTCACACTGTCGGGCCCGCCCGAAAAGATGATGGCTTTGGGGGCCATCTGCTGCACCATGTCCATTGTCACCGTCTGATAGGGGTGAATTTCGCAATAGACATTCAGCTCGCGCAGGCGACGCGCAATAAGCTGCGTGACCTGACTGCCAAAGTCGATGATGAGGAGGCGTTCTAGGGTATCGGTCATGCGCGGCTGATACGTGTATCCCCGCGCGGTGACAAGAAGCGGCCCGGCGCACGCGACAATTTTCATCCAGCTGAGGTGCAACCGGAACGCGGGGAAAGAAATTTGCGGTGTCGCTTTTGCGGCCACAACGCCGCTTTAGACCGCGTGGCGATGCGCGGCGCGATCTATCTAACTTCATATCGCATGAAATTCGAAGGATCGGACATGGCCGAAGCAGCGACACGACGGCGCGCACGAGGTGGGGGTGGCGCAGCCCGCAGAGCGGAACGCAGCGCAGTCAGCTTTGAGACCGCGAAATATATCGAACGTAACATTCCGAACTTTGAAGTTCTGAATGAAGAGGCGCTCGACATCATCGAAACCAACGCCGAAACGGTGCTGGAAGAGGTGGGTGTGAACTTTGTGAACAATCCAGCCGCGCTTGAGCGCTGGAAAAACGCAGGCGCGGATGTTCAGGGCGAGCGGGTGCATATCCCACGTGGGCTGGCCCGCGAGCTGATCAAAACGGCGCCCGGCCAGTTCACTCAGATCGCGCGCAACCCCGCACGAAATGTGGAGATTGGTGGCAACAACCTCGTCTGTGCTCCGGTCTATGGGCCCCCCTTTGTGCGCGACAATGCCGGCGGTCGCCGCTATGCCACGATCGACGATTTCCGCAAATTCGTGAAGCTGGGCTATATGTCCAAATGGCTGCACCATTCCGGCGGCACCGTGTGCGAACCCACCGATCTGCCGGTCAACAAGCGCCATCTTGATATGCTGCACGCGCATATGACGCTGTCTGACAAACCGTTCATGGGCTCTGTCACAGAACCCAGTCGGGCGCGCGATTCTGTTGAGATGTCAGAGATCCTCTTTGGCAAAGACGTTGTGGCCAACAACGCGGTGATGACCTCGCTGATCAACATCAACTCACCGATGACCTTTGATGATGTGATGATGGGCGCGCTCGAAGTTTATGCCCAATCTGGGCAGGCCTGCATCGTCTCACCCTTTATCGTTGGCGGTGCCATGGCGCCGGTCAGCGTGGCGGGCACGCTGACGCAGGTGATGGCCGAAGCGTTGGCCGGGATCGCCTATTCCCAGCTGTGCCAGCCGGGTGCCAAGGTGATCATGGGGGCCTTTGTGACCTCGATTGATATGAACTCCGGCGCGCCGACCTTCGGCACGCCCGAAGCGTCGCACATCACCTATGGCGCGGGGCAATTGGCCCGCCGTCTGGGCCTGCCGTACCGCTCTGCCGGGTCGTTCTGCGGCTCCAAGCTGCCGGATGCGCAGGCGGCGTATGAAACCGCCAACAGCCTGAACATGGGGCTTTTGTCCGGCGTGAACTTCATGCTGCACGCCTGTGGCTGGCTCGAAGGCGGCCTTGTGTCCTCGTTCGAGAAATTCGTAATGGACGCAGACCAGCTGGGCACGCTGCATCACCTGGCCAAAGGGGTCGAGGTTGATGTCAACGCGCAGGCGATGGATGCCATCCGCGAAGTGGGGCCGGGCGGGCATTACCTTGGCTGTGCCCACACGCAGGCCAACTTCAAATCGGCGTTCTGGAAATCCGATGTGCTGGATTACAAGCCTTTTGAAACCTGGCTCGATGACGGCGGCAAAGACACCGCAGCTCTGGCGGCTGAAAAGGTCGAACAGATGCTCGCCAATTATCAGCAGCCCGCGATGGACCCCGGCATTGCCGAAGGGCTCAACGACTATATCGCCAAAAAGAAAGAGGCGGAGCCAGACAGCTTTATCTAAGCTCTGCCTGCGAGGCGCGTAAGATGCGCGCCTCGCCCACCAACGCGATCAGCACATCAATATGGCGTAACATCGGATAGGTGGTGCCTTCCTCTGTGCGCCGCGTGTTCAGCTCATCTTCCATCTCCAAAAGCCGCATCATCGCCTCGCCATGACGCGGCAGAGGCCCATAGCCCAACAAACGCGGCAAATGCACGTTGCGCCGATAGTCACGTGCCCCCATGCGGGCGGCGCGGCTCAAAAGGCGCGGGCGTTTCAAACTGTCTAGTCGGGTGAGGCAATCAAGCATGGCAGGGTCTTTCATGTGCCCCGCAGTGGGGCTGGTGTCATTCACACATGACACAGCCAACAGGGGTGTTGCGGGTTCATAAAAAGCAGCGCGCGCGGGCTTAAGGTAAGTTTATGATTTGGCAACAATCTTTAACGACGCGAAGATTGTTAACGTTCCGGTAACTATTGCATCTCAAGGTTGTGTGGATAAGTCGGGGATTACTCCGCCGCCATTTTCTTAGCCACGGCGGCAAAACCAGGGACAAACACTGAGGGGAGCGGGATGAAAGACGTTCCGATTGCGATTGGAAATGTGCGCGTCGTGCCAGCCTGGCTGCCAGATGGCGCGCGCCATTACCTGGCGCATACTGAAGCCGGATTGCCGATCAGAGAACTGGCGCGCCAGTCCGGCATTCATGCGTCCACCGTGCTGCGGCAGATCCGCCGCTATGAAGCACGCCGGGATGATCCGCTCATTGATGGGGCCTTGCGCAACATCAGTGACGACTTGGGCAAACAATCTGCATCGCATCATTACACAGTTATGCAGGAACCTCCCGAAATGGCCCAATCAGCCCAGTGCGAAGATATTACATCTCAGGACATCACCGAAGACAGCGTGGATTTCCAGCGCGAAGCGCTGCGCGTGCTCAACCGCCTCGTGGAAACTGGCGCGATGCTTGCCGTCGCCTCTGACATGGAAAAGGCGATAGTCGTGCGCGAATCCGCGCAAGGTGTGACCACCAAAACTGGCGTCGTCGACCGCTGTATCGCGGAAATGATGGCGCTGCGTGACTGGATCGAAACCGCCAAACCGGGCCGCGTCAGCCGCTACCGGATCACCGTCAAAGGCCGCATGGCGCTGGATCGGCTGTCGGCTCAGGACGACGCCGGCACGCTGGATAAGCCGATCGAAGGTGATCTGGCAGATCAACACCGGGTTTGGGGTGAAAAATCGATCCACGAACCGGGCGCCAAAACGCCGCGGCGGGTCAAATACAACGTCGCAGAATCACCGCTTGCGGCTCTCGCGCGGCGCAAGGACAAAGACGGACAACCCTTTCTAAGCGAGGATCAGGTGGCCGCGGGCGAACGCCTGCGCGAGGACTTTGAGCTGGCACATATGGGGCCACGAGTCGCGCAAAATTGGGAAAGGTTCCTGACGGGCGGCGCGCGCACCGGCATTACCAATGTCTCTCAGGTCGGAACTGGCCCCGATGCCGCGCGGGCGCGCGTGACCGCTGCGCTTGATGCGCTTGGGCCGGGCTTGGCAGATGTGGCGCTGCGATGCTGTTGCTATCTCGAAGGGGTGGCCAAGGCCGAAACCCGCATGGGGTGGAGCGCGCGGTCCGGCAAGGTTGTTTTGCGCATCGCTTTGATGCAGTTGCACCGCCATTATGAAGACACGACCGGTCCGGGCGGTGGTCTGATCGGCTAGGGTCAATTACCTGCCGAACATATTCTGTGCGCGTGCGCGGTCTTTTTTGTGGCCATTGCCGTTCCTAAGTTGCCTCAGAGAGAGGTTACCGCGCCGCAGGAGAGGGATCATCATGGCACATACCGCACTCGTCACAGGGGCTTCGGCCGGGATTGGCACCGAATTTGCACGTTATCACGCATCCAAAGGCGGTGATCTTGTCATCACCGCCCGCCGCGAAGACAGCTTGGCTGCGCTCAAAACTGAGCTGGAAGGCAAACACAACATCACCGTACACGTCATCGCCCTTGATCTGGCCGCTCCCGAAGGCGCGGACGCGCTTTATGATGCGGTCAAGGCGCTGGGGGTGAACGTTGATATCCTGATCAACAACGCGGGCTTTGGCGGCCACGGCAAACATATCGACCGCGATCTGGCCGCCGAACAGGCGATGATCGACCTCAACATCAAGGCGCTGGTCACGCTCACCCACCGCTTTGGGCAAGACATGGCGAAACGTGGTTTTGGCCGCATCCTGAACGTGGGCTCCACCGCCGGGTTCATGCCAGGCCCGCTACAGGCGATCTACTTTGCCACCAAGGCCTTTGTGAATTCGTTTTCCCAAGCCATTGATCAAGAGCTGCGCGGGCAGGGCGTGACATGCTGCGTCTTGGCGCCGGGCTATGTGCACACCGAATTTGCCGATGTGGCCGATCTGGGCGGCACCGATCTGGTGAAACAGAAAGGGGCGATGCCTTCGGCGGTGGCCAAACATGGCTATGACGCCATGATGGCGGGCAAACTTGTCACCGTGAACGAAGCGCCGCTGGGCTTCATGGTGAACTGGGTCGTGCCGCTGTTGCCCCGCCGTATGGCGTTGAAGATGGTCACGCGGATGCAAAGCAAACCCGCCTGACCAAAGGCGCTTACCGAAGGCGCTGTTCTGTCTGCGGGTCAAAGAACATGACCCGGTCGGCATCAAACCCAACCGACACGGCGGTGCCTTCGGCCAACAACATGTCGCTGCGGCTTTCCACAATCAGGCGCTCACCGCTGGGGGTGGAAAGGTAATCGTAAGCGACACCGCCCAAACGCTCCCGAATGTCGAGTGTCACGGCACTGTCTGCGGCGGTCACGGTCATATCCTGCGGACGCATGCCCACGATCACCTTCGCGCCAGCAGGCGGCAAAGCCACATCCGTGGTCAGCACCGTGCCGGGCAGGGCGGCCACCTCAACGCCAGCGGCGGTGACGGTGCCCTCAACAAAGTTCATCGCAGGTGAGCCGATAAAGCCCGCCACGAATTTGTTGTCGGGGTCATGATACAGATCCATCGGCGCGCCCACCTGCTCCACATGGCCTGCGCGCAGCACCACAATCTTGTCGGCCAGCGTCATCGCCTCGACCTGATCATGGGTCACATAGATCATGGTGGCGCCGATTTCCTTGTGCAACCGCGCGATTTCAATCCGCATATCGACGCGCAATTCCGCATCGAGGTTCGACAAAGGTTCATCAAACAAGAACACTTCAGGCCCGCGCACAATCGCCCGGCCGATGGCCACCCGCTGACGCTGCCCACCTGACAGGGCTGCGGGCTTGCGGTCCAGATAGTCGTCTAGCTTGAGGATACGTGACGCATCCCCCACTTTGCGGGTGATCTCGTCTTTGGGCACGTTGTTCATCCGCAGGCCAAAGCCCATGTTTTCGCGCACCGTCATATGCGGATAAAGCGCATAGGTCTGAAACACCATCGCCACGCCGCGCTCTGCCGGGTCAATATGCGTGACATCCCGTGTGCCGATGTTGATCTGCCCGTCGCTTGTGTCTTCCAGCCCGGCAATCATGCGCAGCAAGGTGGACTTACCACAGCCCGAAGGCCCCACAAAAACGCAAAACTCGCCATCTTCGATCTCAAGATCCACATTGTGGATGACCTGAGTCGCGCCGTAGCGTTTGACCGCTTGGTGTAATGTGACGCCAGACATGGGAGCTCCTTACTCTGTCGGAAATTGCCAGGTTTCCGCGGCATCTGCGATGCCACGGGCGGTGGATTGAAGGCGCGGCGCAAGGCCTGCCAGATCGTCAAGTGATTTGCGGGATGTGGCCGTTGTCACCGACAGCCCGCCCAGAACGCGACCACGTTCAGACCGGATGGGTGCCGCCACACAAATGATGCCGGGTTCATGCTCTTCGCGGTCAAAGGCAAAGCCTTGTTCGCGGATATCTGAAAGCTCTGCGCGCAACGCCTCTGCACTGCACAGCGTGTTGGCCGTGTGGGCATAATAGGCCTGTTGCGCGACTGCCTGATCCAACGCGCCGCCATCTAGAAAGGCCATCATCGCCTTGCCAACCCCGGTACAATAGCCGGGGCCAACTTTGCCCGCCTGGCTAAACATTTCAATGGGTTGTTTGGCGTTACGCTTGTCCACATACAGCACCTGACCGCCATCAAGCTGTGCCAGGTGAACAGTTTCGCCCACGTCGTCGGACAGCTGATCAATGAAGGGGCGCGCAATCGGGGCCAGCGCAGATTGCCGCCAGGCCGCATGGGCCAGCCGCACCAGCCGCAGGCCCGGCGCATAGGTTTGGCGATCCACATCGTATTGCAGCAACCCGGTGGCTGTCAGGGATTGTACCAATCGATAGAGCGTCGCTTTGGGCAAAGTGGAACGCGCCAGCAGTTCCGAAAAGCGGGCAGGGCGGTCCAGATCTGCCACCAGATCCAGCACGTTGGCCGCTTTCGCAACCGTACCTTCCCCCGGTCCGCCGCTTTGGTCGCCCATCTTGTCCCCCCTTGTGCCGCGTCTTTGTGCGAATCTGTTGACGAAGCCGTTTTGTCTTAGCATAGTTCCAATAGTTGGAAACAGGTTTCATTATGTGGAACCTCCTGTCAAAGGAAAAGTTTTGATGGCAGGCGTAACCAAGGCCAACTGGGAGGACACCATGATTAAGACTTTGAAGGGCGCGGTTGCCGCGCTTGCACTGACGGCAACATCTGCCATCGCAGGGGATCTCGTGATCAACTTCGATGACCTGAACCCAGGCCCTAAACAGGGCTTTGACGACATGATTGCGCAGTTCAAACAGGAAAACCCTGACATCAACGTAATCACAAACGTCAACGACCGCGAAGCGCACAAGACAGCGATCCGCAACTTCCTGACTGCTGACGCGCCTGACGTGACAAGCTGGTACCCAGGCAACCGGATGGCCCCCTTTGTGGATGCAGGCCTGTTCCAGCCAGTGGATGACGTTTGGGATGCCAACAACTTCCACGAAGATCTGGCGGCGATCAAAGCCACGATGAGCCGTGACGGCAAAATCTGGGGTGTGCCTTACAGCTACTACCAGTGGGGCATCTATTATCGCAAAGACGTCTTTGACCTGCTTGAGCTGAGCGAGCCTCAGACCTGGGACGAGCTGCTCGCAGCTTGCGCCAAGATGAAAGACAACGGCGTGACGCCGTTCACCATCGGCACCAAGTTCCTGTGGACCGCAGCGGGCGTCTTTGACTACCTGAACCTGCGCACAAACGGCTATGACGTGCACAACGACCTGACAGCCGGTAAGATCAAGTACACCGATCCACGCATCGTGAAGACCTTTGAAAACTGGAAGGTTCTGATTGATGAATGCGGCTTTGTTGACAACCACGCCTCCATGTCCTGGCAGGATGCGATTGCGCCTTTCGCCAATGGCGATGCGGCCATGTACGTGATGGGCAACTTCTCGGTTGATGGCTACAAGAACGCCGGCCTGACCGACGCTCAGATCGACTTCATGCCGTTCCCAACCATCGACGCAAGCGTGCCTCTGGCGGAAGAAGCGCCAGCAGACGCGTTCTTTATCCCTACAAACGCCAAGAACGTCGAAGACGCCAAGAAATTCCTGGCCTTCGTGGCGCGCCCTGACGTGCAGACCAAGCTGAACAAGACAATTGGCCAGCTGCCGATCAACGCCAAGGCGGAAATTTCTGATGACAAGTTCATTCAGGAAGGTTTTGCGCTGCTGAACTCGGCCACCGGTATTGCCCAGTTCTATGACCGCGACGCCCCTGCGGCGATGGCCAAGGCAGGCATGGAAGGCTTCCAGGAGTTCATGCTGGATACGTCCAAGATGATGGCTGTGCTTGAGCGTCTCGATCAGGTTCAGACCGAAGTCTACAAGTAACTCCCAACGCAGGGCGGGGGAAACCTCGCCCTGCTTTTTCCGTCTCGGGGTGCGTTCAAAGGCGCGCGTTTGAGGGTCGGGTCACGGTGCGGCTGTTCACGCACCTTTCGCAAAGGAATGTCGCATGACCGATATTTCGCAACGCACAAACGAAAATCCCAGCTGGCTCAAACGCAACAAGCTCGCCATCGCCCCGTGGATTTTCCTTGTTCCTGCGCTGATCTTTTTCGCCATCTACGTGGTGATCCCGATCTTTGAGAGCCTCTGGCTCAGCCTTTATGAATGGAACGGCCTCTACACCGCCGATGGCCAGTCCACCGCCACGTGGGTTGGCTTTCAGAATTACGTCAAGCTTTGGGATGACCCGAATTTCTGGGTGTCCCTGCGTAATAACCTCGCCTGGTTGATCCTCTATATGCTCGCGGTCCCGGCAGGGTTGATGATCGCGCTTTTCCTGAACCAGACGGTCACGGGGATGCGCTTTTACAAATCGATGTTCTTTTTCCCGTTTGTCATCTCTCAGGTCGTCGTCGGCCTGATCTTTGGCTGGTTCTACAACCCCGATTTCGGCGTTGTGGGGACCATCTGGAAATGGGCCTTCTGCGAAGAAACCGTCAATATTCTGGGCAACGCGACCTTCAAATGCGCGCGCCCCGTGCCCGATATTCTCTCCAGCCCGGAATGGGCGACCTATGGCATCATCTTTGCAGGCCTCTGGCCGCAAGTGGCCTATTGCATGATCCTCTATCTCACCGGTCTCAACAACGTCGCCGCGGACCAGATCGAGGCGGCACGGCTTGACGGGGCCAAAGGCTGGAAAATGCTCTGGTTCGTTGTCATCCCGCAGCTGCGCCCAGCCACGTTTATCGCCGTCGTCGTCACCGTGATCGGCGCGCTGCGCAGCTTTGACATGATCGCCATCATGACCCAAGGCGGGCCGTTTGGCTCTACCAACGTGTTGGCGCATTACATGTTCGAGGTCGCGATTTCTGAATATGGCGAACGCTATGGATACGGCTCTGCCGTGGCCTCAGTGCTCTTTGCCATCATGCTTGTCTACATCAGCTATTTCCTCTGGCGGATGTATCAGGACGAAAAGGACAGCCGCTGATGTTTCCCCGTCCCATCGAAAAATCCGGCCCCGGCACACGCGTCGCCTATCAGGCGTTTCTGCCCGTGGCCCTCATCCTGTGGCTTCTGCCGCTTCTGGCGATCTTTCTGACGTCGATCCGTTCAGCGCAGGACATCAACTCCGGCAACGTCTTTGGCTGGCCGTCCCAGTTCAAACTGCTTGAGAATTATACGGCCGTTTTCACCCAATCAGAGGCGGCGCAATATATGCTGAACTCTGTCCTGATCACGGTGCCAACGGTCGCGATCTCGGTGGCCTTGGCCTGCCTTGCGGGCTATGCGCTGGCGATCTACCGTTTCCGCGTGGCGGTGCCTTTGTTCTTCCTTTTTGTGGCGGGCAATTTCATCCCGTTTCAGATCCTGATGGTGCCGGTGCGCGACATGTCGGTGCAAACCGGGCTTTACGATACAATCGCAGGCCAGTTCCTCTTCCACGCGGCCTTCCAGACCGGCTTTTGCACGCTCTTTATGCGCAACTTTATCAAGGCCTTGCCCTTTGATCTGGTCGAAAGCGCCCGGATCGAAGGTGTCGCGGAATGGAAGATCTTCTGGTACGTTGTCCTGCCACTGGTGCGCCCAGCCATTGCGGCGCTCGCGGTGCTGATCTTCACCTTTGTCTGGAACGATTTCTTCTGGGCCAACGTGCTGACCCAAGGCGAAAGCGCAAAGCCGATCACGGCGGGTGTGCGCGCGCTCAATGGTCAGTTCGTGAACAACTGGCATCTGGTCTCCGCCGCTTCTTTGTTGGCCGCCGTGCCACCGGTCTTCATGTTCTTCCTGATGCAGCGCCACTTTATCGCGGGCCTGACACTGGGGGCGGTGAAGTGAGCGGGGCGATCTCATGCAAGGGCCAGCGCCGGACCGGCGGCCTGCGCCGTAGTTCCGGGCCATCCAATCCGAACCACCGGTTTGCAAGAGTAACACCATGAAACTCACCTTCATCGGTGCTGGCAGCACCATCTTCATGAAAAACATCATCGGCGACGCGCTGCACTATCCGGCGCTGGCGGATGCCACTATCGCGCTGATGGACATCGATCAAACCCGCCTCGCCGAAAGCGAGCTGGTCGCACGCAAGCTCATCGCCTCCCAAGGCACCGGCGCGCGCGTGGAAACCTACACCAGCCAACGCGCCGCTCTTGATGGCGCGGATTTCGTCATCGTCGCCTTCCAGATCGGCGGTTACAAACCCTGCACGCTGACCGATTTCGATATCCCCAAACGCTACGGCCTGCGCCAGACCATTGCCGACACGCTGGGCATCGGCGGCATTATGCGCGGCCTGCGCACCGTGCCGCATCTTTGGGCCATCTGCGAAGACATGCGCGCTGTCTGCCCTGATGCGCTGATGCTGCAATACGTCAACCCGATGGCGATCAACACTTGGGCCATCACAGCACGCTACCCCGATATCAAACAGGTGGGTCTGTGCCACTCGGTCCAGGGCACAGCAGAAGAGCTGGCGCGCGATCTTGGCATCCCCGTCACCGATCTGCGCTACCGCGCGGGCGGCATCAATCACATGGCCTTCTACCTCGACTTGGAGATGCGCAAGAACGGCACATGGCAGGATGCCTACCCCGCCCTCCATCAAGGCTACCGCGAAGGCCGTTTCCCAACCGCCACCGGCGCCAACCCGCGCTGCCCCAACTATGTGCGCTATGAGGTCATGAAGCACTTTGGCGCCTTCGTCACCGAAAGCTCCGAACATTTCGCGGAATACACCCCTTGGTTCATCAAGTCGCACCGCCCTGACCTGATCCAGCGCTTTGGCATCCCGCTTGATGAATACCCTACGCGCTGCGAAGAACAGATCGACGAGTGGAAAACGCAAGCCGCCGCCCTGAAAACCGCGGAACGCATCGAGCACGCCAAAAGCCATGAATACGCCGCCACAATCATGAATTCCGTGGCCACTGGTACGCCCTCGGTGATCTATGGCAACGTCGCCAACCACGGGCTGATCCCGCAATTGCCCCAAGGCTGCGCCGTGGAAACACCCTGCCTCGTGGATGCAAGCGGGATCCAGCCCACCGCCGTCACAGATATCCCGCCCCATCTCATCGCGATGATGCGCACCAATGTGAATGTGCAAGAACTCACCGTGCACGCGCTCCTCAACGAAGACCGTGAGGCCATTCACCACGCCGCCATGATGGACCCGCGCACTGCCGCCGAACTGGACTTGGGCCAAATCCGCGATCTGACCAATGATCTCATCGCCGCCCACGGCTCCTGGATGCCCGACTGGCTGCAAAAGGATCAGGCCGCATGACCCGCCCCCTTCTTTTGGATCCCAAAAATACTCCCGCCGGAGGCGCCCTCCGGCACCACCCGCACAGCCGCTCGTAAGGACCGCACCACAATGGACATGTTTTCCTCCTTCCACGATCTCAAAGACGCCAGCGTGTTCATCACCGGCGGCGGCGCGGGCATCGGCGCGTCCCTGACCGAAGGCTTCCTGGCCCAAGGCGCGCGCGTGGCCTTTGTGCAGCGCTCGGATGCGCAAGGCTTTTGCGATGAGATGGCACAGGCTTACGACAGCAAGCCGCTCTTTATCCAATGCGACATCACCGATGTGGGCGCGCTGAAAGACGCAATGGCACAGGTCGCAGAGGCGCATGGCCCGGTGACGCGGCTTGTGAATAATGCGGCCAATGACACACGCCATACGATGGCAGAGACCAGCGTGGAGGATTGGGACAAAGGTCAGGCCATCAACCTGCGCCCGCATTTCTTCACCGCACAAGCCGCAGCCCCCGGAATGAAGGCGGCAGGCTATGGCGCGATCGTCAACTTTTCCTCTGTCAGTTATATGATGGGCAATGCCGGCTATCCCGGCTACGTCGCGGCCAAGGCGGGCATCACCGGGCTGACCCGTGGCTTGGCGCGTGAATTGGGGCCCGACGGCATCCGCGTGAACGCGCTGATGCCCGGCTGGGTTCTGACGGATCGGCAGATGGATCTTTGGGCGACGCCCGAAGGGCTCAAAGCGCATCTTGACCGCCAGTGCATTCCAGAGCATCTCGCCCCCCGCGATATCGTGGAGGCCACCTTGTTTCTCAGCTCTCAATCCAGCCGGATGATGACCGGACAGGCGCTTGTCGTTGACGGTGGTGTGGTGGTGTCGGGATGAGCCAGAACGCCGCCTGGATCGCTGTTGACTGGGGCACAACGCGCCTGCGTGCCTGGGCCATGTCCGCCGATGATCAGGTGATCGAAGCGCGCAGCAGCGATGACGGTATGGTCGGACTGACGCAGGCGGATTTCGCCCCGACGCTTGTGCGCCTCATGGGTGATTATCTGGGGCGCGAGCGTATGCCGGTAATGGCCTGCGGTATGGTGGGCGCAAAACAAGGCTGGGCTGAAGCCGCCTATGCCGCTGTGCCTTGCGCTCCTCCCGGGATCGATCAGGCCACCCGGGTGCAGGATGCGGCCTTTGATCTGGCGATCTTGCCGGGTGTCAAACAGGATACCCCGGCCGAAGTAATGCGCGGTGAGGAAACCCAGATCGCGGGCTATCTGGCGCAGGATCCAAATTTTGACGGTGTGCTTTGCCTGCCCGGCACCCATACCAAATGGGTGCATATCAGCGCCGGTGAAATCGTCAGCTTCCGGACCGCGATGACGGGCGAGCTTTATGCGTTGCTCTCCACCCAATCCATCTTGCGCCACGGTGTGGGCGAGGGCTGGGACGAAGAGGTTTTTGCTGAGGCAATGTCTTCAACCTTGTCGAAACCGGAAACGCTGGCCATGACCCTGTTCAACATCCGCGCCGAAGGGCTGTTGCATGGCCTGTCGCCGACCGCGGCCACCGCGCGTCTTTCGGGGCTGCTTATCGGAGCCGAGCTGGCGGCGATGCGGCCTTATTGGCTGGGCCAACGGGTCGTGATCCTCGGGGCGGAAGTTCTGTCCAAACGCTATGCCGCCGCACTTCAGGCGCAAGCTGTGCCTGCCGAAATGGTCGGTGCCGAAGCGCTCACACTTGCCGGCTTGATTGCCGCACAAGCCCACAGAAAGGCCGCTGCATGACCAGCAGACCAATTATCGCCATCCTGCGTGGTATCACCCCGGAGGAGGCTGTGCCCGTGGCCCGTGCGCTGGTTGATGCGGGCATCGACCGCATTGAGGTGCCGCTCAACTCGCCTGATCCCTATGACAGTATCGCCGCGATGTTAGATGCTGTTGGCGACGTGGCCCAAATCGGTGCGGGCACCGTTTTGGAGGTGCCGCAGGTTGAGCAGTTGGCCAGTCTTGGTGCGCATATGGTCGTCTCCCCCGACACCAACGCGACCGTGATCATGGCGACCAAAGCATTGAATATGCAAAGCTATCCGGGCTGTTTTACGCCGACCGAATGTTTTACCGCACTGGCGGCGGGGGCTGATGGGCTCAAGCTCTTTCCGGCCTCTCTCTTGGGCACTGCGGGGCTGAAGGCTGTCAAAGCCGTGCTGCCGAAAACGGCCGAAACCTACGCCGTTGGCGGTGTCGGCGCAGAGGACTTTTCCAGCTGGCGCGCAGCGGGTATCACGGGCTTTGGCATCGGCTCTGCGCTTTATGCGCCGGGTATGAGCGCGGCAGATGTGCGCGCTCGCGCGGATGCGCTTGTGGCGGCTTGGGAGAAGGTTACCTGACATATGTCGATTTTTTCCGACACGATTTGTGCTTTGGGCGAAGGGCCGCTCTGGCATCCGACCCGCGGGCAGTTTTTCTGGTTTGATATTCTGGGCTGCAAGCTGCTGACCCGCACCGAGGCCGGAGAAAAGGCGTGGAGCTTTGACGAACACGTCAGCGCCGCGGGCTGGGTCGATGATGACACGCTGATCATGGCCAGCGAAACGGCGCTGTGGCGGTTTTCGCTGATCGATGGCGCGCGCAGCAAGCTCGTAGAGCTAGAGGCCGACATGCCCGCCAAACGCTCCAACGACGGGCGTGCAGACCCGCAGGGCGGTTTCTGGATTGGCACGATGGGCAAAGACGCCGAGCCCCATGCCGGGTCGATCTATCGCTACTACCGTGGCGAGCTGCGCAAGTTGTTTGACCGGATCACCGTGTCCAACTCGATCTGCTTCAGCCCGGACGGCACCACCGCCTATTTCGCAGACACGTTCAACCGCCGCATCGATATGGTGCGCCTTGACGCGCAGGGTTGGCCGCAAGGTGATGTAACGACCTTTGTGGACCTCAAAGAAGACGGGCTAAACCCCGATGGTTCCGTTGTGGATGCCGCAGGGAACTTATGGAACGCCCAATGGGGGGCAGCGCAGATCACCTGTTATGACCCGACAGGCGCGTTTAAGGATCAGATTGGCTTTCCAGCCACGCAAATATCCTGCCCCTGTTTTGGCGGCGATGACCTGCAAACGCTTTATGCCACCTCGGCCGCCGTGGGCATGACCGGGGCGCAGGATGGGATGACCTTTGCGGTGCACACATCCGTCAAAGGCCAAGCTGAACAC
>JABSSA010000294.1 GCA_013214665.1 Paracoccaceae bacterium
GATGCGGATGGCGTGCTAGGCCCCAGCGTGGGCGTTGTCGGCGGCCTTCAGGCACAAATGGCGCTGGCTGTGCTTAGCGGGAATGCGACACCGTTGGGCCAGCTTGTCACCTATGATGCGCACACATTGCGGTTCGGGGGATTCCGGTTTGATGGCGCAGAAGACCCTGCCGCGAACCCCGCCTTTATCGCGCCCGCCGAAACGGCGCCCGCCGATTTCCTTGTAGATCTGCGCGCCGAAGGCGAACCCGGTCCGGCCCTGCCGGATGCGATCCGCCACAGTGTTGCTGATTTCGCAACCTCAGGGCCAACACCCGATCAAAACCAACGCGCCGTTCTGGCGTGTCGATCCGGCCTGCGAGCCTGGCAAGCGGCAGAGCGGCTTTCAGAATATTGGGCGGGGGAAATCAAACTCCTCGCTCTTGGAGACTAAGGAGAAATACATGAAACACCTCATCACCGCGGCGAGCCTTTTGTTGGCCACACCTGCCTTTGCGCAAGACAAAATGACCTTGCTTTTGGATTGGTTCATCAACCCCGATCACGGGCCTATAATTGTGGCCGAAGAGCTGGGTTATTTTGCGGATCAGGGTCTGGATGTTGAAATCATCCCACCAGCGGACCCATCTGCGCCGCCAAAACTCGTTGCCGCCGGGCAGGGCGATATCGCCGTGTCTTACCAGCCCAGCCAGCATTTGCAGGTTGCCGAAGGCCTGCCGCTGATCCGGGTTGGCACGCTGGTGGCGACACCGCTGAACTGTTTGCTTGTTCTCAAAGACGGCCCAATTCAGGAAATCAGCCAGCTCAAAGGTGGCAAGATCGGCTTTTCGGTTGCCGGCGTGGAAGAGGCGGTTCTGACCGCGATGCTCGGACGGCACGGTGTGACGCTTGACGATGTTGAGATGGTCAACGTCAACTTTTCTTTGTCGCCCTCTTTGATGTCGGGACAGGTGGACGCCGTGATTGGCGCCTACCGGAACTTTGAGCTGAACCAGATGGAGATTGAGGGCGTCGAAGGCCGTTGTTTCTATGTCGAAGAAGAAGGCGTGCCCACTTATGACGAGCTGATCTATGTCGCCAACCCTGACCGTATGGATGCAGGCCAGGTGCGTCGTTTCCTGCGCGCAACAGAATTAGCCACGCAATATATCGTTAACAACCCGGATGCTTCTTGGGAGCTGTTCAAAGGGTATGCGCCAGAACTGGATGACGAGCTGAACGCAAAGGCGTGGGTGGATACGCTGCCTCGTTTTGCCCTGCGTCCCGAAGCGTTGGACGAAGGCCGCTATACCCGGTTTGAACAATTCCTCGCTGACAGCGGTTTGGTCGAAGGGACACGCCCAGTATCACAACTGGCTGTGGATCTGGGCGCAGAATGACGTACGGCGCGACCTTTGAGGCGTGGCGCGACACAGCGGGCCCGGTTTGGCCCGCCTACACGCGCCATGCTTTCGTACAGGGGCTAGGTGATGGAACGCTGCCGCGCGCGGCGTTCCTCCACTACCTCAAGCAAGATTATGTCTTTCTGATCCACTTTTCCCGCGCTTGGGCACTTGCAGTGACCAAGGCCGACACGGTCGAAGAGATGCGGCTTGCCGCTGGCACAGTGAATGGCTTGATCAACGAAGAAATTGCGCTGCACATCAAAACCTGCGCTGAGGCGGGCATTGATGAGGCGGCTCTATTTGCCACCGAAGAGCGGCAGGAAAACCTGGCCTATACGCGCTATGTGCTGGACGCTGGTCATTCCGGTGATCTTCTTGATCTGCTGGCTGCACTTGCGCCGTGCGTCATGGGATACGGTGAGATTGGCGCGCATCTGGCGGCGGCGAAAACCTCTGACGCCTATGCCGACTGGATTGGCACCTATTCCGGTGACGAGTACCAACAGGTGTGTCGCGATGTCGGGGCCTTGATCGACGGGGCTGTCGCGCGTCGGTTGGGGGATACGCCTGAGGCGAGCCCACGGTGGGATGCGTTGACCAAACGCTTTCGTATGGCGACACGGCTTGAAGTTGGCTTTTGGGACATGGGGTTGAAACCGTGACCCAACCCATGCGCCTGACTGGATCTGCGCGGATCGGTGACACGCCGATCTTCAAAGACCTTGATCTCTCGCTTGAGGCGGGCGCATGGACATGTCTTTTGGGGGCAAGCGGGGTCGGTAAGACCACCGTACTCAAGCTGTTTGCGGGTCTGGATGAGGCTGTCACCCTGTCCGGGCACCTTGAAGCGCCGGAGCGTGTTGCCCTGATGGCGCAAAGTGACATGTTGCTGCCTTGGCTTAGCGCGCTCGACAATGTGGTGATCGGCGCCAAGCTGCGCGGGGACCGGGTCGATCTCGACCGAGGCAAAGAGGTGTTGTCGAGGGTCGGTTTGGCGGATCAAGCGGCTCGCAAGCCAACGGCCTTGTCTGGTGGGCAACGTCAGCGCGTGGCACTGGCGCGCACGTTGATGGAAGACCGCGATGTTGTTTTGCTGGATGAGCCGTTTTCGGCGCTCGATGCGTTGACCCGCGCGCAGATGCAAGATTTGACCGCCGAGCTGCTGGCGGATCGCACCGTACTGTTGATTACACACGACCCGCTGGAAGCGGCCCGCCTTGGTGACCGTATCGTGATCATGACCGCACATGGCTTGGCGGATGTGCCAGTGCCGCAAGGCCGCATACCCCGCGCCCTTGATGCGCAGGATGTGCTGCAAACCCAAGCGAACTTACTGAACCAATTAAGGATGCCATCATGACTGCGACCGAGGCTTTGAAATCATCTGTGGCCGACGACTGGGCCGCCGCGACCACCCATGCCTTTACCAATTCGCTGGCGGATGGATCGCTGGATACAGCGAAGATGGCCGGGTACCTGCAACAGGATTACCATTTTATCGAAGGTTTCGTGCGGCTTCTTGCGTCAGCTGTGGCACATGCACCCACACTGGCGGATGCGGTGCCTGGCGCGCAATTTCTGGGGCTGATTTGTGGGCCGGAAAACACGTATTTCCTCCGCTCGATGGAGGCATTGAATGTGCCGTCAACAAGCCCGGCCATGCCAGAAACGATCGCTTTTCAAAAGCTGATGGATGAGGCACGTCATTCTGGCCGGTATGAGATCATGCTGTCCGTCTTAGTCGTGGCGGAATGGATCTATCTCGATTGGGCCACCCCGTTCGAAGACCGGGCCGGCGATCTTCCGTTTTGGTTGGGCGAATGGATCACGCTGCATTCAGGTGACGGATTTGCGGGCGTGGTTGCGTATTTGCGCGGCCAATTGGATGCTGTCTGGGATCAGCTTGATGCGACCGCACAAGACGACGTGCGCCACACCTTCCAAACCGCTGTCGCGTTGGAACGCGCGTTTTTTGATGCGGCATGGCGCGGGTTCCCGGTGGCCAAATGACGGGATGGCGTGCCGGTCTGGCCGCGGCTCTTTTGGGGATCGCGCTGTGGCAGGCGGTGATCTGGGCGACGGGTGTTGCGCGCTTTATCCTGCCGCCCCCCGCGCTGGTTGCGGAAACGATCTGGAAAAGCCGCGCGCTTTTGGCAGAACACGCCGCGATCACCATGGCAGAAGTGCTGATCGGATTGGTACTCGGCGCGCTGCTTGGATTTTTGTCTGCGATAGGGCTTGCCGCCTCGCCCGTTGCCCGCGCGCTTGTGAAACCGATGCTGGTGTTCAGTCAAGCAATCCCGGTGTTCGCTTTGGCGCCGATCCTGACGCTGTGGCTGGGCTTTGGGCTCTGGTCCAAGATCACCATGGCGTTGATCATCATCTATTTCCCGGTGACCTCGTCATTCTTTGATGCGTTGATGCGAACCAACCAGGATTGGCTGGGGATGGCGCGGGTGATGAAGGCGCGGCCCTGGCGGATCATGTGGTATATCCGCATTCCCTCAGCGCTGCCGGGTTTTGCATCCGGTTTACGTCTTGCTGCGGTTTATGCCCCCATCGGCGCGATCATCGGTGAATGGGTCGGTGCGTCCAAGGGGCTGGGCTATCTCATGCTTTTGGCAAATGGGCGGGCCAAGACCGATTTGATGTTTGCAGCTCTGATTGTGTTGGCTGTTCTGACGATCTTGCTGCACGCAGGCGTCAACAAGCTGTGCGAAAAAACGCTGGACCGAAGCGCGGGCTAGCTGAGGCGCATTCTTTACCGCACAGGTGAAGCGCGGCATAGTCCCGGCCTGATCGGGGCGGGCAGGTCGTGCTGTTGAAGGTGCGAGGGGGAGGCTCATATGAGCAAATTGGAATTGGCCTCACTCAACCACACCCGATGCGATAGATTGGTGGCGGTGCAACTGAACAAGCGTGACACTCTATGACGATTTTGATTGCAGGTGGCGGTATCGCCGGTTTGACCATGGGCTTGACACTGCATCAGGCTGGTATTCCGTTTCACATCTATGAAAGCACGCGGGATCCAAAGCCTCTAGGCGTCGGGATCAACCTGCAGCCACCAGCGATACGCGAGCTGTTTGCACTGGGCTTGGAAAACATGCTGCACGACATAGGCGTGCAAACGCAGGATTACGGGTTTTACACCAAGACAGGCGTGGAAATCTGGACGGAGCCACGAGGGCGTCACGCCGGATACAATTGGCCGCAATATTCTGTGCATCGTGGCCGGTTGCAGATGGCATTGCTCAGCGCCCTATACGAACGGTGTGGCGAGGACTGTGTGACTTTTGGGGCGAGAGCCATTGCCTTCGAAAACCGAGCTGATGCCGCGGTTTTGCGTTATAATACCGACACCGGTTCGCACGAGGTTTCGGGCGATATGCTCATCGGGGCGGATGGCGTTCATTCAAGAGTGCGTGCGCAGATGTACCCACGGGAAGGCGCACCTGTCTGGGGCGGAGCGATCATGTGGCGGGGTACGACGCTGGCCAAACCGTTTCTTTCGGGGCGCTCTATGATCTTGGCTGGCAACAATACGCAAAGGTTCGTGTCTTATCCGATCTCAGAGTCTGACCCCGACACGGGGCTTTCGGTGATTAACTGGATTGCCGAAAAGACAGTCGATCCTGATGCACATGTCGAAAAAGAAGACTGGAACCGTCGGGTGACTGTCGACAGGTTTGCAGCGGCGTTCGCAGATTGGAATTTCGGTTGGATCGATGTGCCGGGTTTGATTGCCGAGGCCCAAGAGGTCTTTGAATACCCGATGGTAGATCGCGAACCGGTAGAGTGTTGGACCGACGGACGCGTGACCCTGATCGGAGACGCCGCGCACGCGACCTATCCAGTGGGGTCAAGCGGGGCCAGCCAGGCGATTTTGGACACGCGAATTTTGGCCTCGGAAATCCGCACGCGTGGCATTGGACATACTGCCGCGTATGCGTATGAACAACGTGTTCGCCCAATGGCAAACAAGGTCACTTTGGCCAATCGTGGCCAGGGCGGTCCGGATGCAATCATGCAGATTGCCGAAGATCGGTGTGGCGGGGATTTCGCCAATTTGGACGTGGCTTTGCCCATGAGTGAGCGCGCAGAACACGCCGCGAAATTCAAGCAACTGGCAGGTCTCAGCGTGGAAGCAACCAACAGCGCACCAGCCCTATGACCAACGCCTGTTGAGAGCTTTGGCATATGCTTTTCCATTTTGTCCCAATTGCTTTTTCAGGTCCTCTGGGCCATGTTCCGCGCGATGGAATATTTAGAGTTTGGGCATAGCCTCTGGTTGGTAGCCACGTCCTTCCTCGTCGCCTTGGTCGCAGGTGCAACGGGTTTGACGTTGACCAAAGACCTATCCAGGCAAAGTGTGACGCATCGCAAGATGTCTGTCACGCTGGCCGCAATCGCCTTGGGTGGAGGCATTTGGTCAATGCATTTTGTGGCCATGCTTGGCCTGCAGTTGCCGATCCTCTTTTACTACGACGCCGCAATCACATTGGTTTCGGCCCTGTTCGCGATCCTGATGGTCGCAATTGCTTTGGTGCTTCTGCATTTCTGGCCACGAACCAAAGGCACAATTACCCTGGCGGGCGTTATCGTCGGGTTCGGTATTCTGGTCATGCATTATATCGGCATGGCTGGCATGAACTTGTGCCGCCCGGTATATACGGTGTTCGGCGTGGTCAGCTCTTCGGTGCTGGCCATTGCGTTTTGCATTGCGGCTTTCTGGATTGCTTACAACACACGCACAAACCGCAGCATTGCGATGGGCTCTGTATGTTTTGGCGTCGCAGTCTTTGCCGTGCATTTCCTCGCGATGAGCAACACCAACTTCGTACCGACGGATCAAATTCGTGAATTCGGGCCATTGATCAGCAACGAAGTGCTGGCAATAGGCGTTATCTTGTCGAGCTTTGTGATCTTTGGGGCGTTCTTGTGGGTTGGCACAACGTTCCTGTTGCCATCAACACAGGCGGAAGCCGCGCCCGAAGAACCCGATGTTGAAGAGGTGCAGCCAGAGCCAGTGGCGGCACGGCCAGCACGTGGGGGTATCCCTTGTGAACGCGAAGGGTCTCAAATCTCTTTAGCGGCTGAAGAGGTGTTGTTTGTGCGGGCGGACGGGCATTATTGCCAAGTCTACACGATGGAAGATCGCTATTTCTGTGCGTGGCCCATTACCGAGGCGACCAAGCGTTTGGTGCCAAACGGATTCCTCAAAGTGCATCGCAGTTATCTGATCAATCCACAGAAAGTTACCCGCTTTGAGAGAGACAAAGACAAGGGGCAATGTACGTTTGAGTCGGACAGGGTGCCCCCGGTTCCCGTCAGCCGGTCGCATTTGAAAGACACTCAAGCCGCGCTGGGGTAAGTCAAGCGCAACTCGTGCATAATCCGCGCAACTCGTGCAAAATGTGCGCTAACAAGTAGTTAGCGGCAGCGATCATATACCACGGCATGCAAACGTCCCGTCAGCCAGAAACATATGCTGAAGGGAGGAATGGCAATGATTCCAGCGGCGTTTGAATATCATCGCCCGACGGACATGGCAGGCGTACTTGCTGTGTTGGAAGAACATGGGGACGATGCACGCGTCTTAGCCGGCGGGCACAGTCTTATCCCGATGATGAAACTGCGAATGGCTGAGGTGCCTCACCTCATCGATTTGCAAGACGTCAGCGGGCTTGGCGGCATCGATGTGCGGACCGGTGAGGTGCACATCGGAGCGATGACCACGCAGACCGAAATCATCGAGAACGCGGAACTTGCGCAAGTCTGCCCGATCCTGAAGGAAGCCGCCCTGCAGATTGCGGATCCACAGGTACGCTACATGGGGACGGTTGGCGGCAATGTCGCGAACGGTGACCCCGGTAACGACATGCCCGGCTTGATGCAGTGCCTCGATGCGACGTTTGAATTGGTAGGCCCGGATGGAACGCGCGAAGTGAAAGCGCGCGATTTCTATGAAGCGGCCTATATGACGGATCGTGAGGACGACGAAGTTCTGACCAAGGTTGTCATTCCAGCCCACGGCGCGGGTTATGCTTACGAAAAGCAAAAGCGCAAAATCGGTGACTACGCGACCGCAGCCGCGGCAGTGACAATTGTCAGTGACATGGGCAAGTGCGTTCAAGCATCGATTGCGATGACCAACCTGAGCGATACGCCGGTCTGGTCAGAAGCGGCAGGAGCCGCGCTGGTCGGGACATCTTTGGATGATGCGGCTGTTGATGCCGCGGTTAGCGCTATGCTGGGCGACATTGACCCAACCCAAGACAACCGGGGCCCGATCGAATTCAAGAAACACGCAGCTGCCGTCATCCTGCGCCGCGCCATCGCGCGTGCCTGGTCGCGTGCGTGAGGGAGAGAAGAATGTCTAACAAGATGCACATCAAAATGAACGTGAACGGCGAGGAACAAGAGTTTCTTGCTGAGCCACGCGAATTGCTGATCCACACTTTGCGCGAACGGCTTGATATCACCGGCCCACACATTGGCTGTGAAACCTCGCATTGCGGGGCTTGCACCGTGACGATTGATGGTAAGTCGGTAAAATCCTGCACCATGTTCGTCGCGCAAGCCAACGGCAAAGATGTCACCACCATCGAAGGTTTGGGTGGTCCAGATGACCTGCATGTTCTGCAATCCGCGTTCAAGGAACACCACGGTCTTCAGTGCGGCTTTTGCACACCGGGCATGATCACCCGCGCGTCCAAGCTGCTTGAGGAAAACCCGAACCCAACTGAAGAAGAAGTGCGGTTTGGCATGGCGGGCAACATCTGCCGCTGCACCGGCTATCAGAACATCGTGAAATCCATCCTCGCCGCAGCCAGCGAACTGCAAGCCGCAAAGGAGGCCGCAGAATGAAAGACGAAGTAACAACGCGCGAAGATCGCGTCGAAGCGCTGGGCGGTATGGGCTGCAAGCGCAAGCGCGTCGAAGATGCCCGCTTTACCCAGGGCAAAGGCAACTACGTCGATGACCTGAAACTGCCCGGTATGCTCTTTGGCGATTTTGTACGCTCGCCTTATGCTCACGCGCGCATCAAGTCGATTAACATCGACAAGGCGATGGCCGTTGATGGCGTTGTCGCCGTTCTGACCGCCGCGGATCTGGAGCCGCTTGGCCTGCATTGGATGCCCACGCTGGCCGGTGACAAACAGATGGTGCTCGCCGATGGCAAGGTGCTGTTTCAGGGTCAGGAAGTGGCCTATGTCGTCGCCAAGGATCGCTATGCGGCAGCTGACGGTGTTGAGCTGGTCGAAGTGGAATACGAAGAGCTTGAAGTGCTCACCGATCCCTTTGCCGCGCTCGAATCCGATGTGGTTCTGCGGGAAGACCTTCAAGGTGATGGCAATGGCCTGCCTGATGGGGCCCACGGCCCGCGCAAGCATCACAACCACATCTTTTATTGGGAAGCTGGTGACAAAGAGGCGACCGAACAGGTTCTGGAAGAGGCCGAAGTGGTGGCCGAAGAGACGGTCTATTACCACCGCACGCACCCCTGTCCGCTGGAAACCTGCGGCTGTGTCGCGTCGATGGACAAGGTCAATGGCAAGCTGACGCTTTGGGGCACGTTCCAGGCGCCCCATGCGATCCGCACCGTGGTCAGCCTGATCTCCGGCATCGAAGAGCACAACATTCGCGTCATATCGCCCGATATTGGCGGCGGTTTCGGCAACAAAGTTGGCGCCTATCCCGGCTATGTTTGCTCTGTCGTGGCGTCGATCGTGACAGGTGTTCCGGTCAAGTGGATCGAAGACCGTATGGAAAATCTGATGACCACGGCCTTTGCGCGTGACTATTGGATGGATGGTAAGATCTCGGCCACCAAAGACGGCAAGATCACCGGCCTGTGGTGCCACACAACCGCGGATCACGGCGGCTTTGACGCCTGTGCCGACCCCACCAAGTTTCCGGCGGGCTTCATGAACATCTGTACCGGGTCATATGACATCCCGGTGGCCTATCTGGGCGTGGATGGTGTTTACACCAACAAGGCGCCGGGCGGCGTCAGCTATCGCTGTTCGTTCCGGGTGACGGAGGCGGTTTATTTCATCGAACGCATGATCGAGGTTTTGGCGATCAAGCTGAACATGGATGCCTCGGAGCTGCGCAAGATCAACTTCATCAAGAAAGAGCAGTTCCCTTATAAGGCGGCGCTGGGATGGGAGTATGACTCAGGCGATTACCACACCGCTTGGGACAAGGCGATGAAAGCGGTCGATTACGATGGGTTGCGCGCAGAGCAAGCTCAACGGGTCGAGGATTTCAAAGCCGGTAAAACCCGCAAGCTCATGGGCATCGGCCTGACTCACTTCACCGAAATCGTTGGTGCGGGGCCGGTCAAGAACTGTGACATCCTTGGGCTTGGCATGTTTGACAGCTGCGAAATCCGCATCCACCCCACCGGGTCCGCGATTGCGCGTCTGGGCACGATTTCCCAAGGTCAGGGCCACGCAACAACCTTTGCGCAAATCCTGGCAACGGAAATTGGCCTGCCAGCGGACAGCATCACCATCGAAGAAGGCGATACAGATACCGCCCCCTACGGCTTGGGCACCTACGGGTCGCGGTCGACGCCGGTGGCAGGTGCGGCCACAGCGATGGCCGGGCGCAAGATCCGGGCAAAAGCCCAGATGATTGCGGCCTATTTGCTCGAAGTGCACGACGATGACGTGGAATTCGACGTGGATCGTTTCGTGGTCAAAGGCGCGCGTGAAAAGTTCAAGACGATGAAGGAAATCGCCTTCGCTGCCTATAATCAGGCCATTCCGGGGATTGAGCCAGGTCTGGAAGCGGTCAGCTATTATGACCCGCCCAACATGACCTATCCCTTTGGGGCCTATGTCTGTGTGATGGACATTGATGTGGATACAGGCGTCACCGACATCCGCCGCTTCTATGCGCTGGATGATTGCGGCACCCGGATCAACCCGATGATCATCGAAGGTCAGGTGCATGGTGGCCTGACAGAGGCGCTGGCCGTCGCGCTGGGGCAAGAGATTGCCTATGACGAGATGGGCAATGTGAAAACCGGGACGTTGATGGACTTTTTCCTGCCTACCGCGTGGGAAGTGCCAAACTACGAAACCGACTATACCGTCACGCCATCTCCACACCATCCAATCGGTGCCAAAGGCGTGGGCGAAAGCCCCCACGTTGGCGGTGTGCCGTGTTTCTCCAACGCTGTGAACGATGCCTTCCGGGCGTTTGGTCTGACGCATACACATATGCCGCATGACCACTGGCGTATTTGGAAAACAGCAAACGAACTCGGCCTGCACGGCTGAACCAATGGCAGGGCGGGGGTTACCCCGCCCTCCGGAGACCCAAGATGACCTGGAATGATCTTCAATCCGCTTTGGCGGCACAGAATTACGTCGCCTCCGACGATCTGGCCGTTGCTTTGCACCTGTCGCTGTCGTTGGAACGCCCTTTGCTTCTCGAAGGTGCCGCAGGCGTTGGCAAAACCGAAGTGGCGCGAGTTTTAGCAGCAGCGCAAGGCACCTCGTTGATCCGGCTTCAGTGCTACGAAGGGCTGGATGCAGCGCAGGCCATCTATGAATGGAATTATCAACGGCAGCTTTTGGCGATCCGCACAGCGTCAGAGGCCGGGTAAACTGGAAAAGCTGTCGAAGACCGGGTGTTTTCGCGGGAATACCTGCTGGAACGTCCGTTGCTGCAAGCGATCACACAAAAGACCGCGCCCGTCCTTTTGATCGACGAAATCGACCGGGCCGATGAAGAATTCGAAGCCTTCCTGTTGGAGGTGCTTGCCGATTATCAGATCACGGTGCCCGAACTGGGCACGATCACGGCCACCACAAAGCCGACCGTCATCCTGACCTGTAATGGAACCCGAGACCTGTCTGACGCGCTGCGGCGGCGGTGTCTTTATGCCTATGTGGATTATCCTGAGCGCGAAACCGAACTCGCGATTTTGAAGGCGCGCTGCGCCGGTATCGAACAGCGCCTTGCAGAACAGATCATCGGTTTTGTCCAAACTCTGCGCAAAGAAGAGCTGGAAAAAGTGCCGGGCATTGCCGAAACGCTGGATTTCGCGGCGGCGCTGATGGGGCTTGGCATTGCGGATCTGACAGACGATCCGGTCGCGCTGCACCGCGTTCTTTCGACGCTTCTCAAAACACAAACCGACCGCGCACAGATCGCCCCAGAAATCGTTGCGCGCATTGCAGGCAAAGCGGCATGAGCCGGGTCACACGTTTTGCGGGGCGCGATCCCGGACCCTCTGCGCGGATGGTGGGGTTTCTGACGCATCTGCGTGAGAACGGCTTACGTGTTGGGGTGCAAGACGCACAGGTCGCGCTGGATGCGCTGACATGTGTTCATGCATCTGACCCCGCAATGGCGCGTGCCGCTTTGCGGGCCGTGTTCACGGGATGTCGGGAAGACGCCAACCGGTTTGATGATCTGTTTGAAGCCTTTTGGATGGACATGGGTCGGGTTCGGCAAAAGGTCGTACCAAAGGCCGTTCCGCAAAAAGGCGATGACAGCGTACATTCTTCGCGTGATGCCCAAGGGCAAGACGGTAGCGGTGCCGGCCAGTCCACCGCGCCCGAAGCCGGGCAGGGCGAGGCGGAGGCCGATGGTGAGGGCAAGTTGATCGCAACCGAAATGCGCAACTTGTCCCGCCGTGATCTGCGCGATCTCGTGCGGCCCGAAGATATCGCAGAGGCCGAAACCGTTGCGCGCCGTTTAGGGGAAGTGTTGCGCGACCGCCGTTCGCGCCGCCGTATTGCCGCGCGTCGGGGCAACGGTATTCATTTCCGCAAAACCATTCGCCGCAGCTTGGCAACGGGGGGTGAGCCGCTGCGCCTCATTCGGAAAAAGCGCCCGGACCGTGCACGGAAAATCACGGCGATTTGTGATGTGTCAGGTTCGATGACGGTCTACGCGCAGGTCTATCTTGCGTTCCTCACCGGGTTGATGCGTGGCGACCCAAATGCGGATGCGTATCTTTTTCACACCCGGCTTGTGCGCATCACCGAAGCGTTGCGCGACAAAGATGCCATGCGCGCGATTGGGCGCATGTCGCTTATGGCCGACGGATTTGGCGGCGGCTCCAAAATTGGGGAAAGCCTCAATCGCTTTGCCAGCACCTATGCCCGCCGGTTTGTCGATGGGCGCACGGTGGTGATGATCCTGTCAGACGGGTTCGACACTGGCGCACCAGAAGAGATGGAGGCGGCGCTCGCCAAGCTGCGCAAACGTGGATGTAAGATCATCTGGCTGAACCCGCTGAAAGGGTGGAAAGACTATGCGCCGATTGCGTCGGGCATGGCTGCGGCGTTGCCGCATATTGATGTGTTTTCAGCTGCAAACACCCTGCAAGACCTGGCCGGTCTGGAACGGGAGCTGACCCGTCTATGACCCCCGCAGAAATCCTATCGACCGACCTTGCCGAAGCGGCGCAAGAATTGCGCGCGCGCGAAGAGCCGTTTGCCTTTGCAACCATCATCCGCACGGCAGGCACAACAGCGGCAAAGCCCGGATCAAAGGCTCTCATAAGGGCAGACGGCTCGATAGAACGTGGTTTTCTTGGTGGAGGTTGCACCCGTGGCGCGGTCAAGAAAGCAACATTGCTTGCCATTCAAACTGGCGCACCACAGCTGATTTCGGTCACGCCCGAAGAAAACTTGTCTGAAATGGGATTGGAGCCCGGGGCGCAAGCCGATGGGGTCACATATGCCCGCAACGGCTGCCCCTCGCGGGGCACGGTCGACATCTTTATCGAGCCTTGTTTGCCTATGCCGGAATTGGTGGTGCTGGGGCAATCACCCGTCGCCGAAGCATTGGCACAGCTCGCGCCACAGTTTCATTGGTCGGTCGAACGGCAATTGCCCGATCAGACGATAGAGCATCGCCTGCGCGCCTTTGTGATTGCGACCCAAGGCCAGGGCGATCTGAACGCTTTGGAAACAGCGCTGTCCACAGATGCCAATCACATTGCGTTTGTCGGCAGTTCCAAGAAATTTGCCGCTCTCAAAGACAAGCTGATTGCCAAAGGTGCAGAATTGGCGCGCGTTGACGCGGTATCCGCGCCCGCGGGTCTCAACATTGGCGCGGTCACGCCAGAAGAAATTGCTTTGTCAGTGATGGCAGAGCTCACCCAAATGCGTCGTCTTCCTGTGACACGGGGCAGCGATGATTAAGATGGATGCAATTTTGCTGGCGGCTGGAATGTCCAAGCGGATGGGCCAGCGCAACAAGCTGCTGTTGGATTGGGAAGGTGTGCCCATGATCCGGCACATTGCGCAAACCTATCTTGATGCCGTCGGGCCAGCTGTGACCGTCATCACCGGGCACGAAAGCGATGAAGTACAAGCTGCGTTGGCTGGTCTGCCGCTGCGATTTCATCACAATCCTGATTTCGAAAGCGGGCAGCAATCCTCGGTTGCCGCAGCTTTGTCGCTGCACAGTGCGGCGGACGCGACCTTGATTGGGTTGGGCGATCTACCCCTGCTGACAGTCGCGAACTTGCAAGATCTGATGAAGGCGCATGCGCCGGATCGAATCTCCATCCCTTACAAAGGGGATCAGCGCGGCAATCCGATCATCATTCCACAGATCATGCGCGCCCGTATGCTGGCGGACAGTGTTCAGCCGGGCTGCAAGCGGTTCACGCGACAAAATCCCGATTTGGTTCAAAAACTGCCGTTCGAAGCGGCGGGTTTTTTTACCGACATCGACACACCCGAAACCTATGCAAACCACCGGAAAGGAGCCAGCAATGAGATCGCTATTCAAGCGGATTAAAGCCTGCTTCACGCCAAATCTCGAACAAGCTGAACGGTTGGCGCGCATCAAATTCCCCTGTTGTTAAGAAAGGAAATGCCATGGAACTGGCTGACGAAATCAGAATTGCAGCACCAAAAGACGTGGTCTACGCCGCGCTGAATAATCCGGAGATCTTGCAAAAATGCATCCCGGGCTGCGAAGAGTTGATCAAACACTCGGACTCAGAATTAGAAGCCAAAGTGGTTCTCAAAGTTGGGCCAGTTAAGGCAAAATTTGGCGGCAATGTGCAGCTTAACACCGACGGTGCACCGGATTCATTCTCCCTCACGGGCCAAGGCAATGGCGGTGCGGCAGGGCATGCCAAAGGCGGTGCCGATGTAACACTGACAGCGGATGGAAATGAAACCATCCTCAAGTACGAAGCGAAAGCAGAGATCGGCGGCAAGCTTGCGCAACTGGGCAGCCGGCTTATTCAGAGCACGGCCAAAAAGCTGGCAGCGAAGTTCTTCAAATCCTTCGCGGATGTGATGGCTGAAGAAACCGTTGCCTGAACCAATCGTCTATACGGAGCATGCCCAAGACGTTCTGGCCCGCGCCATCGACGCGTTCGATGCGGGCCAGCGCTTTGTCTTGGTGCAGTCCGTTGATATTCAGGGCGGCGCCGCCCGCGAAGTTGGGTCTTTGGCCGTGGTTACCGAAACGGGGCGGATGTATGGCTATATGTCCAACGGCTGCATTGACCGCGACATCCAGCTTCAGGCGCTCACGTTGCTTGAGACAGGCGCGCCTGCCAAAGTGTTACGCTATGGCGAAGGATCACCGTTTGCGGATCTGACCTTGCCGTGTGGTGGCGCCCTGGAACTATTGCTCACACCTTGCCCACCAGAGCCCGACATACGTGCGGCTTACGCCGCGCTTTGCGCACGCCAGCCAGCGGATTTGGCCTTAGCGGTTCCAGACAGGCCGGATGGGTCGCTGTTTCGGTACGATCCGAAACCTCGGATGTCGTTGGCGGGCCGGGGGGCCGTGTTTCGGTCAACGGCACGCGTGGCTAACGAGGCGGGTTTCGAGGTGCAGGCCTATTCCCCAGACGCAGCCGATCTTGGGGCGCTAGCGGAGCTTCCGGGCCTTACCACCACGGAATTGACCACGCCAACATCCGTGCCTCGGCTAGAGCTGGACGCGCATTCCGCGTTTTTGACGCTGTTTCACGATCACGAATGGGAGCTTTTCTTGCTCAAATCCGCGATCGAGACGCCCGCGCGTTTTATCGGGTGCTTGGGCAGCCGCAAAACACATGACATGCGGCGGCAGGCCCTTTTGAACATGGGATGCAACACAGACGCGGTCGACCGTATTCACGGCCCAATCGGTCTGGTGCCATCCTTGCGGCAGGCGCAATTGATCGGAATATCTGCGGTCGCTGAAGTGATGCAGAGTTTCTCAAAGAGCATTCACAAGCGTTCTGGCCTTTAACCCATAGAAAACGGATCATCCAAAACGCCCACCAACGGCATCAGGAACTCGCCCGTTGTTGCGTTTTGTGCGCTTGCGAAAAATCCATCAATGGCCGTGACCGCGTCATTTGCGCCGTTTTGTGTGCCATCAAACAATTGCATCGCTTGAATGGCGTTTGGCACCGAAGACATGCCTTTGTGCACAGCAAAGTAAGCGCCGATGTCTGTTTTGGTGGCCAGATAATCCTGATCGGCCAGCTGTTGATCTATGAAAGCCTGAGACGCGTCTGCGGGCGGTGCCGCTTTCGCCCCTTTCAGCACTTCCAGGATAAACGCATCGCGGGCGACAGCCCCGGCATCCAAAAGCCCAACCCAGAAATCGATGCCAGCCTGGTCAGGCGTGCGGCCCAATACGTTATTGTAGACCGTTGTCGCAAATTCCAGATTTGAGGTGCCAGCGGGATACGCTGCTAGGGTCTCTTCCTGCGGCCCGAAAAGGGCGGCCATTTCTTCCAATGTTGTGCCGTTTGCGAATGCCGTTCCCCAAAAGAACAGCCCAACCGCATCTGGCGCGCGGTTAAAATATGCGATGTAGAGCTCGATAAAACTTTCAAGCGCGTCGGGGCTCAATCCCGCAGGCCCGCCAAAAACCGACAGGTTAAAGGGACCGTCAAAGAGATCGGTTTCGAAATCCAGAAACTCCACATCGATCAATGTATCGGTGTCGTTCCCATCGGGGCGACGGTCCGTCAGGGTGGTCGTCGTGGGGCTTAGGGTCAACGTATAGCTTGTCTGGTTGCCTGAATAGGTCGCGGTATCTGTACCCGCGCCGCCATTGATCGTGTCGTTCCCCGCAGACCCAGCGATGGTGTCATCCCCGCCGAGTGCCGCAATGGTTTCGGCATTTGCGGTGCCAGAAAGCGCATCATTGCCTTCGGTGGGTCCATCCGGCGGGGTGGTTGCGATCTCAAAATTCGCAACCGTCAACGGTGTGCCGGGCTGGGAATCGTGGAACACATCCATAAAACTGCCGTCAGACAGCGATATCCGCGAAACATTCGAAAAGGGTTTGGTCACCGCGGCCAATGCCGCCTGCGCTGAGGCAAAGCCGCTGTCGACAAGGCGAACAACCTCGGTCGCAACGTCAAAATCGAACGCTGTGTTTTCGCCATCTCCAGGGCTGAGAACAAAGGTATCAATTCCCCCTTGGCCAAACAGGCTATCCACCCCTGCGCCACCTTGGATTGTATCGTTGCCAGCGCCCCCCTGTACCTGGTCGTTGCCGCCAAGCCCGTTCAGCACATCGTTCAGGTTTGAGCCAAAGATCGTCTCAGCGCCATTGGTCGCAATAGGGGGCTGCGATCCTTGAGCGGTAAAGCCGGCGACTTCGTATCCGATGTCGGCCAATATGGCCTTGTCAATATCCGACAACAGATTGCGCGACCCGACGGTGAGCGTCGGATCCAAAGAGACTGTGTCGTTCAGAAATCCCTCTTGCACATGTGCGCCATCCGGCTCCAGTGGCACGGGGTTCCCACCGTTTACGGCTTGCGCATTCGCGCCGATAAATGTGGCATTGCTTACCAACGCGTCATAGGCGGGGGAGGTACCAAACCCCAAGACATGCGCGATTTCATGGATGGCGACGGATAGAAAGTCGTCTTGCCCCTCAACCGGACCATCCAGATTGAAGTTCCACGCGGCATTTGGATCAAACACCACAGTGCCGGCCCAAGGTTCAAAGTCTGTTACTGGGCCCGTTCCACGGAAGTCGCTGCTGATCCTGGATGAATAGATGTCTCCGACCGCAGAATACCCATCTGGCCCGGCAAGCCCCAGACCAGAAAGGTTGCGGGCGCCGATGAAAATGATCAGGTCGTCAACCTCTTCGGTTAGAGTGACAGTTTCCTGCGTCACGCCGTCCGAGGGGTTCAGAATGTTAAACTGCAGCCCTACGGGAAGCGGTTCGAAGTCGTCTGAAATGATGTTTTCAAATTCTGCCGCCGCCGCTTCAAGCGCGGCGCGTCGGGCGGGATCGTTGAAAAAACCTGATGTATCAAAACGATAGTCGAAGGTGATATCAAAAGACACTTTTTACCTCGAATGAGTTTTATGAAATGAAACGCGTACTCAACTTTAAGTGTATTTCGGGGTGAGTGGGTAAACAAAGCAATTTTTTCTGAAGGGCGTGCGATTTTCGCACGGCCGACTAAGGCCAAACAATTTTCGTTCAAAATTCCGGGCTTTCAACGCAAATTTCAAGCCTAAAGCTTCAAGCTTGAAATAAAGAGGCGGCACTCCTATGGTTTGAGAAACGAGAGACTTCGAGGGCATTGCTTATGTGCATCACGCCACATCTCAGCGCGAAGATCGGTAAATTCGACGGCAGGGGCGCCTTGTGAGGCGGGTTTTGGTAACTGGCGGAGGCACCGGAATTGGGCGAGCCATAGCGATGGCTTTTGCCGACGAGGGTTTTGACGTCACCATCTCTGGCCGTCGCAAAGAGCCACTGCAAAGCGTGGCGCATGGCCGCAACATTTGCACGCAGGTTGCGGATGTCACATCCGAAGCCGACACAGAGCGATTGTTTGAAACCTCATTTGACGTAGTGATCGCGAACGCAGGCGGCGGTGGTGCGGGAAAGTTAACCAGCGTGTCTCTAGAAGCCTGGAACCAAACGCTTGCGGTGAACCTGACCGGTACTTTTCTAACATTCCGCGCCGCGATGCGAGATTTGCAACCTGGCGCCCGCTTGATTGCAATCGCATCGACGGCATCTTTGACCGGTAATGCCGCTGTTCCAGCCTATACTGCGGCAAAACACGGTGTTTTGGGTCTTGTAAGGTCGGTTGCGCTGGACGTTGCGAAAAAGGGGGCCACGTGCAACGCAATCTGCCCTGGGTTTGTGGATACCGACTTGGCGGACACTGCGATTTCTGGGCTCATGTCCCGCTTTGAAATGAGCCGCGAACAGGCCACGCAAAAGATTGCATCCTCGAACCCACAATCCCGTTTGATCGACCCCCAAGAAGTCGCCGCTGCCGCGCTCTATCTGGCTTCTCCTGCTGCGGTCGGAGTGAACGGGCACGCACTTTCCATTTCGGGGGGTGAAGTATGACACTCCAGCACGCCGATACGTCGAATGATGAGTCAAAAACACGGCTTCGCCTGTGGCTGCGTTTGTTAAAACTGTCGTCCGGAATTGAGGGCGAAATCAGACGCAAGCTGCGGGATGAACACGATTCGACACTGCCGCGATTTGATGTAATGGCGGCCCTGATGCGCCACCCCGAAGGTCTGAAAATGAGTGATCTTTCCGGGTATTTGAAAGTGTCCAACGGCAACGTAACCGGAATTGTAGACCGCCTGACCGAAGACGGCCTGGCCGTACGTGTTGCTGTCCCAGGAGATCGCAGAGCTTCGCTTGCACGGATGACGCCCAAGGGCATTCAGACGTTCGAAGACTTGGCCGCGCATCACGAAGACTGGGTCAACGGATTGCTTGACGGTCTCTCTAACCATGAATGCCACACGCTGATCGACCTGCTCGAAAAGGCGATGTTGAACAAGGATAACTCAGATGAACATGGCTGAAACACAGCACTTTCGGTGCGAAATTTCCAATGGCATTGCGCGGATCGCGCATGACCGGCCAGAACGGAAAAACCCTTTTACTTTCGACAGCTATGCCGAGTTGCGAGATTGGTTTCGGGCTTTGGTCTATTCTGACGATATTCATGCGGTCGTGATCTTGCCCAACGGGGGCAACTTTTCGTCCGGGGGCGATGTGAACGATATCATCGGGCCGCTCACGCGCATGAATATGAAAGAGTTGCTCACCTTCACGCGCATGACAGGGGATTTGGTCAAGGCGATGATCGGGTGCGGGAAGCCCATTATCGCTGCGGTCGATGGCGTATGTGCCGGCGCTGGGGCAATTATGGCGATGGCCTCTGATTTGCGGGTGGCTACGCCCGAGGCAAAAACGGCGTTCCTCTTCAATCGTGTTGGTTTGGCCGGATGTGACATGGGCGCGTGCGCAATGTTGCCACGCATCATTGGGCAAGGGCGCGCCGCTGACCTGTTATACACCGGTCGGGCTATGTCGGCGACTGAGGGCGAGAGTTGGGGCTTTTATAACCGCGTGGTTGATGCGGATGCTTTGGACGGCGAGGCGATGCAGCTGGCCGAACGGATCGCCTCCGGACCCACATTTGCGAACTCGATGACCAAGACCATGTTGGCACAAGAATGGTCCATGTCGCTTGAACAGGCGATCGAAGCCGAAGCTCAAGCGCAAGCCATCTGTATGCAGGGCAACGATTTCCGGCGCGCGTACGAGGCATTTATCGCCAAGGAAAAACCGGTGTTTGAGGGAGATTGATGGCGGATCAGAGTTTTCTTCATTGGCCGTTTTTTGAGGCACAGCATCGCGATTGGGCTGCGCGCGTAGAAGAAGTGGCAGCCGGTCTCGACATTGATCATTCGGACATCGACGGCAGCTGCAAGCGGTTGGTTTCAGATTTGGGTGCAGCAGGCGTGCTGCAACCCACGTCCAGCGACACAGGTCAATTTGATGTGCGCACGCTCAGCCTCACCCGCGAGATATTAGCGCGCCACGACGGTCTGGCTGATTTTGCCTTTGCGATGCAGGGCTTGGGCATCGGTGCGCTGACTCTGTTTGGCTCTGACGTGCAAAAAGCGGAATGGCTGCCAAAAACGCGAGGTGGCACCGCAATTTCAGCGTTCGCACTGACAGAACCGGGGTCCGGCTCTGACGTTGCAAATTCAACGATGACAGCGGATCTGGACGGCGACAGCTACGTGTTGAACGGAGAAAAAACCTGGATTTCGAATGGCGGCATCGCTGATGTGTACACCGTGTTTGCACGCACCGGCGAAGCACCGGGTGCAAAAGGCCTCTCAGCCTTTGTCGTCACCCCCGATACACCCGGCTTTGAGGTGGCTGAGCGGCTCAACACCATCGCACCGCATCCATTGGCAACCTTACGGTTTTCTGAGTGCCGCATTCCAAAATCCGCGTTGATCGGCGCGCCGGGACAGGGCTTTCAGATCGCCATGTCGGTGTTGGATGTGTTCCGCACCACGGTGGCCGCGGCGGCGCTGGGTTTTGCGCGTCGGGCGTTGGACGAAGCTCTGGCGCGGGTATCAAACCGGCACATTGCCGGATCTCCGCTGGCGAGCTTACAGATGGTGCAAGGCCACATTGCCGAGATGGCGATGGATGTCGATGCAAGCGCCCTTCTGGTGTACCGCGCGGCCTGGACCCGCGATTCTGGTGCTCCGCGTGTGACCCGCGAAGCGGCGATGGCCAAACTGTTCGCGACGGACCAAGCCCAGAGTGTGATCGACAAAGCGGTTCAGCTTTTCGGGGGTGATGGCGTGCGATCAGGAACAGTTGTGGAAACGCTTTACCGCGAGATCCGCGCACTGCGCATCTATGAGGGTGCGTCAGACGTTCAAAAAGTGATCATTGCCCGGCAAACGCTGGGCGCGCATCAGGGAGCCAAGTGATGCTTAGCCCATCAGCTCATTCAGATACCTTTGCCCGCGACCACCTGCCCGCCGCCGACATGTGGCCGGACTTTCTGCTCGATGGGTTTGAATATCCCGAAGTTCTGAATGCGGGGTATGAACTTACGGATGCGATGGTGGAAAAAGGCTTCGGCGATCACACTGCTCTGATCGGTAATGGGCGTCTCAGGACATACAAAGAGTTGACTGATTGGACCAACCGATTGGCCCATGCGCTCGTGGATGATCTTGGCGTTAAGCCGGGCAATCGCGTGCTGATCCGGTCTGCGAACAATCCGGCGATGGTGGCTTGTTGGTTGGCTGCGACAAAGGCAGGCGCTGTTGTTGTGAACACGATGCCGATGTTGCGGGCGGCCGAGCTGAAAAAATACGTCGAGAAAGCCGAAATCACGCATGCCTTGTGCGACACGCGCTTGATGGAGGAAATGCAAACCTGCCAATCACAGTGTGATGAGAATTTGCATGTGATTGGGTTTGACGGAACATCCAACCACGACGCGGAATTGGATCGGATGGCGTTGGAAAAGCCTGTGAGGTTCGACCCGGTTCCCACGGGACGCGACGATGTGGCCTTGTTGGGGTTTACCTCCGGCTCCACCGGCGATCCCAAAGCAACCATGCATTTTCACCGCGATCTACTAATCATTGCGGATGGTTACGCAAAAGAGGTGTTGGGTGTGACACCACAAGACACTTTTGTCGGCTCTCCCCCACTTGCATTTACGTTCGGATTGGGCGGGTTAGCGATCTTCCCTCTGCGGTTTGGCGCAACGGCCACATTGCTGGAACAAGCAACGCCACCAAACATGATCGAGATCATCGAGAAATACAAAGCAACAGTCTGCTTTACCGCACCAACGGCCTATCGGGTGATGCTGCAGGCGATGGACGAAGGTGCGGATCTGTCATCGCTCAGGGCCGCCGTCTCAGCCGGAGAAACACTGCCGAAGCCTGTGTATGACGAGTGGAAGGCTAAAACCGGCAAACCGATGCTGGATGGTATCGGCGCGACCGAGATGCTGCACATCTTTATTTCCAACCGGTTTGACGATCACCAGCCGGCCTGCACAGGCAAACCTGTCACCGGCTATGAAGCCAAGGTAATTGACAGCGATGGCCAAGACGTCGCCGATGGAGAAATCGGGCGATTGGCGGTGCGGGGCCCAACCGGATGCAGATACCTGCGCGGCGAAAAGCAACCAGCTTATGTTTCGGATGGATGGAACATCACCGGAGATAGCTTTTGGCGTGACGAAAATGGGTATTTCCATTTCGCAGCTCGCAACGACGACATGATCATCAGCGCAGGCTACAACATTGCTGGCCCCGAGGTCGAAGCGGCGCTATTGGCGCATGAGGCTGTTTTGGAATGCGGAGTTGTTGGCGCCGAAAGTACCGAGCGTGGCCAGATCGTTGAAGCGCACATTGTTCTGGTCGACGGGTTCACGCCGGGCCCGGACTTGACCAAAGCCCTGCAGGATCATGTGAAATCCACGATCGCGCCATATAAGTATCCGCGCTCGATCGTTTATTGCGATGCGTTGCCAAAAACCGCGACTGGCAAGATCCAAAGATTTCGTTTGAAGGGTACTTCGTGACCGTAAGAAAACGGTTTTTCGTGACGTATTGAAAGGGTTTTAACCGCTATGCCACACAAGACAATCCACCCGGAAAGCTGGCTGCCAGCCAAAGGGTATGCGAACGGTGTTCTCACCAAAAATGGCGTTTTGCACATCGGTGGGCAAATCGGTTGGGATGCAAACAAAGACTTCGTGGCACAAGACTTCATCGGTCAAATGCGCCAAGCTTTGTCGAACATCAGGGACATCGTGGAGGCCGCTGGCGGGACCGTCGAAGACGTCACGCGGTTAACCTGGTTCGTCACGGATAAGGCCGAGTACCTGGCCAGTCAGGCGGAGGTTGGCAAAGCCTATCGCGATGTTTTCGGCCGCCACTTTCCCGCCATGTCGATGGTTGTCGTCAGCGCATTGGTTGAAGACGACGCCAAGGTGGAAATCGAAGCGACGGCACATTTGCAATAACATCACCTGCGCCGCGACGGCCTATCCTCGGTCGTCCCACACCATTCGAAACCCTTGGTGCGTCGTCGCGCTGTCGGGGGATGTGCCGGAGCGGGCGGCGATCCTGTATCGATAGCAATAGCTGCGGTGGCACAAAAACGAGCCACCTTTAGACAACCTGAACCCTCGCATATCTTTCAGCCGCGCTTTGACGCTCTTTTTCAGCGATGCAATTTTGTAGGTATCAGACGTCCATTCCCAAACGTTGCCCACAAGGTTGTAAAGCCCGTATCCGTTTGGCTCAAAGGACTTGGCCGGAGCGGTGGTTTTGTACCCATCTTCTGCGGTGTTTCGGTTCGGGAAATCACCTTGCCAAATGTTGCAGGGCGTGTGGTCCGTATCGTTGGGGTCTTTGTCGCCCCAAGGGAATTTGACATCCCCCAAACCGCCACGCGCGGCATGTTCCCATTCCGCTTCCGTGGGCAATCGCCCGCCTGCCCAAACCGCATAGGCGCGCGCATCCTTCCACGACACCTGAACCACGGGGTGATCCGCATGCCATGCCGTGGTGCCACAACCTGGCCCGTTGACGTTTGCCCAAGTGGCACCGTCCACGCGGCGCCACCATTCGATGCCCATCACGCCTTGCGTCTCTTTGATCTCGTCGGGAACTTCGCTCCAGAAAACAAAAGACCATCCGAATTTTTCCGCCTCGGTCACATAGCCAGTGGCGTCTATGAATTCCTGAAATTCGGCATTGGTCACCGTGGTTTCGGCCATGCGAAATGCTTTGTGCCGCAGCTTTTTCAAAGGGCCTTCGCCGTCGTCGGGAATGTGTTCTGTCGCTGTCCCACGAAGCGCTGGACCCGCAGGAATATGGGCAGCGCTTGATGGGATCGACCTGCCTGACGGCATAATTTCCCGAATGTCAGTCACAGGCCCTTTGGGGCGTTTGAGACTCGGGGAACAGCAGGTGGATTGCGCGTTTGTCATGCCGGCATATCAAACCGCTTGCACCAAAAAGACAAGGCAGGCGGAACGCCTGCCTTGAGGTGTTTTTCTGTGTGATCAGCCGCCAAAATCGTCGAGCATGATGTCTTCGCGGTCAACGCCCAGATCAAGGAGCATGTTGATGACCGATTGGTTCATGATCGGCGGGCCACACATGTAGAATTCGCAATCCTCAGGGGCTGGGTGATCTTTGAGGTATTGCTCGTACAGCACGTTGTGAATGAACCCGGTCAACCCATCCCAATCGTCTTCCGGCAGCGCATCTGACAGCGCCACATGCCATTCGAAGTTGTCAAATTCCTCGGCCAGCTGGTCGAAGTCTTCGACAAAGAACATCTCTTTCTTCGACCGTGCGCCATACCAGAAGGTGATCTTGCGATCCCGGTTTTTCAGGCGCTTGAGCTGGTCAAAGATGTGGCTGCGCATCGGCGCCATACCCGCACCACCACCGATGAACACCATTTCCTTCTGCGTCTCGCGGGCGAAAAACTCGCCAAACGGGCCAGAGATGGTGACCTTGTCGCCGGGCTTCAGGTTGAAGATGTATGACGACATCAATCCCGGAGGAATGCCCGTGCTGCCCGGAGGTGGCGAGGCCACCCGCACGTTGAGCATGATCAGCCCTTTTTCCTCGGGGTAGTTGGCCATGGAATAGGCCCGTTCAATCGGTTCGTTCACCACTGACTCGTATTGCCAGAGGTTAAACTTGTCCCAATCTTCGCGGTATTCTTCTTCCACGTCGAATTCGGTGTATTTCAACGCATGGGCCGGTGCTTCGATCTGGATATAGCCGCCGGCGCGGAAATTCACATCTTCGCCTTCGGGCAGTTCCAGGACCAGGTTTTTGATAAAGGTCGCGACGTTTTCGTTGGAACGCACCGTGCATTCCCACTTCTTAACGCCAAAGACCTCTTCGGGGACTTCGATTTCCATGTCTTGCTTGACGGCCACCTGACAGGACAGGCGATCACCACAGGCCGCTTCACGCTTGGTGATGTGGCTTTCCTCGGTCGGCAGGATGGACCCGCCGCCCGAATGGATTTTCACGCGGCATTGCGCGCAGGTGCCGCCGCCGCCGCAGGCGGATGGCACAAAGAGTTTCTGTTCCGCCAGAGTCTGCAACAGCTTGCCGCCCGCAGGCACGGCGATGGTTTTTTCCCCGTTGATCGTGATGTTCACATCGCCCGTTGAAACCAGTCGCGAACGCGCCGCCAGAATGACAGCGACAAGTGCCAGAACGATCAGGGTGAACAGGAAAATGCCAAGTCCGAAGGTCGCCATATCAGTCTCCCTTTAGAGTTTCACGCCGCTGAACGACATGAACGCCATGGCCATCAGGCCAGCGGTGATAAACGTGATGCCTAGGCCTTGAAGACCATCGGGAATGTCAGAATATTTCAGCTTTTCGCGCACGCCCGCCATTGCCGTAATCGCCAGCGCCCAGCCAAAGCCGGAAGACACGCCGTAGGTCACGGATTCCGCGAAATTGTAATCGCGTTCCACCATGAACAGAGACCCACCAAGGATCGCACAGTTCACCGTGATCAGCGGCAGGAACACACCCAGCGCGTTGTAAAGCGGCGGGAAATACTTATCGAGCACCATCTCAAGGATCTGCACCAGCGCCGCGATAACCCCGATGTAAGAGATCAGGCCCAGGAAGGTCAGATCAACATCCGAGAACCCTGCCCAGCCAAGCGCGCCGGGGGCCAGCAGATAGGTCAGGATCAGGTTGTTGGCCGGCACGGTGATCGCCTGCACGATCATAACCGAAATGCCCAGACCAATGGCCGTGGCAATCTTTTTGGACACGGCGATGAAGGTGCACATGCCCAGAAAGAAGGACAAAGCAAGGTTTTCAACAAAGATCGCTTTGACGGCGAGGGAAATAAGCTCTTCCATCAGTGGGCCTCAACCGTTTGGATTTTGTATTCACGCTCTTCCACCTGCTCTGGCTTCCAGGCGCGGAAGGCCCAGATGATCAGGCCGATGATAAAGAAGGCCGAAGGGGGCAACAGCAACATGCCGTTGGGCACGTACCAGCCGCCATTGTTGACGGTTTCCAGAATGGTAATGCCAAAAAGCGTGCCCGATCCGAAAAGCTCGCGGACAACGCCGACCAGCATCAGGATCAACCCATAGCCCAGCCCGTTGCCCACACCGTCGATGAATGATGCGACCGGCGGGTTCTTCATGGCAAAGGCTTCGGCGCGGCCCATCACGATACAGTTCGTGATGATCAGGCCGACAAACACAGACAGTGTTTTGGAAATCTCGTAGGCGTAAGCCTTCAGGATCTGGTCCACCACGATCACAAGCGATGCGATGATGACCATCTGCACGATGATGCGGATAGAGCCCGGAATGTGGTTTCGCAGCATCGAGATAAACATAGAGGCAAAGCCGGTCACGAATGTCACCGCCAGCGCCATCACAAAGGCCACCTGCAACGATGATGTCACCGCCAGCGCCGAACAGATGCCCAAGACCTGAAGCGTGATTGGGTTATTGTCGACCAGTGGGTCGACCAGCATTTCCCTGCGCGTTTGAGCCATTAGATCTCTCCTGCTTTCACGTTTTCCAGAAACGGCGCGTATCCTTCGGAGCCCAGCCAGAATTTCACAAGGTTATCGACACCAACAGTCGTCAGCGTCGCACCGGACAGCGCGTCAATGTGGTAATCCTTACCGGCGGGCGGCGCGGTTTTGGCCACCGTGATGGTCACCTCATCGCTGCCGTCAGAAACCTTTTTGCCGTTCCACAGCGCTTTCCAGCGCGGATTGTCCACCTCAGCGCCAAGGCCGGGTGTTTCGGCGTGGCTGTAGAATTGAAGCGCAAAGATATCGTTGCCGTTCTCTTCCAGCGCGATGAAGCCATAAAGCGTGGACCACAGCCCATAGCCGTGCAGCGGC
>JABSSA010000295.1 GCA_013214665.1 Paracoccaceae bacterium
ATTCCGGCCGGTTGCCGGATTCGAGGAAGCTTTCCACCACTTTCAGACGCTTGATGATCTTTTTGGGCTTCAGCTCACCAGTGGCTTCTTTCAGCTCTTCGCGCAGGCGTTCGGCTTCGCCTTCCAGATCAATCTGGGCCAGCATATCACGGATCGCTTCGGCGCCGATGTTGGCGGTGAAGGCGTCCGCGCCAAAGGCGTCTTGCGCGTCCATATACTCTTCTTCGGACAGCATCTGGCCATAGCTCAGATCGGTGAGACCGGGCTCGATCACAACGTAGTTTTCGAAGTAGAGGATGCGTTCCAGATCACGCAGTGTCATGTCCAGCATCAGGCCGATGCGGGATGGCAGCGATTTCAGGAACCAGATGTGCGCCACAGGGGCGGCCAGTTCGATGTGGCCCATCCGCTCGCGGCGAACCTTCTGCAGCGTAACTTCCACACCGCACTTTTCGCAGACAACGCCGCGATATTTCATGCGCTTATATTTGCCGCACAGGCATTCGTAGTCTTTGATCGGGCCAAAGATACGCGCACAGAACAGACCGTCACGCTCGGGTTTGAACGTACGGTAGTTGATGGTTTCGGGCTTTTTGATCTCGCCAAAAGACCACGAGAGGATCCGCTCGGGTGACGCGAGGCTCACTTTGATCTCGTCAAAGACCTTTGGTGGCGTCAGCGGGTTGAACGGGTTGTTTGTCAGTTCCTGGTTCATGAGAGTTCCTTTCCAGGTTCCGGGCAACGGAAGGTAAAAGAGTCTTGGACAGAGGCACCAAAATCACTGTGCCCGTGAATGCTGCTAAGCTGTTGGAGATCAACATCTGCTTCGGACAGGATCGTCTCCGAGCCACACGTTTCAGACACGCCATCCATGATGAACGGGCCTTTTGGGCTTGGGAAACGGGAATCTGTCACCAATGAGCGGTTTACAACGTGGGTATGCCCATCGGGCACACCCTCGAATACCTCGATCTCTTTCGCTTCAATCGTTCTGCTAGGCAAAACGATTGGTGCGCACGCGGCGACCGCAGCAAAAGATGGAAGTACTGTGTACATTGCCATCCTCACTCACCTTCCTCCGCATCCAGGAGTTCCATATTGAGGCCCAGACCGCGGACCTCTTTGACGAGAACGTTGAACGATTCCGGCACGCCGGCTTCGAAATTGTCCTCACCCTTGACGATGCTTTCATAGACCTTGGTCCGGCCCGCCACGTCATCCGACTTGACGGTGAGCATTTCCTGCAGCGTGTACGCCGCGCCGTATGCTTCCAGAGCCCAAACTTCCATCTCACCAAAGCGCTGGCCGCCGAACTGCGCCTTACCACCCAGCGGCTGCTGTGTGACAAGCGAGTATGGCCCGGTGGAACGCGCGTGGATTTTGTCGTCCACGAGGTGGTGCAGCTTGAGCAGGTACTTGATGCCCACGGTCACAGGGCGGGCAAATTGCTCACCCGTGCGCCCGTCAAACAGGATCGACTGACCGCTTTCGCTAAAGCCCGCGCGCAACAGAGCGTTGTTCACGTCGCCTTCTTTGGCGCCGTCAAACACCGGTGTCGCAATCGGCACACCACGTGTCACGTTGCCTGCGGCTTCGATCAGGTGATCTTCGTCCATGACCTCAAGGCCTTCTTCATAGACGTCGTCACCATAAGCAATCCGCAGCGCTTCACGCACGGGTGTCAGGTCACCAGAACGGCGATATTCCTGCATCGCATCGTCGATTTGCAGACCCAGACCGCGCGCGGCCCAACCCATATGGGTTTCAAGGATCTGACCCACGTTCATACGCGATGGCACGCCCAGCGGGTTCAAGCAGAAGTCAACCGGCGTCCCGTCTTGCAGGAACGGCATGTCTTCCATCGGCACAACCTTGGAAATCACACCTTTGTTGCCGTGACGGCCCGCCATCTTGTCGCCCGGCTGCAGCTTGCGCTTCACCGCGACGAAGACTTTGACCATCTTCATCACACCCGGTGGCAGATCGTCACCGCGGCGAACCTTTTCGACCTTGTCGTCAAAACGGGCATCCAACGCGCGTTTCTGCGCCTCGTATTGCTCGTTCAGCGCTTCCACGACCTGTGCATCCGCTTCGTCTTTCAACGCAAGCTGCCACCACTGGCCACGGCTCAGGCTTTCCAACAGCTCTGGCGTGATTTCCGCATTTGGCTTGACACCTTTGGGGCCTTTCACAGCCACCTTGCCCATGATCATGTCGCGCAGACGGGCATAGATGTTCCGATCGAGGATCACCAATTCGTCGTCACGGTCACGGGCGAGGCGTTCGACCTCTTCACGTTCGATCTGAAGCGCACGTTCGTCTTTTTCCACACCGTGGCGGTTGAAGACACGAACCTCAACGACTGTCCCGAAGTCACCCGGTTTCACCCGCAGCGAGGTGTCACGCACGTCAGAGGCTTTTTCACCAAAGATGGCGCGCAGCAGTTTCTCTTCCGGCGTCATCGGGCTTTCACCCTTTGGCGTGATCTTACCAACAAGGATATCGCCCGGCTCCACATCCGCACCGATGTACACGATGCCCGCCTCGTCGAGGTTGCGCAGCGCTTCTTCACCGACGTTTGGAATGTCGCGAGTGATTTCTTCTGGCCCAAGCTTGGTGTCACGGGCGGCAACTTCGAATTCCTCGATGTGGATCGAGGTAAAGACGTCATCGCGCGCGATCCGCTCGGAGATCAGGATCGAGTCTTCGTAGTTGTAGCCGTTCCAGGGCATGAACGCGACAACCACGTTCTTACCCAGCGCCAGTTCACCCAGATCGGTCGACGGGCCATCGGCGATCACTTCGCCTTTGCCCACCTGCTGACCCACCTGCACCAGCGGACGCTGGTTGATACAGGTGTTCTGGTTGGACCGCTGGAATTTGCGCATCCGGTAGATGTCAACGCCCGCATCACCCAGTTCCAGATCATGCGTCGCCCGGATCACGATCCGCTGGGCGTCCACCTGGTCAATGATGCCGGCACGTTTCGCCATGATCGCAGCGCCTGAATCGCGCGCCACGATCTCTTCGATGCCCGTCCCGACAAGCGGGGCTTCCGCCTGCAACAACGGCACGGCCTGACGTTGCATGTTGGAGCCCATCAAAGCGCGGTTCGCGTCATCGTTTTCAAGGAACGGAATGAGCGAGGCCGCAACCGAGACCAACTGCTTTGGCGAAACGTCAATCAAATCAACGCTGTCGACAGGTGCCAGAGTATAATCCCCGGCCTGACGTGTGTTGACCATCTCGTTTATGAACTTACCGTTTTCATCCAGCGTCGCGTTGGCCTGCGCCACGGTGTGACGCTGTTCCTCGGTCGCGGACATATAGTTCACTTCGTCCGTCACCTGTCCATCGACAACCTTCCGGTAGGGCGTTTCGATAAAGCCATATTTGTTCACCCGCGCAAACGTGGCGAGCGAGTTGATCAGACCGATGTTCGGGCCTTCCGGCGTTTCAATCGGGCACATCCGGCCATAATGCGTCGCGTGAACGTCGCGCACCTCAAAGCCGGCACGTTCGCGGGTCAGACCGCCGGGCCCAAGCGCAGAAAGACGACGCTTGTGCGTGACTTCCGACAGCGGGTTGGTTTGGTCCATGAACTGCGACAGCTGCGAGGAGCCAAAGAATTCACGCACAGCCGCAGCCGCTGGTTTCGCGTTGATCAGATCTTGTGGCATCACCGTGTCGATTTCCACAGAAGACATGCGTTCCTTGATCGCACGCTCCATCCGCAAGAGACCCACGCGGTACTGGTTTTCCATCAGTTCGCCAACGGAACGCACACGCCGGTTGCCCAAGTGGTCGATATCGTCCACATCGCCTTGCCCGTCGCGCAGTTCCACCAGCGCTTTGATGCACGAGATGATGTCAGGGTTGCGCAGCGTGCGCACCGTGTCTTCGGCATCCAGTGCCAGTCGCATGTTCATCTTCACGCGGCCCACGGCCGACAGATCATAGCGTTCGCTGTCAAAGAAGAGCTGATCAAAAAGCGCAGAGGCCGCTTCCACGGTGGGTGGCTCGCCCGGACGCATGACGCGGTAGATGTCCATGAGCGCGGTTTCGCGGCTCATGTTCTTGTCGGTCGCCATAGTGTTGCGCATGTACGGGCCGACATTGACGTTGTCGATGTCGAGCACCGGGATGTCTTCGATCCCCGCGTCGAGCAACTCTTTGACCGTACCGCCGATCAGCGTGCCGTCTTTGTCATATTCCAGCGTCAGCTCATCGCCCGCTTCGACATAGATCGCGCCGTTTTCTTCGTTGATGATGTCCTTAGCGGCAAACTTGCCCACAATGTGCTCAAACGGCACCAACAGGTCGGTCACAACACCTTCGTCGATCAGCTTTTTGACAGCGCGCGGGGTTACCTTCTTGCCCGCTTCGGCGATGACTTCGCCGGATTTCGCGTCAACCAGATCATAGGTTGGGCGGGTGCCACGCACACGTTCGGGGAAGAACGGCGTGATCCAGCCTTTGCCTTTGTCCAGCTTGTAGCCAACTGTGTTGTAATAGGCATCCATGATGCCTTCCTGATCCAGACCCAGCGCATAAAGCAGGGTTGTCACAGGCAATTTGCGGCGACGGTCGATGCGCGCAAAGACGATGTCTTTGGCGTCGAATTCGAAATCGAGCCAGGAACCACGATAAGGAATGATCCGGCAGGCAAAGAGCAGCTTACCCGAGCTGTGTGTTTTGCCTTTGTCGTGATCAAAGAATACGCCGGGCGAGCGGTGCATCTGCGATACGATCACCCGTTCGGTGCCGTTCACGATGAACGTGCCGTTTGGCGTCATCAAAGGCATATCGCCCATGAACACGTCTTGTTCTTTGATGTCCTTGACCGATTTCGCACCGGTGTCTTCGTCCACATCAAACACGATGAGGCGCAGCGTCACTTTCAGTGGCGCGCTGTAGGTCATGTCGCGTTGCTGACATTCCTCAACATCGTATTTCGGCTTTTCCAGCTCGTATTTCACGTATTCCAGAATGCTGGTTTCGTTGAAATCCTTGATCGGGAAGACCGATTGGAACACGCCATGAATGCCTTCACCGTCGGTGGGCACATCAAGCTCACCAGAGCGCAGGAACAAATCATAAGACGATTTCTGAACCTCAATCAGGTTCGGCATATCCAGAACTTCACGGATCTTGCCATAGTATTTACGCAGACGTTTTTGGCCAAGGAAGGATTGCGCCATGTCAGGTATCACCTTTCAAATTCTCTTCGAACAGCGTGGCCGTCGGGCACCGGCACGACTGTCCAGTCGAGAGCGGAGAAGTTCGATCCATGCTCGGAGCCCGTCCCACCGGGCGCCTCTCGATCATTGAACCCCGTCCAGGGAAGGGCTTTGACACAAGCCCTTTCCAAGACAGGTTCGGCTGGACCCGGAATTTCCGGGCCCAGCCGTAGGATAAATCGCGCTACCACGCAGATTTGCGCGGTAGGGCGGGGTTTACCCCGCCTTAGGCCAGTTCCACCTCGGCGCCAGCTGCTTCCAGCTTGCCTTTGATGTCTTCGGCTTCTGCTTTGTCCACGCCTTCTTTGATCTTGCCGCCGGCTTCGACCAGGTCCTTGGCTTCTTTCAGGCCCAGGCCTGTGATGCCGCGAACTTCTTTGATGACGTTGATTTTCGATGCGCCTGCGTTCTTCAGAACGACGTCGAATTCAGTCTTTTCTTCTTCAGCAGCGCCGCCGCCTGCATCCGCTGGACCCGCCATCATCACAGCGCCGCCAGCAGCGGGCTCGATGCCGTATTCGTCCTTCAGGATTGTTTTCAGTTCTTGTGCTTCGAGCAGGGTCAGACCCACGATTTGCTCTGCAAGTGCTTTCAGATCAGCCATAATTAGCTCTTTCCGTTTCAGTCATGTGTGTTCCAACGCGCAGTAATCAACCCCCGCGCCGGTGTGACGTTGTTGCGTATCAGGCCGCTTCCGCCTTTTCCTCGATCGTGGAAAGGATGGAAGCGATGTTGCTTGCAGGTGCGCCAATGGCCCCGGCGATGTTGGATGCAGGTGCGCCGATGCAGCCGACGATGGAAGCAATAAGCTCCTCGCGCGATGGCATCTTCGACACAGCTGTCACACCAGCCCGGTCCAGTGCGTTTTCACCCATTGCGCCGCACAGAATGACGAATTTGTCATTCGACTTGGCGAAATCCTCGGCAACCTTGGCGGCGGCCACTGGATCTTCGGAATAGGTGAGCACGGTCATGCCTGTCAGGTAGTCACCGATGCTTTCGCATGGCTTACCCTCAAGGGCGATCTTGGCGAGCCTGTTTTTGGCAACACGAACAGCAGCCTCTGCTTCACGTGCTTGCGCACGCAGAGACTGCATTTCCGCAACTGTCAGACCGGCGTAGTGGGCAACCACAACGACGCCAGAGCTTTCGAAGATCTGGCCGAGTTCGTCGACCACTTTCTCTTTCTGGGCTCTATCCACAGTTTCACTCCAAATTTGGGGGTTTCCCCCCGGCTCAGTTCTGCCCCTCGAAAGGGGCGTTCGGGTCCTCAACTCAGGGTCCCGAGGGCCAGATCGCCTTGAACGGCGAAAATCTCTCGTTCCCCATCTCAGGAAGGAATTATGGATGCGTCTGCATCGACCCTCCGTCTCGGACAGGACGGGGCTTTGTCAGCCCCGCCGTTCGTCAGCCCCGAAGGGCGTCGGAATTCTTATTCAGTAACGGCGTTATCCACGTCGATGCTGACGCCAGGGCCCATGGTGGAGCTCAGCGATACTTTCTTCATGTAAGCGCCTTTGGCACCGGCAGGCTTGGCCTTGGCTACAGCACCCACAAAGGCGCGGATGTTTTCGACCAGCTTGGCTTCGTCAAACGACGCTTTGCCAACACCTGCGTGCACAACACCGGCCTTTTCGACCTTGAACTGCACTTCGCCGCCTTTGGCGTTTTTCACCGCGTCAGCCACATCCATCGTCACTGTGCCAACCTTTGGGTTTGGCATCAGGTTACGGGGGCCAAGCACCTTACCCAAACGGCCGACGATAGGCATCATGTCTGGGGTTGCGATGCAGCGATCAAATTCGATGGTGCCGCCCTGAATGGTTTCCATCAGGTCTTCGGCGCCGACGATATCTGCGCCTGCTTCTTTCGCTTCGTCCGCCTTTGCGCCACGTGCAAACACGGCAACGCGCACTGTCTTACCTGTGCCATTCGGCAGACCGACAACACCGCGGACCATCTGGTCTGCGTGGCGAGGATCAACACCGAGGTTCAGCGAGATCTCGACAGTTTCGTCGAATTTGGCTTTGGCGTTGTTTTTGACCAGGCTCACCGCGTCTTCGACGCTGAGGTTTTCCTGACCGGCGAAAGCTTCGCGCGCGGCGCGGGTACGTTTTCCGAGCTTTGCCATCTTACTTCACCTCGATGCCCATAGAACGGGCGGAGCCCAGGATGATCTGCATCGCGCCTTCGATATCGTTCGCGTTCAGATCTTTCATCTTTGCTTCCGCGATCTCGCGGATTTGCGCAGGAGACACAGAGCCAACTGTTTCACGCGACGGGTTGTTCGCGCCGGATTTCACCTTGGCCGCCTTTTTCAGGAAGTAGGACGCAGGAGGCGTCTTGATGTCCATGGAAAAGGACTTGTCCTGATAATAGGAGATCACGGTTGGGCATGGTGCGCCCGGATCCATGTCTGCTGTCTTGGCGTTGAACGCCTTACAGAATTCCATGATGTTGATGCCGCGCTGACCCAGCGCAGGACCAACCGGAGGAGACGGGTTCGCCTGTCCGGCAGGGACTTGAAGCTTCATCGTCCCAGCAAGTTTCTTGGCCATTGGCCTTATCCTTTCTCATCGCACCAGAACGCGATCCGGTGCCTTTTTGTGATGTGGTCCGGCGTGATGCGCGCGCGCACCGTACCTCCCACAAGGAATTGCCCCTCAGAATCGCTCTTTGGGGCAACAGCGGGGAGGTAACTGCTGATGGGAAGAAAGGCAAGCGTTTCTCAATAAGTAACGCAGGATATCTTTGCAAAGGTATACCCGCTTTTCCCCGGAGATATAAGTTGCAAATTGCGCCGCGAGGCGCTTTGCTCGCCCAAACCCAAAAACAAAGCTTGGACACACCATGGCATCCCGAAAACGCGCGCAGACATCCGACAGCCCGAAATCCACCCATATCTGCATTGTTGGAGGCGGCTCATCCGGTTGGATGATGGCCGCGTATCTGTCACGTCACTTCAACGTGGACGGCAAAAAGGTAAAGCTGACGTTGGTGGAATCCGCCGAAGTGCCAAAGACGGGTGTGGGTGAGGCAACAATTCACACCATGCGCGGCTATCTCGAAGAAGCGGGTATTTCAGAGCAAAAGTTCATCGACGCGTGTCAGGGCACGTTCAAGCACGGGATCGAATTTGTCGGCTGGACCGCGTCTGGCAAGCCGTTCTTCCATCCGTTCGAAGTGCCACCGCAGGTGTTTCAGGATCCGATGGCGTTGTTTTTCCTGTCTGCGGGCCGCAACGAAGGCGCAGTGTCGCGGTATGACAATTGGGCCGGCATCCAAAGCCGCCTGGCGCGACGGGGCGTCGCCCCGCGCCGGGTGGAGGATCGCGAATATACCGGTGTCGTGCCTTACGGCTATCACCTTGACGCCAACGCCTTTGCCCATTTCCTCAAAGGGATTTCGATCAAACGCGGCGTCCAGCATGTAGTCTCCCACGTCGATGACGTGGAGGTGAGCGACGGCAAGATCACCCAGCTACACATGAAAGACGGCAAAAAGATCAAGGCGGATCTTTGGGTGGATTGCACCGGCTTTGCCGCGCGACTGATTTCGGCGCTTGGCGCGGAATTCCAAAGCAGCAGCGCGCGGCTGTTGGTGGATTCGGCGGTCACCTGTCAGGTCCATGGCGAAGAGATCAAAACCCGGCCCTTCACCACAGCAACCG
>JABSSA010000296.1 GCA_013214665.1 Paracoccaceae bacterium
GCATCGAGGATGAATGTCTCTGGCGGTGCGGACACGCCCCAATCGATGGATGTGCGGCCATCAGGATCAAAAGCAACCGCCAAAAACGGGTTGCCGTCGTCCATCAGATATTGCGTCGCCGTGCCCGCCTGATCGCGGATGTTGACCCCAATGATCGGCATCCCATCTGCCGCCATCTCCATCAGCTTTGGGTGTTCCGCCCGGCACGGTGGGCACCAGCTGGCCCAGAAGTTGACCAAGGTCACTTCGCCACGCGCCACATCCCCTTCGGAAACGGCGGCAAAGTCTGCCAAGGCGCGCGGTGTAATCTCAGGCGCGATTTGCCCCACACGGGTTGAGCGCAGCGCCGTTGGGTCTTCGCGCATCATCCCCACAGCAGCGATCCCGACGAACGCCGCAAAAATCAAAGGGGGTGCGATCATCAAAGGAGAGATCTTAGCCATCCTGCGCGCCCTTCCCGTCTTGGTTCTTTTCGACCTGCGCCAGCTCGGCGCGCACTTTGCGGCCCTGCCACAGCGTGGCGGCAACAAGCACGCACAGCACCACGCATGTGGCGCCATAGGCGGACAGAACCTCTGCTGCGTATTTCCCAAGATCAGGCATGTCGCACCTCCCGCGCCATCAGCGCGCGCATACGCCGCCTGCGGATCTCGGTGCCAGTGCGATACAGCACCAACGCCAGAAACAGGCACACGAAGCCTGCGATCGAAAACAGCAACGGGTGATAAAACACATTGGCCACGTTGGTTTCCTTGTCCAACGACAAAGACGCCCCCTGATGCAGGCCCTGGTTCCAGAAATTCACCGCATAACGGCTGAGCACAGCAAAGACCGATCCCACGATGCACAACATGCTGGTGAGGTCTGCGGCGCTGTCAGGATCGTCCACGGCAGACCACAAAGCAACATAGCCGATATAGAACAAAAACAGGATCAGGAATGACGTCAGCCGCGGATCCCAAACCCACCATGTGCCCCACATGGGCTGGCCCCAGACAGCACCGGTGATCAAAGCGATCAGGGTCATGGCGATCCCCACAGGCGCGGCGGCTTTAGCGGCCAAAGCGCTGACATGGTGGCGCCGGATCAACCAGATCAGCGAAGCAACCAACATCATAAACCACGCATTGATCGCCATCAGTGCGGACGGCACGTGCAGATAGATGATCTTTACCGTCGATCCCTGACGGAAATCATCGGGGGTAAAGAAAAAGCCCCAGATCAGACCAATCGCCAGACAGGCAAAAGAAATGACCCACAGCGCAGGCAGCACCCGTTCGCTGAGGCGTAAAAATTTGACCGGATTAGCGTATTCCCAGATCGACATGCCGCGTATCTATGCTTTCCCCCGACGCTGCTCAACGCAAATTAACGTCATTTCAACGCCATGCGTAACACAGCCGCACTTGCAAAGGGCATCAAGGCAATTGTGCCCGCTGTAATCCCGCCAAGCATGGCCAGCGGCCCTGTCGCATCCAACCCTTCGGCCCCCCGGCGGGCCACCTCAGCTCCGAAAATGAGCGTTGGCACATAAAGCGGCACCACGAGCAGTGACAAAAGCAGCCCACCCCGCTTCAAACCAACGGTTAACGCGGCGCCAAAGGCCCCGATGATTGACAGGGCCGGCGTGCCAACGAGCAAAGACACCGTCAGCCAGAAAAAGCCCGGTGCCGGCAAGTTCAACAACACCCCAAAAAGCGGTGCCGCCACGACCAGCGGCAGCGCAGTTGTGAGCCAATGCGCAAGCGCCTTGATGGCCAAAGCCGCCTCAAGCGGCAACGGCGAGGTAGCCAACAGATCCAGTGTGCCGTCTTCCCAATCCAGCGCCAGAATACGGTCCAGCGACAACAAGCAGGCCAGCAAAGCCCCCAGCCAAAGTGCGCCTGCCGCGATGCGCGACAACAATTCGGGCGCGGGCCCTACGGAAAACGGCACCAGCACCACGACGATCAGAAAAAACGCAAGGCCAAGGCCAAACCCGCCTCCGGCGCGGATCGCCAAGATCAAATCGCGCAGCAACAGCGCCCTCATAAGAATGCCTCATCGCTGGCACCCAAACCCACCGCCTCAGCCGTGGCGCGGTATGCTGAGACATCAAAACGTTCCGCCGCAAAGCCCAAATCCAGATGAGTCGCAATCAAGGCCAACCCTCCGGTGGCCAGATGCGCTTTGACACCATTCGCGAACAATGCCACCGATGCCTCATCAAGGGATACGGTCGGCTCATCCAATATCCAGATCGGTCGCTTCACCACCAAAAGCCGCGCCAGCCCAAGCCTGCGCCGTTGCCCTGCGGAAAGATGTGCGGCCATACGCTCCGCAAGGCGCGACAGCTCAAATGCCTCAAGCGCCGCCTCCACATCGCCACCGCCATAGACATCCGCCCAAAAACGCAGGTTTTCGCGCGCCGACAACATCGATTTCAACCCATCAGAATGCGCAGCATAGGCCACCTGATCCGGGTCACACTCAATCTGCCCTGCTACGGGGTCTTGCAGCCGCGCAATTGTGCGCAAAAGCGTGGTCTTACCGCTGCCGTTGGGGCCGCGCAGCATAACAGCTTGCCCTGCGTCCACAGAAAAGCTGACCCCTGCCAAAACAGGCAGGCCCCCGCGCGCAACGGTCAGATCTTTCACACGCAACATCATGAGGCATCGCTATCCGAAAGGGGCTGCGCTGTGCAAGACGCTGCTCGGGTCAGGGCCTAGACCGGCAGCATGGCCAAAGCGATGCGGCGCCCTTCGCTCAGCAGTACGTTATATGTCCGTGCCGCCGCTGGGGAGGCCATGGCCTCAACCCCGATACCTGCCGTTTCCAGCGCGTCCCGGAACCCCTGTGGCAGATGCGCGATATCTGCGCCTGTGCCCACAAACAACACGTCGATTTCTGAGGACAGCGCCAACAGCGGCTCCAGATCGTCATAGCCATGCCACGTCCGCGTGCCAGTTGGCCCGGTGATTACCGGCCCGTCTATCTTGGCCTCTCCGATGCGGAAAAAGCCGGGGCCGTAGCCGTCCACAGGATCTGCACCAGTAAAGACAACTTCATTCAACCGCATCGCGCTCTCCTCAATCGAACAAGGGCATACCAGTGATGACCGCAAGGCCAATCACCACATAGGCGGCGGTGTGATACGTCTTTTCCATCGCCGGAACAAACAACCGCTGCCCGATCAAAGATGTAGCAAAATAGGGCACCGACAAGATCACCCCCAGCCACACAATCGTCAGATCCACGCGACCTTGGGCCAGAAGATAGAGGATGATCACCACATCCAGCGAGGCCAGAAACACGATGGTAGTGGCCCGCACCGCCTGCGCACTGCGGGCATTGGCCAAATAAAACATGATCACCACCGGCCCGGTCAGGCCTGTCATACCGCCCATAAGCCCCGCAGCGCCACCAATGGATATCAAGCCAGGCACCCCCAACTTGCCGCGCCACTGCCAGCCGCTGACCACGGCCGCCAGCGTGATACAGGCGATCCCCGCCACGACCCAGCGGACGGTCAAAACTTCGATCTGTGTCAAAATCCACAAGCCCAACGGTACGGTGACCACAGCCGCACCAACCAGCACTCCAATCTCGCCACGGTCCGCCCGAGACCAGGCGCGCGGCAGCAGAGCGGCGGCTGAACCCACACCAGTTACGGTCACGACCAGAATGATCACCTCAGGTGGCAGAAACTGACCGGCCACAGGCACAAAGATCAGCGCAGTGCCAAATCCGGTAAACCCGCGCACAATCCCCGCCACCGCAATGGTCAGAACCAGCCAGAAAAACCCAGGCGTCGCAAAAACAGAGGCGAGTGCCTCAGGCATCTACGTTCGAAAACTGGTTGCCCGTGTTGTTGGGATCAGGCTTTGACCAGTCGCGCTTCACACCCAAGTAAAGCAGGATCGCCGAGGCCACGAACACCGAAGAATACGTACCCACGATCACGCCCCAGATCATCGCAAAGACAAAGCCGCGAATGACGTCACCGCCAAGCACATAAAGAGAGATCAGCGCCAGCAACGTGGTGACAGAGGTCATGAATGTCCGGCTGAGCGTTTCGTTGATCGACACATTCAGCACTTCGGACAGGGGCCGTTTCTTGTATTTCCGCAGGTTTTCGCGCACCCGGTCAAACACAACCACCGTATCGTTCAGCGAATAGCCCACAATGGTCAGCAACGCCGCGATAATGGCCAGGTCAAACCGGATCTGAAGCTCGGAAAAGATGCCGATCGTCAAGATCACATCGTGCACCAAAGCAGCCACAGCACCCAAGGCAAACTGCCATTCAAAGCGCAGCCAGATATAAATCAGAACCGCCGCAATCGCGAGCACCACCGCAATGGCCGCCGTCTGAATCAA
>JABSSA010000297.1 GCA_013214665.1 Paracoccaceae bacterium
AGAGACTCATGCCCGGTGAAACCGGAGTAATAAACTCCGTAGAACTTCTTAATACTGCCGAGAAGGCAGGCTTCGAAGGGCCTGTTACACCATGGGCCACCCGAGAAGCACTCAAGGGTATTGGCCGCGAGCGTATTGTACGCTTAGCCGGTGACCGGCTTGAAACATTCTGGAAAGACGCTGGGCTTCCCATCGTGCCGCGTTGGTTTGCTCCAGCAGTTACTGATGAGCAGGAAACCAATAATGCAGAAGTGTTAGGCTTTCCCGAAGAATCGGATAAACCGTCGGAGTCAGCTGCACCGCAAACTGCTGATGCCTGACCAATTTACTCTGCGCACCGCAGTGGTCACAGCCCTACCCCATGTTGATGCGCCACCAAAGCAGCGGACCGCCGTCTGTTGTGATCCGCTCACTGTGCTAGAGCGGACACGGTTCTGTTGCGGTTTTACATCAATTTGCGACGCCGTGTCACCTGAATATCGAGATCCGTAATCTTTTTGCGAAGTGTATTCCGGTTGATGCCCAGCAGGTCGGCGCATTTCGCCTGGTTTCCGCCGGTCGCATCAAGCGCGATCTCGATCAGGGGGGCCTCAATCTCGCGAAGGATACGCCCATAGAGCCCCGGTGGCGGAAGCATGTTGCCGTGCAGATCAAAGTACCGCTTGAGATGCCGCCCCACACTTTCGCCCAGCTTTTCAGTGTCCACCGCACCGGAAATCGGCTCCAGTGTCGGCTGATTGCCCAAAACCTGTTGCACTTCGGAGGCGGCAATCTCAGGCGCGCGGCTGGTCAGCCCCAAACGCCGCACGGCATTTTCCAACTGCCGCACGTTTCCGGGCCAGGAATAGGTGCGAAAGACTTCGGCGGCATCTGCGCTCAACGTACGCGGTGGTTGGCCGGTTTTCTCAGCGCGCGCTAGGAAATGGTCCGCCAGCAATGGGATGTCATCCACCCGCTGACGCAACGCAGGCACCGCAAGCGTGGCACCGGACAGGCGGTAGTACAAATCCTTGCGCACCCGCCCCTCTTCCATCGCGACCGACAAATCCGATTGCGATGACGCCAAGAAGCGCGGCACATAATCGCCCGGCGTGTCCATCATCCGCACAATACGCGCCTGCAGCTCTTCGGGGATGTCGCCAATCTCATCAATCAGGATCGTGCCACCTTTGACCCGCGCCAAAACACGAGCAGGCCCCTCAAGATCTTGCAAATCCGCCGCCGTGATCGTGACAAAAGGCAAGGTACGGCGATCTGAAAAATCGTGAATAGCTTTCGCAATCAACGACTTACCCGTCCCGCTTTCCCCCCAGATCAACACAGGAAGATCGGTGTTCATCACCCGCGCAACCACCCGGTAGAGCGCCTGCATCACCGGCGTTCGCCCAACCAACGGCAGTTCATCAGGCCGATCATCGCTGTCCACGGTCTTTGGCGTATGTGCCCGCACTTCCAACGCACGCGCGGTGCGTTTCATCAAATCAGGCAGATCAAATGGCTTGGGCAGGTAATCATAGGCCTCCGCCTCAGCGGCCTGAATGGCGGTCATGATTGTGTTTTGCGCGGAAATGACGATCACAGGCAGGCCAGGCCGGTCTTCCGCAATTTTCGGCAGCATTTCCAAACCGTTACCATCCGGCATGACGACGTCCGAAATGACCACGTCGCCTTTGCCTTCCCCCACCCAACGCATCAACGTGGTGAGCGATGAGGTTGCGTGCACCTTACAGCCCGCGCGGGTCAGCGCTTGGGTCAGAACCGTGCGAATGGTGCGATCATCGTCCGCGACCAGAATAGTACCGTCCATTTAAGCCTCCTCTTGGCCAATCACGGCCCCTTTGGGTGCGCGTGGCAATGAAATGCGAAAAACCGTGCGGCCGGGCACTGACGTGACCGAAATCCAGCCGCCGTGGTCAGAAATAATCTTGGACACCAAGGCCAACCCAAGCCCGGTGCCATTTTCCCGGCCCGAGACAAAAGGATCGAAAATATCGCCCTTGATGCTGTCAGGCAGCCCCGGACCGTCATCGATAATGTCCACCTGCAAGGGCAAGGATTGCCCCGACCCGTCCGAGCGGCGCAGGCGGAAGGAATGTTCGAAATAGGATCGCAGGATAATGCTACCGCCGCCTTCGCCCGCGGCTTCTGATGCGTTTTTGGTCAGGTTCAAAAACACCTGCAGCAATTGATCGGGATCGCCATAGGCCAAGGGCAACGATGGGTCGTATTCTTCGAGG
>JABSSA010000298.1 GCA_013214665.1 Paracoccaceae bacterium
ACGTTGAGGCCGAAGGAGGCATTGCGGTATCTGCCCCGTGTTGCAATGTCCGAGTCCCTGCGCAAGTCCGACGTTAGTGCAGTTTGCAGAATTCGTAACTTTGGGCTCAGAGCTGTATTTCGCTGCACATGGTATGAATGTCTGCTCAGGTCCCAAACCTCCGGCGATCAAGTTGCCGTTCTCGGATGCTTGCTTCGATGATCTGCTTAGTGAGCTGAAACACGCCGACTTACTAGCTGCCTAAGTTCATGGTGTTGGGACGAGCGAAGTCGAGGATGCTTCTCAAACCCAAAGTGGCCGAGAAACCAATAAGTGGCAACTTAAAGCACCTTTTCAGGGTTCATCACAAGCGTGTGCAGAGACGTGCAATACTCATTCAACTGTTCAGTTAGGGGCCATCTATAAGGATTGGATTCAAACATGGCCGCTGACAATCGTGGACCGGTGGAGGGCTCGATCCCCACCCTATGAGGCTTCCTGCAATGTGGGCTTCCAATCACCATCTATACCTTTAGCTGATTGATAAAGTGTGCTTTTTTCCTTCAAAAAGTGCTCGCTGCCCCTCGGATCACCTCACTGCATCTAAGTAATTTGTGACTGAGCCTTTTACCAAGCCAGAAGTTCGACTTTCCCAAATAAGTAACTCATCTCTTACCGATTCTGTGCCGCTTTCTAACTGGAGTTTTCTGGCTTTGTCTAAGTGAAGGCATGAAAAGCTCTACGCGGTCTGTGAGCTTGTTCTACCGAGGTTTCCACATTTTTTCGGTGAAGATGAGGGTTTAGGATGTGGGGTAAGAGTGCATTTGCAGGGTTGCAATAAATTTAGATATGGCGCAGTCCACAGCTCCTGAAAACTTACACTACGCCGTTGTAACTTGTCGTTGGCCTAGCCTAATCCAAGTCAGAGATGCAGCACATTTTGGCGTTACAGTGGTTGCAGCACTTGGCCCAATCTGTGCGACTCCTCTAATCATTGACAAGTCATGTATCATCACGTTTTCGAGCACGATAATGCCTTGTCAGGGCGATTTTGCAACTTCCGCCCGGTTTACGTCTAGGTTGCGTATGGGTTTTCAAATCCATGGATTATTGTTTGGTGCTTTCAAGCAACTTTTGACGCTTCATCAGATCACCCTTTAGCATCACGCCCGTTTCATCCGATGGGAAGCAATCCTTCAGAAAACGAGGAACGGTGTCCCGATCGGGGAGGTAGCATACACCCCGCTCCAAATTGCGCTCAAGCGCAACACACCATTTCAAAAGCTTCGGAAAGCCAATCACCCGTGAACGCAACTCCGACGGGACTACCGTATTTCCGCACCCAAAAGTGAACGGAGTCGCCAGCTGTACCAACTGGCCCCCATTACGGGTCAACTTCAAGACAGCTCCCTAAAGGCAACACGCCCTGTTTTTAAGTGGGTAACGTATAGGTTCTGGTTTGCTCTCAATTTGACCGAAAACCGGACAACTCTTTAGTCACATATTGGACGTCTGCTTCTTCTGGGTTACGGCTCATCAGAGTACATCCAATCTGACGGCGGCCCCGAGTTCGCGGGGTAGGAGTGCAAGGCAGACATCGAAGCGTTGCCCTCAAGCTGATCCAGGTTCACTCGCGATCGCCCTTGGGCAATTGATACAACGGGCGGTTCAAAAGAACTTCGCGGTTGGTGGCTCTCAACGTGGATTAGGTCCTGATTGTGATTGGTCACAGGCTCAGACAACACAACTACAACCGCTCGCTATAGACATGAAACATCCGGCCCCAAAAAGGGGGCTGAACAGCCTCCCGCTCTAAGCAATCTTGAACTTCTCGCCGACGAGGATTTACACAACCTGCGAGATAGCCGCCCTAGATGTATGGATGTTTCACCTCATTCGATCTTCTCCAGTCACTTATCACTTACTCAAAGCACTTATGCAGATGTTGCTTGTGATGTAATGTCAGCCAGAGCAATCAAAAAAGTGAACAAAATTGAACAGAAAGGCCACGAAAGACACCACACAGCCTCTTGCAAATGTAAGTATTGACTTACTTTATTCCTTTCAATCTGCTTCAATGCACCTTAATTTGGGGACACCAAAACCGACACAACAAAGAACAAGGGACACGATTTGCATGGCGAAGAACAAGACCGTTGCCGCGTGGATTGAAGCAGCGACAGACATGTCACCTAAGACACTGCGGGAGATCGGAGCAGAGATTGGATACTCCAAGCCGAACTTCATCTCGATGCTTCGGAAGGGGATCGTGAAAATCCCAGTGCAGAAAGTACCCCTTCTCGCCAAAGCATGCGGCGTTGATCCGGTCCACGGCCTCAACCTCGCCCTGAGCGAATACATGCCGGAAGTTGCTGAGACCATCCGTGAGTATTTGGGCGAGCCTCTGAGCGGTGAAGAAGCTGCTCTTCTCGAAGCGTACCGTGAAGCCAAAGCAGAGCTCGACGACGTTGCCTGGGAGGGAATCGGTGAGCCTGGTGCAGGTCAGGTTCTCGACAAGATGCGGGAAAAACTCTCCGCATAATTGCTGCAAATGATAAAGGGCGCTTCTGCAGCGCCCTTATTTCTTTAATTCACACCACTTTTCACAACACATTTCACAATACGCCGAGCTGCAAAACCCTTTGTTTTCAGTGATTTATCTTTATTTTAAGGGGAATCTGGCGGACAGGAAGGGATTCGAACCCTCGAGACGGTTTCCCGCCTACGCACTTTCCAGGCGCGCGCCTTCGACCACTCGGCCACCTGTCCACTGGCGTCTCTATCGAAGGTCGCGGGGGGGATGCAAGTGCAATTCTTGTGGTTTGGCGCAAAGAAACTGCTATAGCCCCGTTCATAGTCGCTCAATTGTCCAAATGGATGTTGATGCGCCTGTTCATACGGCCTTTTTTCTCAATCTTTCCAAGGCGAAGACGCCCTATTTCGCCGGTGCGGGCCACATGCGTGCCACCACAAGGTTGAAGATCAATCTGATCTTCGCCGTCACCGATACGCACCAATCGAATACGCCCGGCCCCTCGCGGCGGCGCGACACGAAGCGTTTTCACCAACCATGGGCTGGCGTCCAGTTCCTCTTGCCCGATCCACAGATCAGAGACCGGGAAATCGCGTTCGATCAACGCATTCAATTCGTCTTCTAGCGCGTCGCGATCTTCGGGCGCTTCTTCCATGTCGAAGTCAAGCCGCCCTTTGGCAACGCTGATTGAGCCGCCCGTCACGCCAAAAGGCACCACAACAGACAACATATGCAGCGCTGTGTGGACGCGCATGTGCGCGAACCTGCGCTCCCAATCGAGGCTTTGCTGGACAGGTGTTCCGATGGCGGGCAGTTCCAAAGGCTCGGCCGGAACCAAAGCAATGTCTGTCCCCTCCCCTTTGACCGTGGTCGCGATTTCCATACGTCCGGTGGCCCAGGTGATCACGCCGCTGTCGCCCGGCTGGCCGCCGCCTGTGGGGTAAAAGATCGACTGGTCCAGCACGATCCCGCCTTCGGCTGTGTAACCTGTCACCCTTGCGTCGGCGTCTCGGGCATACGGATCTTCGCGAAAGAGCATCTCGGTCATTTGGGCTCCCCTTTTGTGGATGGACCCGCCAGTGTCTCGGGGTTGCGCAACCAAAGATCAGTTTGAGCAAACGGTATTTCGATCCCTTCCGCCGTGAAACGCTCAACAACCTGGTGCAGGATGTTTGTTTTCACATTGAGGATCCAATTCACGTCTCGCAAGATCGCGCGAATTTCAAAATCCAGCGACGATGCGCCAAGGCCAACGAACTGAACAGAGGGCGGCGGGTTCATCAATACCATGGGCTGCGCTTCGGCGATTTCGCGCAATATGGTTTCAACCTTGCGCGTGTCGGTGCCGTAGGCCACGCCAACCGGCACGATCAATCGGCCTACAGTGTTGCCACGGGTATAGTTGGTGACGGTCCCAGACACCAAGTCGGCATTGGGTACGATCACATCAGATCGGTCAAAGGTCTCGATCCGGGTTGAGCGCACAGAGATGTCGCGCACGTAGCCCATGTTGCCATTGACCTCGATCCAATCGCCTTCGGCAATCGGGCGTTCGATCAACAAAATGATGCCCGACACAAAGTTCGACACAATGTTTTGCAGGCCAAAGCCAATGCCGACCGACAGGGCACCCGCGACAATCGCAATGTTCGACAGATCAATTCCGGCTGAGGTGATTGCAACCAAAGCAGCCAGGAAGAAGCCAACATAGCCCAAGCCCGAGACAACAGCGACTTGCCCCCCCGCATCAAGATTGGTTTTGGGAAGCACAGATGTTTTTAGACCACGCTGCAAGGCGCGTGTCAGGAAATAGCCAATCAAAAAGACGATCAGTAGCGTCAGCAAAGAGCCCGGGGAAATCGTTGTATCCCCGATCTGGAACCCCGCTCGGGCCGTTTCATAATATTCCGTCAGATCGGTTGACCGCGCGCCCCAGATCAGGGCCAGCAAAGGGACAGACCCCAACAACAGCGCGAACCCGATCAACGCGGGGATCAGCCCATCGCGCGCGCCATCGGTGCGCGCCACAAAGGCATAGGCGTCTCGGATGGCTTCTTGCAGCAGGGCAAGGAACCCAAACAAGGCCAGTGTCATCAAAGTGGGATAGATCAGATTTGTCGCCGCTGCCCGGTATCCAAGAGCGGCCAGCACTGGCGCAATGAGCGCGACTACGATGGCCGCGCGTCCAAGGGCGCGGATAACATCATTCCGATAGTCTGAGTCCGACGAAAGCGTTGCTGCATCTGCATCGTTTTTGCCCAGCAATTGGCCAAGACGAAACAGCATGATTGCCGAGACAATGATGAACGGAAACGAGATCGTCGCAGAGGCTTCGGGCGAGAATTTGAAGTAGTCGCCCAGGTGATTGAAAAAGATCACCGCAGCATAGATTACCCCCAATGCAGCGGTGTAAATCCGCCCTTCCCGCTTTTGTTCGGCCGGCAATCCAATTGGGGTTTCGATTTCCGGCGTCGCCGCGAAAATGCGGCCGCCCAGCCAAAGCGAAATCAAAATGACAAATGTAATCTCAGGCAAAGTGTTGAGTATATGCCGCGCGGCCAGCCCGTATAGCTCTGTCGCCTCCACGGCCCAGACCAGAATAATGATGCCCAACATCGGTACAAGGATCTGGCCAAGTGACACCAGAAACCCCAAAAAGCCCGGGCGCGGCCCTCGCAGTTGCGATTTTGACAAGCGCAAAGCTAAGGCTTCTGTCCGCCGGCGCCCTTCAAAAAGCAGCACCAACCCGACAATGATCAGGCCGATCACCAGCGGCAAATTGTTTTGCGCCGCCTGAATGCGGAACGGGTTTTGCAACGCGCGGCGCACGCCTTGCCTCAACACGCTAAAGGCTGAGCTCAGCTCATTTGTGGCAACCGGCCAGTGCACTGGATTAAGAGGCCAAGGCCCCATGTTCAAAAGTTGGTCTGCCTGCCGCGCTCGTAACAGACCGTCAATCTGGCCAACAATCCCATCTGCGCGGCTCAGAGCCGCCTCTGCCGTGCGCAACGGGGCAAGCAGCCGATCCAGCGCTTCGGTCAATTCGGCCCGTTTGGCGGCGATCTCTGCTTGCTCTGCCTCCCCTTCGGCGGGCGCCGGACCTAAGGCAGTGATTTGATCACGCAGCGAATTGATCCGCGACATGTCGCCGTTCACAACAGCCTGAAAGCTCTGCCGCCACCCAACAACGTCTGCGCGCAGTGCCAGCAACACATCATCGCTGGCGGTGCCGTCATCTACGGTCGTTTCAATCCGCGTCGCGAACCCATCCCAAACCCCATAGTCCACCTGCGCATCTTGTTGCTGGGCAAACAGCAAGACCGTGCTTGCCAGGGTAAACAGCACCCAGAATGCACAAAGCCGGACCATGTGCGGGAAGGTCATCACGCGTCCTCAAACACTCCGGGTATGGAAGATGGACCAGGCTGCAGCCACTCGGGGCAAGGCAGGCCTTTTTCCTTGAGGAAGTCGGGATTGAAGAGCTTGGATTGGTAGCGTGTCCCGTAATCGCACAAGATCGTCACGATGGTATGGCCCGGCCCCAGCTCTTTTGCCAAACGAATGGCGCCCCCGATGTTCACACCGGTTGAGCCGCCCATAACCAGCCCCTCGTCGCGCAACAGATCAAACACGATCGGCACAGCTTCGCTGTCGGGTATGTTAAAGCTGAAATCTGGTGTGAACCCTTCGAGGTTGGCGGTGATCCGCCCTTGCCCGATGCCTTCGGTGATGGATCCACCTTCGGATTTCAGCTCACCCTGTGTGTAGAAATGATGCAACGCAGCCCCGTCCGGGTCGGCGAGACCAATCTTGACCCCTTTTGGCTGCAAGACCTGTGCCACACCTGCAATCGTGCCACCCGAACCGGCCGCACAGATGAAACCGTCAACTTTGCCGCCTGTCTGTTCCCAAATCTCGGGGGCCGTCGTGTCGATATGCGCCTGTCGGTTGGCGACGTTGTCAAACTGGTTGGCCCAGATCGCACCATTCGGCTCTGTTTTTGCAAGCGCTTCGGCCAGACGGCCGGAGTAGCGGATATAGTTGTTGATGTTGCGATATGGCGCCGCAGGCACTTGCACCAACTCCGCCCCGGCGAGGCGCAACATGTCTTTCTTTTCCTGGCTCTGCGTTTCGGGGATCACAATAACGGTGCGAAAGCCCATAGAAGCCCCGACAAGCGCCAACCCGATACCGGTGTTGCCAGCGGTCCCTTCCACAATCGTGCCCCCCGGCTGCAGCTCACCTGATGCAATGGCGGCGTTGATGATCGACAGGGCCGCGCGGTCTTTGACGGATTGACCCGGATTCATGAATTCGGCTTTGCCGAGAATGGTGCATCCAGTCAATTCGGACGCTTTGCGCAGTTTGATCAGAGGCGTGTTTCCAACGGCTGATGCGAGATCGGAAGCAAAGTGCATTCTCGGGTCCTTTCAGATGTCCTGAGTTCCGGTGTAGCCCTGCCCGATTGCGACCTCAACCACCTGCGCGCAATCGATCTCGATGATAGCTAAGCCAGTAGAGCGCGACCTCAAGCGGTGCGACAGCGACCTCCATGCGTTCCGCCATCTCCATGACATCGGAAAATGAGAAAACATGGCTACGGATATCTTCGCCTTCGCCATCCAATCCACCCAGCCCGGTGACACCATCGGGCAAGTCGCAAAGGCCGACGTAGATATAAAAGAAGTCGCTGACCGCCCCGGGCGAGGCGTAACACTCAGAAACCGCATGAAGGCTATGCACCGCCAGCCCGGCCTCTTCCTGCGCTTCCCGCAACGCGCAGGCCTCTGGCGTCTCTCCGGGATCGACAAGGCCTGCGATGGGCTCCAGCAACCAAGGCGTTTTGTCTTTACGGATCCAGGGCCCCCAACGCACCTGCTCGACCAGCATGACGCGGTCTCGCACTGGGTCATAAGGCAACAAAATCGCCGCATCGGTTCCAACAAAGACCTCTCGTGCGACCGGTTCTGACATGCCGCCACGGAAGGTTTGATGCGTCATACCGATTTGATCAAACGCGAAAAAACCGCCATGGGCCCGTTTTCGAGACAATTGTTCAATCGGCCCGGCAGACGTATGCGCCCCATGCTTGCTGTTCATTCCGCGCACGCGCGATGCCGCACGAGCCTGGATACGGGGCAGTTGTCGCGCAACATGGTTCGCAGGTGTGTTTGAGGCGTACAGCATGATCTCTTCCGCAATCTCGACGGCGAGGTCTATGTCTTCGGCTGACATGGCGACTTGTTCACCTGTCTCAGCGATGTCCAAAGAACTCGGTGCCACGCACACCATTGATCCGGCAGTTGATTGGCCAACCTCTTTGCGCTGTAACCCGAGCACGTCTGCATAAAATGAAATGTTCGCCCAATCCTCAGGCGTTGCCTCAGAAAAGAGTTGCCCGCGCACTTGCCCTTCCGACATCGGATATAACGCAGGCCACCCCATGCGGTCGGCCCGCGCTAACGCAAACCCGCTAAGTGTTTCGGCGACCATCAAATTTTCCGAGACTTCGCGCCCTAAGACAGCTTGCAGAACGGACGCCTGCAAAAAAGGGCCAATGCAAAACAGCTGCATGTCACTCACCTAGCGGTAGTTGCGGCCCACAATTTCCGCTGCAAGCCCCGTCACTATGGACCCGACAACCAGCGTTACAAGCACGTTTACATCGACCATGATCAAAGCGAAATCGATTGCAATCTCAAAGACAGCCGCAATGGCCTCAAACGGGCCGTCGTATCGGTTTTTCATCGCCAAACGCACCATTTCGTTGCAGCCTTGAATGAAAAGACCCGCAATCGTTAGCAAAACACCTCCGGTGAGACCTGCGTTGATTGCTGCAGTCCATCCGCGACCAACACGTGTGCCAACAGAGCGCCATCCAATGATCGCGCCTAGGACGAGGTTCACATATACGAAATATCCAGGGTCCGTGCCTTCGGGCAAAAGTGGAATGATCAACGTCGAGACGTAGAACCCCAAGGCCGCCAGAACGACGGCCGCCGCTGCGCGTGGCGCACTAGGCAAAGGTCACCCTACGAGAATGCATGTCTACACCGGCCGTTTGATCGTGATCTGCGTTACGTCACAATTGGCACTTTGGAACGTCGACGCGCAAGAGGTGAGGTAAAAATTCCACATCCGCCGAAAGCGTTCATCAAATCCCAACTCTGCGATCTGATCCCATTTCTCATTGAACGTATGGTGCCACCGCCGCAACGTAATGTCATAGCTTGCGCCAAATTCAATTGATTTTTCAAAGGCTAACCCGGCGGAGGCGACCTGTTGCTTTAAGACTGTTGGTGCCGGCAACATGCCACCAGGAAAGATGTATTTCTGAATGAAATCAACGCCACGCTTGTAGATGTGCCAGCGGCGGTCCTGCACGGTGATGATTTGCAACGTCGCAGATTTTCCGGGCTTCAACCGTTCACGGACCGTTTCAAAGTATGTGGGCCAGTATTTCTCACCAACAGCTTCAAACATCTCAATCGAGGCGATCCCGTCGTACTTACCGGTCTCATCGCGATAGTCTTGAAGTTTGAAATCAACTTTATCCGATAAACCTGCTTTTTCAATGCGTTCCTTGGCATACTTAAACTGCTCTTGGCTGATCGTCAGACCCGTCACCTTTAAGCCCCGCTCTTTGGCGGCATATTCGGCAAAACCGCCCCATCCACAGCCAATTTCAAGGATATGATCGCCCGGTTGCGCGCCCATTTGATCGACCATGCTGGCATATTTTGCGCGCTGCGCTTTTTCGGTGCTTTCCTGCCCAGTTTCGAACAACGCCGATGAGTACGTCATCGTATCGTCAAGCCAAAGACTGTAGAATTCATTCCCAAGATCATAGTGGTAGCTGATGTTCTTACGCGCCTGTGACTTATGATTGCGCTGCAGCCAAAAGCGGAACATTTCCCATTGGCGCACCAATCCCATACCGGGGAAACCGTCATAGATCCCTTCGTTGTCGGCATGCACAAGATCCATGAATGCCTGCAAATCCGGCGTCGACCACCATTCGTCCAGGTAAGCATCACAGAACCCAAGATCCCCTTCGCGGATCAGACGCGCGAACAGATCGGGGTTGTGGATGTTCAATTCGGCCACCGGGCCGGGCCCCTTGCCCTGTGCCCGGAAACGACGACCATCCGGCAACACAAAATCCACGCGACCATGGTTCATATCCTGCGCCATCGCAAAGACTCGCGCAAAATATCTGGGTAGGTTCGATTGCCCCTCTGTTGACGTCAGTGCCGCCATGTTATCCCCCATCTGGTCGTTTAAACACGCAAGTTAAATGATTGTTCCAATTGAACAAGTAAAATCAAGTTCGTCCCGTCATGCGGGCAATTCTTGATCACTCAGGTCAGAATGTACGAGCCTCGTAGGCTGCCAGTGCTCGTTTGCGCCCTTCGTCCAACGCAACTACAGGACGCGGATACCTGTCAGTCGCAGACAAATTCCAGCTTTTCGGAATGGCGTCAAAGTAAGACACTGCATCTTGGTGAGGCGTCGCAACACCCTCAGCGATCCATCTTCGTTGATAGGCGCCCATAGGGTCAAATTTCTCTAGCTGCGTCGCCGGGTTGAACACACGGAAATACGGGGCCGCGTCCGGTCCTGAGCCTGCCGCCCATTGCCATCCCATCGCGTTTGAAGCGGGATCCCAATCAATCAGACAGTCTTCGAACCAGGCCAGCCCGATTTTCCAATGTGTCATCAGGTGTTTGGTCAAGTAACTGGCGACAATCATCCGTGCCCGGTTATGCATATGGCCGGTGACATACATCTCGCGCATGGCCGTATCGACAAACCGTTCACCCGTACGGCCTTGTTTCCACGCCAACACATGCGGATGCTCTTCGTCCTCAGACCATGGGAATGCGTCCCAACCGGGTTTCCAGTTTTCTGTCAAAATCTCGGGCGTGTGGTGCATCAAATGATAGGCAAATTCGCGCCAGACGACCTCTTTGAGGAAATGCTCGGCCCCTGCGGCCCCTTCTTCGCGGGCGCGCATTCCTGCGTGCCAGCATTGGTAGGGCGTTATTTCACCCACGGTCAGGTTTTCCGATAGATGCGAAGTCGCAGGTTCAGCCGGAAAATCTCGTCGGGCTTTGTATGCCCCGATGCGATTTTCAACAAACTGCGCCAACCGCTCTTGGGCGGCATCCTCACCTACACACAAATGCTGACGCACAATATCCGCACCGCGGCGCATGGCGGATGCCATTCCCCAATCGCCGAGTGCTTCAGACGCGGGCCAACTTTCGGGCGCCGCAATGCGCGCTGGACGCGGCAACGGGGCCGCAACGTCGCGGTTCATCACCGCTTTCCAATATGGGCTGTAAACGCGGTAGAACGATCCGCTGCCGTTCGCCACGTCCCAAGGCTCAAACAACAGATGCCCGCCAAAACTGCGTGCGTCGACATTTGCGGTCTTAAGGTCCGCCTTGATGTCGGTATCTCGCGCAACAGAAACCGGATCGTAAAGGCGCGACCAATAGACGGCTGTTGCCCCTGTTTCGCGGATCAACGCCTGTAGCACGTCAAGCGCAGGACCAGAGCGGCAAATCAATGCGCTGCCTGCATCTGCATACGTCTTGGCAAGATGTTCAATGCCCAGCCCCAGCCGGAATTTGGGTGCGGCTCCTAAGGCGTCCACAGCCTCATCGCGGATAAACACCGGAATGACCGGCCGCCCGGTTTCACAGGCCGCGTGCAAGGCGGGATGATCGCTAAGCCGCAGGTCGCGACGGTGCCAGACGATAATCGGAGATGTGCTCATGTGCCCTCAGTCTTTTGAGGACACGAGCTAGCGCATTTGGCACCGGGTCAAGCGCCCTGCCCTAGAAAATCAACGGATTACAACGCCGCGCTGATCTTTTCGGATATCGCCTTGATCTGTTCCATATCGCCCATCTGACCGGGCGCACGCAGACTTACACCTTCGTGCCGTGGCAGGATGTGGAAGTGCAAATGAAACACCTCTTGCCCGCCTGGTGCTTCGTTGAACTGCTGAATGGTGATGCCATCCGCCTCAAGGCCCGCCATCGCGGCATTCGCAACCTTTTTTACCGTCGCCATCACCGCAGCCAATTGCGCGTCAGACGCATCCAACACGTTGCGGCACGGTGTTTTCGGGATCACAAGGCAATGGCCGTCTGCACGGGGCATGATATCCATGAAGCACAGCGTGTCATCATCTTCGTAGACCCGCATCGATGGGATTTCATCCCGCAGAATTTTGGCAAAGATGTTCTGATCGTCATAGGCGGTCATGGTGCGGTCTTCCTCTGCGTCACGTTGCGCGGACAGTAGCGTTTGCATCAGCCCCTGCAAGCCCGGTTTGCAGATCCATGCGAAAACGAGGGCCACCCGACGGCCTTTGGGTAAAGCCATGACCCAGGTAAAAACGTTGTGCCGCCACATTTTCTTGCGCTGTCCCAACAGCCAAAGACACACAGGATCGCGATGCAGCAAATTCTGCACTCGCCTGTATCAGAGCGTGCCCGACGCCGCGGCCTCGGTGGGCGGCGTCTACATAGAGATGATGCAGGTCGCACCACCTACACCCCCTCTGCAGCTGCGCTTGCAGCGTGCAGGCCGCATATCCCAAAAGCTGCCCACCCGCCGCCGCCACAAAGACATGCAGCACAGGAGCCGTGCCAAAACAAAGGTCCAGAATGTCACCGCTGGTCAATCGCGCCGTATCACCGTGGTGATCGGCCAAAGCAACGATCATAGGGCGCAGCGCCGCGACATCGGCGTATTTGACGGGTCTTACTTCAAACGCGTCCACGAAATTTCTCCTTTGTATGCCCTTGGGGGCACCAAAGAAAAAACCGCCCCAAAGGGCGGTTTCGGTCTCACGACATAACGACGCCCTGCTCAGATGCTGAGCAGGAAATAAAACCGTGCGGTATGTGCGTGTGCGTTCATGCGATGGGTGTCGCTCAAATCATCCAATCGGTCAAGCGTTCACATCGACAACGACGCGCCCTTTGACCTGGCCTTTCAGGATATCCGCCCCCAATTGCGGCAAATCCGCAAGGGTTGCCGGATGCACCATCGCGTTCAGCTTGTCCATTGGCAGGTCTGTTGCGATCCGTTCCCAAGCGCGCAGACGGTTGTCATAGGGCTGCATCACGCTGTCGATCCCCAAAAGGTTCACCCCACGCAGCAGGAACGGGATCACGGTTGCAGGCAAAGCCGCACCGCCGGCCAAACCGACGGCCGCAACCGAACCGCCGTATTTCACCTGGCCCAAAACGCGAGCCAGCATTGCGCCGCCAACGGCATCAACACAGCCAGCCCATGTTTCCGCCTCAAGTGGGCGTTTTACGGTTTCGTTGATTTCTTCCCGCGCCACAATCTGGGTTGCGCCAAGGCTTTTCAGATAGTCTTCCGTCTCAGGGCGCCCCGTGACGGCCGCGACTTCGTATCCAAGATTGGCCAAAATCGCGGTCGCGACAGAGCCAACGCCCCCCGCCGCACCGGTCACCAACACCGGACCTTGATCTGGCGTGACACCGTGATCCTGCAACGCCATCACAGACAGCATCGAGGTGAAGCCAGCGGTTCCAACAGCCATGGCTGACCGGGTATCAAGGCCATCAGGCAACGGCACCAGCCAATCGGCGTTTACACGCGCTTTTTCCGCATAGCCGCCCCAATGCATCTCGCCTACGCGCCACCCGGTCAACACCACCTTGTCGCCAGCTTTGTAACGATCGTCGTCCGAGCTTTCGACGGTACCGGCAAAGTCGATGCCTGGAACATGCGGATATTTGCGTACCAAGCCGCCACCTGGGCCGATGCAAAGACCATCTTTGTAATTGACCGTGGAATATTCAACCGCAACCGTCACATTGCCTTCAGGCAGTGCGTCGACGCTGATATCCTCGACTGCAGCAGATGTTTTGCCGCTCTCTTCATCTTTGTTTACGACCAGTGCTCTCATTGTGTTTTTCCTCGTCAAATGCGCGCCTGCCTTTGTAAAAGGCGGACAACGTCAATTCCAAAAAGTCTCTTCCACGCGCGCAAGGCGCATCCCGTCCTGGGTTTCCACCTCTATCGTGGTGCCCGGATCCCAATGGGTCATCTTGACCATGCCAATGGCGACATTGGTTTCGAAATCCGGTGACCAAGCCGCCGAGGTCACCTGCCCCACACGCTTGCCATTACCGTATATCGGCCAAACCCGGTCACAGGCTGGAATCTCGCCTTCAATCGAAATCGGACGGATCTGTTGCACCGGGCCTTCCTTGGCGACCCGCAACAATGCATCGCGCCCCACACAGCCGATCGCTGTTGCCGTGTCACAGAAGCGACCCAGCCCGCATTCATGGGGCGTGTTGTCGTCGGTCATGTCATTGCCGTAGCTCAACAACCCACTTTCGATCCGTTCGATCAGGTTGGGGCACCCGGCCCGCACCTGCAAATCCTCGCCCGCCTCAAACAGGCGGTTCCAAAGTGGCATACCCAGATCACTGCCTTCGACATAGATCTCAAAGCCGCCCTGCTTGGAATAGCCTGACCGCGCGACCGCCAATTGCCGGCCCTCGAATTCGAACATGCCAAACCGGAAAAACCGGACATCCCGGATCGTATCCCCGAACACCCGCACCATCAGCTCTTCGGCCTTGGGGCCCTGAACCGCCAAGGGTGACACATCGGGTTCGTCAACCAGAACATCCAAGCGATAGCCTTGTGCCACACCTTTGACCCAAAACAGCAGGTCACTGTCCGCGATGGAAATCCACCACCGATCCTCGGCCAGTTTAACTGCAACGGGATCGTTCAACATGCCGCCGGTTTCGTCCACGATGGGCACATAAGCGCAACGCCCCGGAAGAACACCGCGCAGATCACGCGGCGTGAGCATTTGCATCAAACGCCCCGCATCGGGCCCGCGCAACTCCACTTGCCGCTCTACGGCCACATCCCAGACCTGCACATGGTCTTTGAGATGCCGGTAATCATATTCGACACTCTCGAACACTGTTGGCAACAGCATCCGGTTGTAAACTGTATACGCCTTTACCCCAGCGGCCTCGACACCCTCCGAAAACGGTGTACGCCGAACCCGCCGTGAAAAAGAAATCTGCGCCATCACGCCTCCTCAGGCAAAAAGATGAGATCGCTCACCGGGGTTTCTTTGCCAAGCTCACTTAGCATTTGATGAAGTTGACCACGGTGATGGGTCTGGTGGTTGAACATATGTGTGACGCAGAGCGCCAACGGCTTAGTGACATCCATGTTCAGCAACCCCGAATGCCACGACAAATCCCCTTCAAGCGCGTCATCCGTCAGCCGCCCTGCCCAGTCGACAATCGCCGCGTTCATTACGACACGCTCCGCCATCCAAACGTCCAGGTTTGGTGTCAGCGTTTTGTGATCCGATGCTGCGACGGCCGGCGGGTTCACATGCGCCGGATCAAACCGGCTCATCCACATGCCATCAGCCCACAACAAATGGTTCATCGTTGCGAACATGGATCCAAAAAACGCGCCCCGGTCGGCATCAAGCACATCCTGTGAAAGACCCTGCACCGCATCGGTCAGCTGCTGGTTTTCCCAGACGTTATAGCGGGCCATGGTTTGTACATAGGCCGCGCGGATCATCACTTGGGGCCTTTCCAGTCGATGGCGCAGATCTCAGCGGATTTGCCACCAAAATCCCACACCTTGCCGTAGTCCCGCACTTTGGATTTCAAGCCCTTAGCCGCGATAATGTCGGGGCCCATCCAGTATTTGGTGTTGGTCATCATGACCGGATGATCCGGGTTGCCCCCGTCAATCATTTCAATCTCGCCCTGGATCTTGCGCCCGATGTAAAGACCACGCCGCTTGCCGTCGCGCACGATTTCCACTTTTTCGCGCTCGGCGCCCACAATGTCGCTCACCAGCATGGTAAAGAGGCCGGTTGTGCCACCTGCCGCGCCAGAGAAAATCTGCAGAATGCCGTTGTAGGCTTTGCCAGACGCCCGCTCATCCACATAGGCCGCCACTTTCCAGCCGCCCTCGGCCATCTTGCCGGGGATCTCGACCATCAGACCAACGTTCAGGCCCGAAAGATCTTCCCCTTCGAAATGCCCCTCATCGATGGCGATCGCCATCCAGGCCTTACAATCGCCCTCGGTGGGCGGATGCTGGCCCAATGAGACAACACAGGGGCAAAACACGGTGCACGAGCAATTCATAAAAAGCTCGCCCTTGATGGCCCATTCCGTCGGGCGCATCTGGCGGCGACCCGGATTGGGCATCCGCGAGTCAATGCGCTGCGAAATTGGCAGGCGATCTGCGTCGGGGCGTTTTTTGAGAGCCATCTTTTTTCTCCTAAACCACGGTCCACACGGCCCAAGCGAGGCCGGCAACGATGAGTGCTATGCCAAGCGGGCGTGTCACAATATGACCCACCTGCGGCAGTTTTTCCAAAACCATAAAAAACGTGGCGAGCCCCATCCACAAAAGGCTCATAACCCCGCCCACAAATCCGAGCACCATAAAGCCCCAGCAGCAGCCAACGCAAAAGGCCCCAAGACCAAGTCCCATACGCAAGCCACCGGCAAAAGTCGGGTTCCAATGGGCCAGGAAATAGGTGATCGGCGCATGGCACACGCCATGACAGATTTCCTTGGCTCGGGTGAATTGAAAGGCGCCCACAGCAATCAGCAGCGCAATCCCCAACCACGGCGTTTTGCCGACACCCAGCATGTCGATCACCCCACCAAACAGCAGGCCAAGCTGAACCCCGGTGATCAAAGCGGCAAAAGCGACCCAAACGACAATGTAGCCTATGATCACCCCGACCCAGCCGGCGCGCGTGCCGTCTGCGCTGACCATCAGCGATTCATAGGTGGTGAGCGTCGGCACCAGCGTCGGCAACATCATGGCGGCCATCATGACCGCCCACATCAAAAACAGCGGCCCAAAATTCGCCATCGGCATGTACATCGGCATCCGCGGATCCATCGCGGCCATCCGCGCGCCCATCTCGCCCGGGCGGCCGATCAGATCAAGGTCCATGCCCATCGCCATAAAGTAAAGCCAGGCCCAAGAAATCAGGATGATCCCGAAGAACCCCAGCCAAAGCGTGGACCGTAAAAGATGTGGCACGTGCAAAACTCCGCGACTCAGTTGTTGACGGAATGAATGTCAGACATTTAAAAGTCTGACAAATGAAAATTGATCCTGACAGTGCTGCGGATTTGTCCGCCCAGATCGCCGAGGCCATCAGATCGGCCATTGTCTCGGGTGAATTAAACGTTGATGAACGCCTGCCCTCGGAAACCGAGTTGAGCGACCATTTTTCCGTATCTCGCCCCACCGTGCGCGAAGCGCTCAAGCGGCTGGCCGCACAATCGCTGATCCGCACGCAACGCGGCGCGACCGGTGGCGCGTTTGTCAATCGCATCCGATACCAGGACGCCTATGCAGATCAAGTGACAAACGCGACGCTGCTTTTGTCGATGAACCAGATCAGCTTTGACACCGCCTGCGAGGCACGTTTCGCCCTCGAACGCGCCTGCGCCCGACTGGCCGCCGCGCGCCGATCAGCCGATCACCTCGCCACCATGCGCGCGGAAATCCACCGCCAAAGCCAACCCGGCCTGACCGATGAAGCTTTTTGCGCCTCTGATGTCACCTTTCACCGCGCCCTCGTCGACAGCGCAGGGAACCCGGTTCTCAGCTACCAGCTCGCTGGGGCCGTAGAAGCGATGCAGCCCTTAATGAACATGATCACCTTCTCCGCCCGTGATCGCGCGCGCATCGTGGCGCTGCACACACGCATCGCAGATGGTATGGAGGCGCAGGATGATGTCGCTGTTTCGCGCGGCCTGTCAGAGCTTGAAGACGAAACACGCGCCTTGGCCACCAGCGTCTTTGCCGCCCGTGCCGCAAAACCTTGACCGGGTTGTTCTGCCCCGACCGCACGCTATCTGCCCTGCATGATTGATATCCTCAACATCCTCGCCTGCGTGCTGACCATCGCTTTTGGTCTCTTCGGGTTTCTTGCACCGCGCTACACAGCCTCGGCTCTGGACCTTGCCCCTACCAAAAGCACGATGGGGCTCAGCGAATTGCGCGCCTCGGTTGGCGGTCTTTTCGTGGTCTCGGGCGCCGTCTGCATCTGGCTGGCTGACCCTATGGCCTATGTCATGCTTGGCGTCGCTTACACCGGTGCTGCTCTGGGGCGCTTTGTCTCGCTCGCCCTCGATGCTCCGCCCAGAGCCAAAACCATCATTTTCGGCGGTATCGAAGCCATCCTTGCCGCGTGGCTTGTCTTGGCAAACCTGACCTGAGCCCTTCTTTTGGATCCAAATACTCAAAAAAACCGGCTCAAGTTTAGCGCGACAACAGCAAATTGAGGCCCACACACCCGAGTTTTGAAAATCTCCTGATTGCACAGACACCTACGCACGCTTATATGTCTGTCGTCCTTCGGGACTATAGGCATAAACGCGCTCGTAATAAGCGGATCGGACCCGGGGGCGGTACCCGGCGGCTCCACCAAACATCCTTATTGGGGGACTTTGGGGCCGAAATAGGATCGACGGACGTCTAAAGGGGTTAGCTTTGTCTCGGCGGGGTACCACCGTTATCGGTCCGTTAAGCATAATTGCCAATAACAATTACGCTCCGATGAAAGCTGTCGCGTAAGCGATATCAGACATCGATCTTTAAGCCCTTGTGCCTAGCCGCATAAGGCGGGGTTCGCAGGCACCTGGCAACAGAAGCCTGCACTTCTCTCCCTTAAAATGCGCAACGGTTGACGTATGAATTGCGTTGGCGCAGATTGCCGATGTGGGGACATCGCGAACGCCCCGCAATCTCAAGGCATTGGCCCAAGGTTCGCATGTTTGCCTGGCTCAGGAGACATGCCCATGCCCAATGCACATGCCATCACCCCTATTGACCTTTGCCGTCTTGTCGGAACGCCCGCGTGCCCCGAAATCATTGACGTCACCTCGGACGAAGACTTTGCCCTCGACCCCCATTTGATCCCCGGCGCAACCCGCATGGCGCACACAGGCGTCGCGCAGATGCTAAAGGCGCCGGTCAAAAACCCGCTCATTTTCGTATGCCAAAAGGGCAAAAAGCTCAGCCAGGGCGCGGTTGCTTATGTACATTCCGCAGGAGGCACAGCGCGTTATCTTGAAGGCGGCAATGAAGCGTGGCGGAATACAGAAGGCGCGCCGCGGTGGGAC
>JABSSA010000299.1 GCA_013214665.1 Paracoccaceae bacterium
CGTACGTTGAGCGCAGATGCCGCCGAAGTCTTTCGCACCTATTCCTGGCCCGGAAACGTGCGGCAGTTGGAAAATGCCGTGCGGCGTTTGGGGCTGACCAGCCGCGCGCCTGAGATTGCCGCCTCCGAAGTGCAACAGGTGTTGGGCAATCAGCCGACACTGGAGCCGATTTCCGGTGCGGTGGACACTGAAAAGCTGGGCGAAAGTGTGGGGCGGCATCTCAAGCGGTACTTTGACCTGCACGGCAACATGCTGCCGCCTCCGGGGCTTTACGGGCGCATCCTGAAAGAAGTTGAGCTGCCGTTGATCGAGATCGCTTTGGATGCAACTGGCGGTAATCAGGCGAAATGCGCGGATTTGCTTGGGATCAACCGGAATACGTTGCGAAAGAAGATCACAGATCTGGATATTCAGGTGACACGCCGTCGCAAATTGATGTAAAACCGCAACAGTAACCGTGGCGAGAAGGACGCACTGCGCCCCAGACCACGGCATATGGCGGTCAGGCGCACGCGCGCCACATCATGAAGGGCAGAGCACGTGGCGACGCGGGCACGACCATCACGTTGGATATCATTGGGGCGTTTGCGCCGCCAAAGACGTGTGCGCAACGCGGCGACGTTGGGGCTTGTGGTGTTGGGCCCGACGCTGGCGTTGCTGACGTTTCTGGTCTTTGGTCCACTGGATCAGGGGGCCAATTCCCCCGGTTTGCGCCTCGTTCTGCTGGCCGATTTTGTCTATGTGCTTGTGGTGGCTGCGCTGGTTCTGGCCCAGATCGGGCGGCTGATTGCGGCGCGCCGCTCAAAATCTGCCGGATCGCGTCTTCACCTGCGCCTGACCTTCGTCTTTGCCATTCTCGCGCTTTTGCCCGCGGTCACGGTGGCCGTTTTTGCCGCGTTAACGGTGAACCTGAGCTTTGAGGGCTGGTTCTCGGGCCGTGTCAGCCGCGCTGTGGGGGCCTCACTGGCGGCGGCTGAAGCCTATGAGAAAAAGCAACAGGATGATCTGGCCGAAGATGCGCGCGCCCTGGCTGTTTATCTTGACCGTAACTGGTTCAACACGTCCTTTTCCAACAGCGAATTGCTGATTGAAGGGCAATTGCAGGTCCAGCGTGGCCTGCGCGAAGCCTATTTGATTGATGGCACCGGCGAGATCCGCGCGCGCGGGGACCGCTCTTACCTGTTTGACTATGAACGCCCGACCACCGAGCAATTGGCACAGGCCCGCGCTGATGGGTTGCTGGTGATCGAGGATTGGAAGGTCAACGAATTTCGCGCCCTGATCCCGCTTGGCGCCTCACTTGACCGCTTTCTCTATGTCAGTCGCGATGTGGATGGGGAGATCCTTTCGCTGTTGGATGAAACGCAGGAAACGGTGCGCCTGTATCAGCAGCTGGAAAGCGAACGGGGCCGCCGGTTGTTCGAATTTGCGCTGCTTTATCTGGGCTTTGCGGTCATTCTTATTCTGGCGGCGGTCTGGCTGGGTCTGTGGTTTGCTGAGCGATTGTCTGGCCCGGTTGGCCGGCTCACCGGCGCGGCACAGCGTGTGGGCGGCGGCGATCTCGACGTGCAGGTTCTGGAAGAAGATGGCGATGATGAGATCGCCATGTTAGGCCGTTATTTCAATCAGATGACGCGCCAACTTAAAGCACAACGCACAACGCTTTTGGACAACACCCAGCAAATCGAACGCCGCCGCCGGTTGTTTGATTCCGTCCTCAGCTCGGTCACATCCGGCGTGGTCGGATTGGATGCCGAAGGCAAGGTGACGTTCGTGAACCGCTCCGGCGCGCGGTTGTTGGATTGGACTGAAGACAGGCAGGCCGTGCCTCTGGCCGTCGCGGTGCCAGAGTTTGCCGCCCTTTTTGCTGTGTTGCAGGCCGGTCCAGCCCAAGATGTGCAAAGCGAGGTCAAGGTGACGCGCGGACGGCGACAGGAAAACCTGCTGGTGCGCATGTCGACCCGTCAAAACGAAGATGGCGGGTTGGAAGGCTACGTGGTGGCCTTTGATGATGTGACCGATCTGGTCAGCGCGCAGCGTATGGCGGCGTGGGGGGATGTGGCACGCCGGATTGCGCATGAAATCAAAAACCCGCTGACGCCGATCCAGCTGTCTGCCGAACGGATCAAGCGCAAATTCGCGCCCAAGCTGGGCGATGACAGCGACACGTTGGAAAACATGACCGATGTCATTGTGCGGCAAACCGGCGATTTGCGTCGGATCGTGGACGAGTTTTCCAAATTTGCGCGTATGCCAGAGCCGGAGCGGGAGCCGCAGGATTTGGTGGAACTGGTAGGTGCAACCGTCACATTACAGCAATCGGGCCAGCCGAGTGTTACGATCACATCAGACCTGCCTAAAGCACCTGTGATTGTGGATGTGGATGGCACGATGTTAGGCCAGGCGCTCACAAACTTGGTAAAGAACGCCGGGGAAGCCATTGAAAGTTTGACAGAAAAAGGTGCGCCTGAGGGTCATGTGCCACATGTCCATGTGGCTGTGAGCACCGGCGCGCTGGGGGCGACCATCACGGTGTCGGACACCGGGATCGGCTTGCCCGAAGATCGCGCACGGTTGTTTGAGCCTTATGTGACCACGAGAGATGCGGGCACCGGGTTAGGATTGCCTATTGTTAAAAAGATTATCGAGGAACATGGCGGGACGCTTCAATTGGAAGATGCCGCGCCATTTGGCCAAAGCACGCATTTCGGTGCGATGGCGATTGTGACGCTGCCGTTCGCGGAGACGGCAGAGTTTGAGGAGGTAAAAAGAGCATGACTGATATCCTGATCGTGGATGACGAAAAGGACATTCGCGAATTGATTTCTGACATTTTGGAAGACGAAGGATTTGTAACCCGCAAAGCCGGAAATTCTGATGAGGCGATGAATGAAATCAACGCTGAAGAGCCGGGTTTGATGATCCTCGACATCTGGTTGAAAGACAGCCGGATGGACGGGATCGACATTTTGAAGAAGGTCAAACAAGACAATCCCGATGTGCCGATCGTGATCATTTCGGGTCACGGCAACATCGAGATTGCGGTCGCGGCGATCAAACAGGGGGCGTATGATTTCATCGAAAAGCCCTTCAATATTGATCAGCTGATGGTGGTGATCCGTCGCGCGATGGAGACCAGCCGCTTGCGCCGGGAAAACCAGACATTGCGTCGCCAAGACGTGTCGGATGCCGAAATGGTGGGCGCGTCTTCGGCTTATCGCGCTTTGGTGGCGCAGCTTGAAAAGGTCACGAAATCCAATGGTCGCGTCATGCTGACCGGGCCTGCGGGCAGCGGCAAAGAGGTGGCGGCGCGTTATATCCACGCCAATTCCAACCGTGCGTCTGGCCCGTTTGTGACCGTGAATTGCGCCGGTGTTGAGCCGGACCGGATGGAAGAAGTTCTGTTTGGGCGCGAAAGCGCGGATCGCGGGGTGGAGCCGGGCCTGTTGGAGCAGGCGCATGGCGGGATCGTTTATTTTGACGAAGTGGCCGACATGCCTTTGGGCACACAATCCAAGATCCTGCGGGTGTTGGTTGACCAGCAATTCCTGCGCGTGGGCGGCAGCGACAAGGTGCGCGTGGATTTGCGTGTGATCTCGTCGACCAATCGCGATCTGGATGCAGGCATTGCGGCGGGCACGTTCCGCCAAGAGCTGTATCACCGGTTGAACGTTGTGCCGATTTCGGTGCCGTCTTTGGAAGAGCGGCGCGAAGATATCCCGGTGTTGGTTGAGCACTTTGTCGAAGGATTCAACGCAGCCCAGGGATTGCCCAAACGCGGGCTGACATCCGAGGCGGCGGCGCTTTTGCAGACGATGGTCTGGCCCGGGAATGTGCGACAACTGAAAAACCTGGTCGAACGGGTTTTGATTTTGGGCGAAGGGACGGGGCCAATCGAAGCCCGCGAATTGCCCGGCGAACAGGATGTGGTGGAAGACGACAGTCGCGTTGTGTTGTCTGGCGCTGTGGCCACGTTGCCGTTGCGCGAGGCGCGCGAAGCGTTTGAGCGGGAGTATTTGCTGACGCAAATCAACCGCTTTGGCGGCAACATCTCTCGCACCGCAAGCTTTGTCGGCATGGAGCGCAGCGCGCTGCACCGCAAGCTAAAGTCGCTGGGGGTTGTCACATCTTCCAAAGCGGGCGCGCGGGTGGCCCATCTGGAAGACGAAGACGAAGCTGCTGCGGAAGGCTGATGCCTTCCGCATGGTGTTGGGCGCGGTTTACCCGCGCATACGTGCCCCGTCGGCGTCAAAGAGCGGTTCAGAGAGCATACGCGCTTTGCGCATCTGCCCAAGGATCTCGATTTCAACCTCAACCCCGTCCGCAATCTTGTCGACGGGCAGGAACCCTTGCGCCACGGACTTTTGCGCATAGTGGGAATAGCCGCCTGACGTGCAGAACCCGACCACGGCCCCATCCATCCAGATCGGTTCATAGGCGTTCACGTCTGCATCTTCTGCGTCCACCTCAAAGGCCACCAACTTGCGGTTTGGCCCTGCGGCTCGTTCCGCCTCTGCCGCGGCGCGGCCAATGAAATCGGTATTTTTCTTGAAGGAAATGAACCGGTCCAGCCCGGTTTCCGCCGCCGTATAGTCGGGCGAAAATTCGGAGAGCCACGAGCCAAAGAACTTATCAAGCCGCAATGACATCATGGCCCGCATCCCAAAGGGCACCATGCCGTGGGATTGGCCCGCAGACCAAAGCGTATTCCACAATTGGCGCTGGTCGGCGGGGTAGCAGTAGATCTCATATCCCAGATCGCCGGTATAGCTGAGGCGTTGAACCACGCAATTGACCTGACCGATGGTCATGATCCGCACATCCATGAACTTCAGATCAACGCTGTCGCGGGTGCAGGCTTGCAGAACTTCGGTCGCCTTTGGCCCCGCGATTTGAAAGCCGTTACGTTCGTCAGAGACGTTAGAGACGTCCGCCCCCTCCATCGCGTTCTGTTGGAACCAGCGCATGTGATAGGCTTGGCTGCCGTAGGACGCGGTCACGGCAAATAGCCCCTCGGCGATGCAGCTTACGGTGAAATCCCCGATCAGACGCCCTTTGTGCGACAGCATTGGTGTCAAAGACACCCGACCCGGTGCA
>JABSSA010000003.1 GCA_013214665.1 Paracoccaceae bacterium
CTGTTGAATTTAAACGAATTTAACTTTTAAAGTGTGTTAACAAACTTTAAGTTGAATCAACGCTTATTGTCCATCTTGAACGAACAATAGCATGAAATATACCCCATTTTGCGCAACACACGCAAATCGCGATACTACTCACGCAAAGATTGTGCGGATAATGGAGACAGAGTCGAAAACGCGAAACAATCCTAATTGGACAGTTTCAGGTACATTCCACGGCTGACACTCGGCGAAATACGCGGGTGTGTTGCAATGCGATGTGACAATTCCGGAATGGTCCATTCATCCGCAATTTCATACCCTGTGGTTGAAATTACAGCCTTCCATTCCGCGATATTCCGAATGTGATATGGAACTCTGGAATTGCCAATTTTCTCTAACGAAAAAAACGACGTATCGGCAGTGGTGGCAACTTTGTTGACCACTATGTGCTTGGGCTTGTTCGTGAATTGCGCGAGAAAGTCGGCGAAATTCCCGTCAAAATACTGAAACAGTCCAGACGCAACGACAATGGCGCCTTCAGGCAAATCATCATAGTCGGATTGGAACCGCAGTGCTGCGGGCAAAGCGCCGTCGCGCTGCAGGTCTTTGGCTGCGCCAATAATCTGCGGCAAGTCCACAACCGTCCAATCAACGGCGGACACATCCAGGACATCCCGAAATGCGAGGTATTTGGTGCCCATATGCCCGCCGACATCCACAACGGGGCGCGGTTCCTTTAACAGCTGTGACAGCCAGTACATCACAGGATAATCCGCGCCACGCCGTCGCGACATTTGCGGCAAGGACACCTGTGCAATTTCTGCGTGATCGTATCCTGCCAACCGCCCGCGAGGCACGGCGTCTAGCGCCTCTTTCCGGCTGTTGTACACGCCGCAAAAACGCGGGGCGCGGCTGGTCTTGGACAACAGGCGGGCAAGCACCGTTTCCGCGGCAATCGCAGGCGCGTGAAGCGCCCGTTCGAATGCACGCAGCTTACTCATGCGGCGTTCCACCGACCGCAGAGCCTGACGCACCGCGCCGCAATGACAACAGCAGGTCAATGGTTTGTCTGTCAAACACGTAGAGCGCCGCAAGATAGGCCATCAAAGCGCCAAGCGCGCTGAGGAGGGCTTGGACCAGTACGTAAATGGTAAGGAATGACAAAAGGTAAGCCGAGCCGACCAACGCCAGCGCCCCAACAGCGAGCGGCAACAACGACGGGCGCAACGTTTTCCAAACGCCGCCCAGATCAATCTGCGCGTACTTGCTGTACAGCCAAAGGGTGGCGACAAATCCGAAAAGCCCCACCGCGATCTGTGCGAAGGCAACGGCATAAACCCCGAACTGAGCGGCCAGAAGTGTCGCGCCGACAGACACCAAGAACATGACGGCCGTAAAGAGCGGCAGGCGCGACACCTGGCCAGACACGGACATGATTGGCTCTGTCGCCGGGCCGAACAAAAGCAGTAAGCGGCCGATGGCCAGCAACGCCACCAAAGGCGCGGCCGGCAACCATGTGGACGTCAGCAACCCTTCGATCAGCGCATCACTGCACACGATCACCCACAGGAAGATCGGAATGCCAAACATCAGAATGCCCTTCATCCACAAACGCAGCGCCGCGTTGATACGGTCGTTGGCAGTTTCCGCATCTCCTGCGTCGCGCGCGCTTTTGAAGTTCGTCCAGGCCAACAATCTTGCTGGCACAAAAATCAGCTCTGAGACCGCGCTCACCAACCGGTCGGCGGCGCGGTAATATCCGACAGCGGTCGGCCCGAGATAGCCGCCGATAATGAACGTCGCGACATAAAGGCGTGTGTGGATCAACATGCGGCTGGTGAAAAACTGCATCGAAAAGCGCAGCAGATCTTTGAAGACGGCAAGTTGCATCCCCGGCTGCGGCAACAATCGCGTGACGTAAAAGCTGGCCACCAGATGAACGCATTGATACGCGACACGGCCATAGGCCAACGCCAGAAAGCCTTGATCCATCAATAGCGCAGAAACCGCTACAGCAAGACCCACCGCCTCACCGATGATCTCGCAAGTCGCCGCTGCTTTGAGGCGCTTCATCCAGATCATCATGCCCTTCTGGGCAGACGATATCGTGGCAATCCAAACCCAAATCGAAAAGACCTGGATCAGCGTTATGATCTCGGGCCCAACGCCGAAAACCTGAACGATCTGTGCGCCCAAAAGACCCACGCCGAAAAACAGGGCGCCGCAGGCCACTGAGATCATCAACACCTGTCGCGGCACATCTGATGACCCGGACCAGTTCATGATATATTCGGCCCAACCCACTTCGGAGGCGCGCAATGTCAAGATGGCGCAGGCAGACACAAGGGCGAAGACCCCAAATTCAGCAGGCCCCAGAAAGCGGGCCGCGAGAATGAAGATGACAAATTGCGCAGCCTGAGACACAACGCGCTCACCAATGGTGACCGCGCCGTCGCTAATGGATTTTCGCGCCTCGCTTGGCGAAACTCCTGTGAGCCCGTCCGACATTTGTATTGCCTGCTTCCTCTTTGGCGCGAACGTTTACGCGCCTTCCGCGTTCTTAGCAGGACAAGACTGAGACAAATAAGGGGCAAGTTTCGAAATTAGAAACGTTGTGTTTTTTGCGACTCGGTCTTTCCGCCACATTTGGCCCTTTAGTTTTGATTTTCGAAACAAAGTGTTTTCGCAATCGCACCCCACCTGTGGCGGAAAAAAGGTAGAAAAAAGGCGGGCATGATTCGGCGCCGGCATAGCAGCAGCCATTGCTGTGAGTTGTGGGCGCATGACGTATCAATTGTTCTCTGAGGGCGCGACTGCGATCCAAAGAGAAAGAGTAACAAGTAGCGTGTCAGTCGGAGAGTCCGGCCTTTCACGTCAGTCGTTTGGCAAGTCGGTGTTTGACCGGGTGTTTGCGGCTTTGGCACTGGTGTGCCTGTCGCCGATCTTTTTGATCGTTGCACTTATGCTTGCTGTGGCTGAAAGCGGTCCCGTTTTCTTCGCACATGATCGGGTTGGCCGAAATGGCCGCATTTTCAAGTGCTTGAAGTTCCGCACAATGGTTCCAAATGCCGACCAGCGCCTGAAAGAAGCGCTGGAGCGAGATCCCGCGTTGCGCGCCGAGTGGGCCGCAACACAAAAGCTGGCCAATGACCCGCGTATAACACGACTGGGACGTTTCTTGCGCAAGACAAGCCTCGATGAGCTGCCGCAGTTCTGGAACGTCCTGGTTGGTGACATGTCTGTCGTTGGCCCGCGCCCCGTGACTGAGGCCGAGCTGTGCCACTATGGCGGCGAGGCAATGCACTATCTGTCGGTGCGACCTGGTATCACGGGCGCATGGCAGACAAGCGGGCGCAGCGAGCTGTGCTATCAGGAGCGCGTAGAGCTGGACGTGAAATACGTCAAAACAATGAGCTTCTTCGGCGATATGAAGATCGTGTTGAAAACCGTCGTCGTCGTGCTGGCCCAAACCGGCGCACACTAAGACACCCATCCTAAAGAGTTAGATCAGTGCAAACCAACAAAACACCAGATGTCATCGTCGCCATCGCGACAGTGGACCGGCCTGACATCACGCGCGCAACACTTGAGCATCTGGCTTCGTTGAAAGACCAGCCAGACCGCGTTGTGCTGAGCGTTTCATCGCATAAGGACTTTGATCTTCGGGATGTGGCGCGCTCCGCCCTGCCCGTCGAGTTCCTATTTGGAAAGAAAGGCCTTTGTGCGCAACGCAATGCTGTTCTCGATACCGCCCCTGCGGATGCGATCGTCTTGTATATCGACGATGATTTCCTGCTTGCGGATGGCTATGTCTCGGCGACCAAAGCCTTGTTCGCCAAAAATCCAGACGTGGTGATGGCCACCGGTCTTGTACTGGCCGACGGCATTCTGGGGCCGGGCATGTGCCACAAGTCCGGATTGCAAGTGCTGGAGCAACAGATCCCAAGCCAGTCAGACGGGGAAGTTCTGGAAGTCTATAATGGATACGGCTGCAATATGGCTGTGCGCATGGACGTGGTGAAAAAGCACAACATCCGGTTTGACGAAGCTATGCCGCGTTATGGATGGTTGGAAGATGTCGACTTCTCGCGCGCTCTGGCTGAGCATGGGCGCGTCGTCAAAGACAGCGCTATGGTGGGCGTTCATCTTGGCACCAAAGTAGGCCGGTCGCGCGGCGTGCCTTTGGGCTATTCGCAGATTGCCAACCCTGTCTATTTGACCCGCAAGGGTACGATGCACACCCGTCGCGCCTTGCGCATGATCCTGCGCAACATTGCCGCCAACGCCGGCAATTCGCCCCGCCCGGAGCCATGGGTTGATCGCCGTGGCCGGTTGCGCGGCAACTTGCTGGGCTTGCGCGACCTGCTGTTGGGGCGCCTGAGCCCATCACGGATATTGTCGCTTTGAACGCCCTGGCCCGCATCACACAACAGGTGACACCCGTGCCTTTGCCAAAAGTGGTGATCATCAATGATTCCAGCCGTGCACGCGGTGGGGCAACTTCGCTTGCGATCTTGTCGGCCAAAATGTTGGTGGCGCGTGGGTATGACGTGACCTTTGTCGCAGCCGATCAAGGCGATGATGGCGAGCTGGAGAGCTTTGGCATCAAGACGCGGATCTTGGGTGGCAAAAAGATCAACGAACAAAGCCGTCTGAAGTCTGCGCGTGATGGCATGTATAACCGTGATGCGGCGCGCGAGCTGACGCGGTTCATCCGCGACAACGATGACGACAACACAGTGTACCATCTGCATGTCTGGGCCCAAATCCTGTCGCCCGCCGTCTTTGACGTGCTCGGAGAGGTGGCGGACCGCACCTATATCCACGCACATGACTTTTTCCTCGCCTGCCCGAATGGCGCGCTCTTTAACTTTCGCAGCAAATCATCCTGCACCCTGAAACCGGCCTCGGCCAAATGCCTTGCCACGCATTGTGACAAACGCGCCTATGCCCACAAGCTGTGGCGTTCCGCGCGCTATCAATCGCTGAAGACCCATTTTGGCAAAGACAAAGCGTGGGCCGGTGTCATCTCGCTGCACCCTGAAATGGACGACCGCCTTGAACGTGGCGGTTTGACCAACACAAAACCCACTGCAATCAGAAACCCGGCCGTTCCCTTTTCTCAATCGCGCATCCGGGCCGAAGAGAACGATGTATTTTGTTATGTTGGCCGCATTGAGGCGGGCAAAGGCGTTGAGACCCTATGCAACGCTGCACGTCAGGCCGGCGTGAAGCTGCGCGTGATCGGTGCGGTTGGCGCAGACAGTTCCATCAAAGACCGGTACCCCGAGGTCGAATTTACCGGCTGGCTGAACCGAGAAGACATTGGCCAGCATCTGCAGGACGCACGCGCCTTGGTCATGCCATCCGAATTTGCCGAACCCTTCGGTTTGGTGGCCGCCGAAGCGTCGGCCAGCGGGTTGCCCGTTATCGTGTCGAACACATCAATGATCAGCAAAGATGTCCGCGACGATACGCTCGGCCTGACCACAGACGTCTCAACGCCCGAAGTTTTGGCAGCCAGCTTGACCGAGATGGCGCACATGGCCTCATCGCGCGTGAAGGCCATCAGCGAAACAGCTTTCAAAGGCGACAAAGCCATCGGCAACACGCCCGATGCGTGGCTGGATGCGCTGTGTGGTCTCTACGCCAAAGCCGTGTCCGGAAAGGTAAAGGTCTAAGGCGATGACAGTTACCTCACATCTTGCACAATCCCAGCGTTTTGCGAATGTGGATGGCTTACGTGCCTACGCCATTCTGTGGGTCGTGCTTTACCACTACAGCTATTTCTGGACCCCGGCTGGGGCCGGTTTGGATCTGTTGCCCTATGGCGCACAGCTATCGTGGCTGCCGCTGGCGCAGTTTGGGGAATTTTGGGTCTATCTGTTTTTCATCATCTCGGCGTATCTGATCACGCTTAGCCTCGAAAGCGCGGCCAATATTTGGCAATTCGCCGCCAAACGCCTGATCCGCCTTTGGCCCACATTGTTCATCTGCGGCACACTGACTTTCGTGATCACCGGTGCCTACGGACCGGAAGAGCTGACGCGCTCTGTTGCTGAATATGCGATCAGCATGACGTTTGTGCCTCCCAGCTATGTCGACGCCATCGTTGGCGTATCAAACTGGGAATGGCTCGATGGGGCCTATTGGTCGCTTTGGGTGGAGGTGCGGTTTTACGCGCTCGCCGCAGCGCTCTTTTTCGTGTTCCCACGCTTTTTCGTCCAGACGTGGACGCTGTTCTTTATTTTTGCACTCGCACTGACATCTTTTGCATCGCCACTCGCGGACATTTTCGAGCGCGTGTTCTTTGTCGAATGCCTTCCGTTTTTCTCATTCGGCATCGCCATGGTCGCCCGCGCGCAGCCCGGCAACAGCCTGCTTGCGATGGTCTTGGCGGTCGGGTCTATTTTTGCGGTGTTCAACAACACCGATTTCGCAGCTCACGATAGCCCGCTGCAGTTGGCGCTGTGTTACTTCCTGGTCTTTGTGGTGAGCTACGTCGGCATCACGTCCAACCGCCCGATCAAAGTGCTGGCGGCAAAACCTATGGTTCTGATCGGACGGTCGTCTTATGCGTATTACCTGCTGCACCAGAACATCGGCATTGCGTTGACCTTGGTCTTTGCCAGTGCGCTCGGCGCAATTGGCGCGATGCTGGCGGTACAGGTGGGCATCCTCGCCTTTTCGATCCTATTAACACTGGTCGTGGAAGAGCCGTTGCGCAAAGCGCTGATGCGCCGTCTCCGTCGGCGTGGCTCGAAAAAGCCCAGCACAAACGCCAGCTACGCGCGATCACACGCCACTTGAGTGGGTGCATATATTCGGCGGGGAAAAGCTGGCGATCCCTGAAGGACTCGAACCCTCAACCTGCTGATTAGAAGTCAGCTGCTCTATCCAGTTGAGCTAAGGGACCGCTCGCCTTTCATGTGCCGGACTGTGGCGCTTAGGGCAAGGCTTTCGTCATAAATATGCTATGCGGGTCTTCGACATAGGCCCCGAAGGGCGGGCATTGCTCAAATCCGTGGGCTTCGTAGAGCGCTCTGGCTGGTGCAAAGAGCGCGGCAGAGCCGGTTTCAAGGCTCATGCGGGTCCAACGCAGGGTTTGTGCCTCGGCAAGTATACGATGCAGGATCGCGCGCCCAACGCCCCTGCCCCGCGCGGTATCCAGCGTATGCATGGATTTCAGCTCTCCATGCTTGGGCGCTATCAATTGCATGGCGCCGATCCCCAGCGCCTGCCCCTCTGCATGGGCCGCGAAAAGATGCACGCCGTCATCAAAACTGTCAGGCGGCAGCACGTGGCAGCTTTCTTCGGGCGAACTCGCACGCATGAGCGCCCAGTGACGCTCCAAAAGATGACGGATATCTGCCGCACGCGGGTCGGCAGATGAGACCGTGATATCGCTCAATGCGTCCAAGGGCCTTTGCGGTCGGGCGAGAAATTCTCAGCATAGCCGCCAGCGCGGATGTTAAAGCCCCGGGTTTTGGGATCTTGCACGATGGCGTCAATCCCGTGTTCTGACGCATAGGCCACCGCGTCTGCCTTGCTGTCAAAGCTCAGCCGAACCTGACTTTGGGTATCGCCCGAAGACGTCCACCCCATCAAAGGGTCAACTTCTTTTGCATCGCTAGGGGCGTATTCCAAAACCCAATGTTTGGTTTTGGCTTGGCCCGAAGACATGGCTGTGCGGGCTGGCTGAAAGATGCGGGCGCGCATGAGGAACATCCTGTGTGATCTTTGGGCTCTTATGGCGCGAGATGATGCGGTTTGACAAGCGGCGCAGCGACGCATTTGACCTGACAAAAAATGGCAGGAGCCGCTTTTGAAGGCTTGAACGTTGCTGAAGGAAACGCACATTTGGCAGGAAGCAAGGAATCCCGCATGACTGTCGCCCATTCCCAAGAGACCAGCAGCGCGCTGGCCAATCCCGCCGAAGACGTGCGGACCCGCCTGAAGCTTGAGGGCGGCAAGCACTTTGCCATGCACACAGAATTTGAACCGGCAGGCGACCAGCCCACTGCGATTCAAGAGCTGAGCAATGGGGTCAACGATGGGGAACGGGATCAGGTTTTGCTGGGGGCCACCGGCACCGGCAAAACCTATACGATGGCCAAAGTGATCGAAACGACTCAACGGCCCGCCATCATTCTGGCGCCAAACAAAACCCTCGCGGCACAGCTTTACGGAGAGTTCAAAGGCTTTTTCCCGGAAAACGCGGTCGAATATTTTGTATCCTACTACGACTACTACCAGCCCGAAGCCTATGTGCCGCGTTCGGACACCTACATAGAAAAAGAAAGCCAGATCAACGAACAGATTGACCGGATGCGCCATTCGGCCACCCGCGCTCTGTTGGAGCGTGACGATGTGATCATCGTGGCCTCAGTGTCGTGCATCTACGGTATCGGCTCGGTCGAGACTTACGGTGCGATGACCCAGGATCTGATCACTGGCAAAATGTATGACCAGCGCCAAGTTATGGCCGATTTGGTGGCGCAACAATACCGACGGAATGATCAGGCGTTTCAACGCGGGTCATTTCGGGTGCGTGGCGACAGCCTTGAGATTTTTCCCGCCCACCTCGAAGACCGCGCCTGGCGCTTGTCTTTCTTTGGTGAAGAACTGGAAGGCATCACTGAATTCGATCCGCTGACTGGTGAAAAATGCACGACAATGGATCGCATCCGGGTCTATGCGAATTCGCACTACGTGACGCCAAAGCCGACGATGAATCAGGCTGTGATCAACATCAAAAAAGAACTGCGGGTGCGGCTGGATCAATTGGTAGGCGAAGGCAAGCTCCTGGAAGCGCAGCGGCTGGAACAACGCACCAACTTTGATATCGAGATGCTGGAAGCTACCGGCGTGTGCAACGGGATCGAAAACTATTCCCGCTATCTGACCGGTCGCGCGCCGGGCGAGCCGCCGCCAACCTTGTTTGAATTCATCCCCGACAACGCGATCGTCTTCGCCGACGAAAGCCACGTCTCCGTCCCTCAGATCGGTGGCATGTACAAAGGAGACTATCGCCGCAAGTTCACCCTTGCCGAACATGGCTTCCGCTTGCCGTCTTGCATGGACAATCGCCCGCTCAAATTCGAAGAGTGGGATGCCATGCGCCCGCAATCGGTCTTTGTGTCGGCCACGCCCGCAGCCTGGGAAATCGAGCAATCCGGTGGCGTCTTTACCGAACAGGTGATCCGCCCAACGGGCTTGTTAGACCCAGAGGTCGAAATCCGGCCGGTTGATATGCAGGTCGACGATCTGCTGGACGAAGTGCGCAAAGTCTCCGCGGCCGGGTACCGCACCTTGGCAACCACACTGACCAAGCGCATGGCCGAAGACCTGACTGAATACATGCACGAACAAGGCATCCGCGTGCGCTACATGCATTCTGACATCGACACCCTGGAACGCATCGAAATTCTGCGCGACCTGCGGCTTGGGGCGTTTGACGTGCTGGTGGGCATCAACCTCCTGCGCGAAGGTCTCGACATTCCCGAATGTGGCCTTGTCGCCATTCTGGACGCCGACAAAGAAGGCTTTTTGCGGTCTGAAACCTCTTTGGTGCAAACCATTGGCCGGGCGGCGCGGAATGCCGAAGGCCGGGTGATCATGTATGCCGACAAAATGACCGGCTCGATGGAGCGGGCGCTGGGGGAAACCAACCGCCGCCGCGCCAAGCAAATCGCCTATAACGAGGCGCACGGGATCACCCCGGAAACGGTCAAGAAAAACGTCGAAGATGTGCTGGCCGGGCTTTACCAGGGCGACACGGACATGTCGCGCGTTACGGCCCAGATTGATCAGGCCCAACAAGGCTCCAATCTGCAGGCCGTGTTGGACGGGATGCGCAATGACATGCGCAAGGCTGCAGAAAACCTGGAGTTTGAAGAAGCCGCGCGCCTGAGGGATGAGATCAAGCGCCTCGAGACAGTAGACCTGGCCGTGGCGGATGACCCGATGGCCCGCCAATACGCGGTTGAACAGGCTGTGGATGACGCGCAAAAAGCGTCCGGCCGATCCACCGCGGGCCGAGCGGGTCAGCGGGGCGGAAACGTCAAGCGGCGCAAGAAACGGTAGCCGCCGGACGAGCGCGCGCTACCTACCAATGATGCGTTGCCTATTTGCTCTTCTTCTCATGGCGTCCCAAGCGCAGGCTTGGGCGTTTTCCTCTGATCCAATCTGCACGATTTCTCATTCAGAGGCGGCGGCCGACATCGTTGTGACCTATGACCCCAGAACAGCACTGTACGCCATCGCAATCACCAAACAGGACGGCTGGCCTACTGATCCAGGCTTTTCAATCCGGTTTTCCGGGGCCAACAACCTGACGATTTCCACCACTCGGCACTCTGTTGTCGGAAACACCCTCACAGTGACGGATCGTGGATTTGGCAACGTGTTGAACGGCTTGGCGTTCAACACAACGGCAACCGCGTTTACTGAGTCCGCTGCGGTCACCGTGTCGCTTGAGGGGGCCTCCGAACCGGTCGACGCGTTTCGCGCCTGCGCTTCCGCCCCTATTGCCTAATGCCTCATGTTTGGCGGCACGTATCACCGCCAAACCAATCATCACACCATGCTCAGCCGGATCTACGCGTCCATGCGCACGGTCGCGATGATCGTACCACGCAGATCTTCATTCCATGACATCTGGAACTGGTCCCGATTGGGCCCAACTGCCGGATCGGCATAGCCGGGGGAATACTTGATCACGTTGTTGCCGTTGCGCAATTTGCCCTTCACCTGATGGCTGTCGACACCGCGCACTTCTCCACCAAACGGCAATTGCTGTGCTGTGTCTATCGTCCAGACCGCAGCGGGGCTGCCTTCGGTATGTTCGATTTTCAAAGGGTTTTCAGCCGCATATTCGATGTTGTGAAAAGAGTTATCGGTAAAGAAAACGTCCTTGTTCCGGCTTTTGTCCAAGCTGGCAAAAGTGTCATCTACACGCTCAGCCCGGTCAATTTTGCCGTTGATCGACCGAAACCTGTTCCCCGTCACAGTCATCCCATTCAGGAAGTGGCCCGCGCCGTGTGGCTTGACCACAATATAGCTGAACCACGGCGCCACATCCCCAGACAGAAACGTGTTGTTGGTTATGCTCAGCGCGCTAAAGCTGAATTCGCTGTTAAACTCTGGCGACGGGTCATGTTCGTTCGTCCATTCGATAAAGCAATTGTCGACGTAATTGTGCGAAATGATCGACGCGGTATGCGTTTTGGCAATGATCAACCCCGCCAATCGAACACCATCCCGCACGCTGTCGCCTTGGAAAAAGTGATTACCCAGAACCAGATTATTCCCCCCCGCCAACAGCGCAAAGTGCCGGAACCGCGTGATCCGGTTGTGCCGCAGCTTCACATCGTTGCTGTTGGCATTCAGCGCAACACTCACCCGGTCGGTCGCGTTGACGGCATCTTCGCTGGACAGGAATTGGCAATTGTCGACCAACATCCCCTGGCAGCCTTCCCCTTTCGACGTGATCCCCCGATATGCAGGGCGAGAGATAAAGCAATCCATCACGTTAAATGTGCTGCCCGCATCGGCCAGCATGATGCCAGATGCCTTGTTGTTGCATTGGAACTCGACGCCTTGAATGCCGGACTTTGACAAGGCGTTGAAACCGCTGAAATCCAACAGGTATTTAAAGCGCTTAAAGGTGAAATTCTGCGTGCCTGCCGCATCAAAGAGAGGCGCGCTCAGGGTGATCCTCTGCGTGCCAACATCAACAGACCGCACATACACCTCTCGGCCTACACCTGCGCCTTCGACAAGCGCACCAACCGGCACGTTAGCGGCATTGGCCACGTTGCTTAGCGTGCGTGCCGCATCTGGATCATAGGTGGCAATACTGGTGACTTCTGTGGTGTCCCAACCGGTCCCTTGCGCCTCAAACTGGCCATTTCGGATCACCCGCCGGGTTGCGAAGGTTGTCTTGTCAGGAACAGCAGCCTGCATATCAATCGGTTCAAACACCTTGATGATACGCCCGTTGAGATCAAAGCTCTCGTGATCCACCGTCTGCAGCAGCGCTTGGAAGCCTTTTTTGAACGCAAGCGTTTCGTCCTCGAACGCCTCCATGTAGGTTTGAAAATCAAAGTTCCGGCGCAACTGAAACACACGATTGTCCGGCTGAGTCACCGTGCCCTCAAACCGAACCGGCGAATCCAGCGTGACATCTTGCGCCAGGTGATACACCCCCGCAGGCACCAGGATTTCACGCCCGCTGGCATCCGCATCTGCTGCGATAAAGGCGGCGCTGTCATCGGTGGCGCCATCCCCCTTGGCGCCATAATCCCGCACATCGACCTGTGCCAGCATGTTGCGCAAAAAGACGGATGTAACATCTTCGATCAACAGATCATCGATGCGGACGATCCCGCCATTCGCCCCGGTCAGATCCAGCCCAAAATGCCCGTAAACGGCGTCTCCCCCCCAGACCATATCAACACCTTGCCGGTCTCCGACCCCGACGATGGCCGATACGTCAACAACCGCTCCATAGTCGGTCAGCGCCGTCGTCGGGCCAACCTGTACAACGCCGCCCACGTTGTTTTGCCCCGCATCGCCTGCAAAGCCCGCGAAGCGCACCTCTGGCAACGCGCCGCAGATGGCTTTGATGCGCGCCGTGACTCGCAAATAACACCCCGGCAAGACCGGCGTTTGCCCCATATAGCGCACCCGCGTTGTGGTCGCGGTTTTCAGGATTTCCAATGCTCCACCGAAATCCTGATCTGCGGGTACAAACACCGCATTTGACGCATTCGCATATGTGTCTGACCCCGGCGTCCCGTCCCCCGAAGACCAGACGGTCAAACCTTCAGCAAACGGTGTCGGTGCCAGCGTTACTCCGTCAGTGATAACTTTGTTCATCGTCTTTCCCTTTCCCACATCGCGGCCAACGGGGCCGGATCACAGCGGGTGAGGGAAGTATCAACGGATGGTTAACAGAGTGTCGCGCCACCGCGCGGGCGCGAAAGGATTTGTTTACCTAGCCAAGGGTACTGAGCAGGGTCATGCCCCCGAAACAGAGACACAAAAAGCGCCTGTGAAAAGGCGCTTTTTGCGCGCAATGGCAAATCACGTTGCCCAGAGCCGCCAGCGCTTACAGAGCCAGATCAGGCCGCGATGCCCGCCGCCTCCAAGATCTGCACGCCGTTGATTTTCCAACCATTATCGGTTTCCAACATGCGGTATTCCAACAGATGCGCACGCCCGCTTTCATCCGTGATCATGACCTTTTGGCGATAAACACCTGCCTCATCCGTCAGGTCCAGATACTCAACATCCGCGGGGCGCCAAACCATTGGATAGCCCTGGGCAACCATGCGCCCAAAGTTCTCCGGCGTGCGGAAAATGCCTTGGATGGACGGGCTGGCAAACGTGAACGCTTTGTCAAAATCGTCGACCTTAAAGGCTTCGATCTGATTGCCGATCACGTTTTGAATGTCATTGCCCTGCGCTTTTGCTCCGAAAGCAAAGCCAACCACCAAGGCAAACGTCAGAAATAATGCGCGCATACTCATCTCCTCTTGTCGTGGAAGAGAGTAGCGCGCAGTTTTCAGTCGGCCAGTTTTCCGTCCAGTGCCTCGTCGATCAAGGCAATCGTTTCCTGCACCCCGTAAAGCGCAATAAACCCGCCGAAACGCGGCCCCTGGCTTGCGCCAAGCAGCACTTCATAAAGCGCCTTGAACCAGTTACGCAGCGGGTCAAACCGATCACGACCAACGGCATAGACCACGCCCTGCAACGCCTCATCGTCCAGCGCGCCGTCATAGGCTGCAAGCTGCGTACGCAGGTCAACCAAAGCCTCACGCTCTTCGTCTGTAGGCAAGCGGTAGCTGCGCGTCGGTTTTACGAAATCGTTGAAATACGACACCGCAAACCCCGCCGCTTTATCAAGACCCGGATGGCTCTCTGGCCCGGCATCGGGGGCGTAGCGCTGAATAAAGCCCCACAGGCGGTCTTTGTCTTCGGCACCCGATACGCTGGCCAGATTGAGCAACATGGCAAAAGGCACAACCATATCCGACGCCGGCACATCGCCATTGTGGATATGCCAAACCGGATTGTTCAATTGCGCCGAGATGTCTTGCCCGGGAAACGCGCGCAACTGCTGATGGTATTCGTCCACCGCCTTCGGGATCACATCAAAGAACAACCGCTTTGCCGTTTTTGGCTTTTGGTACATAAAGTACGACAGGCTCTCGGTTGAGGCATAGGTCAGCCATTCATCGATCGAAATCCCGTTGCCCGATGATTTGGAAATCTTCTGGCCACTTTCGTCCAAAAACAGCTCATAGCTAAAGTGCTCTGGCTTGCGCCCACCGAGTATTTCGCAAATGCGATCATAGATGGCCGTGTTGGTTGCATGTTCTTTGCCATACATTTCAAAGTCGACACCAAGAGCCGCCCAGCGCGCACCAAAATCCGGCTTCCACTGCAGTTTAACGTTGCCGCCGGTCACCGGCAGGGTCCACTCTTTGCCCTCTTCATCGTCAAACGTGATCGTCGCGTCCGCGGCATTCACGTCTTTCATCGGCACATAAAGCACGCGCCCTGTTTCCGGGTGGATTGGCAAAAAGATCGAATAGGTCTGCTGGCGCTCTTCACGCAGCGACTTCAACATGACCTTCATCACGTCGTCATAGCGTTCTGCCGCACGCGTCAAGACGTCGTCAAACTGTCCGCTGCGATAGAATTCGCGCGCGGAATAGAATTCGTATTCAAAGCCAAACGTATCCAGAAACCGCTTCAGCATGGCGTTGTTGTGGTGGCCAAAGCTCTCGTGAGTGCCAAACGGGTCAGGCACATCCGTCAGAGGCCTGTGCAAATGCTCGGCCAGCATCTCTTGCTGCGGGACATTGCCCGGCACTTTGCGCATTCCGTCCAGATCGTCGGAAAAACAGATCAACTTGGTTGGGATATCCGAAATATGCTCAAACGCGCGGCGTACCATCGTTGTACGCAACACTTCGCCAAATGTGCCGATGTGCGGCAAGCCTGAGGGGCCGTAACCTGTCGAAAACAGAACATAGCCCTTTTCGGGAGGCGCTTTTTCATACCGTTTGAGCACCTTGCGCGCTTCTTCAAAGGGCCACGCTTTGCTGTTTAGTGCAGCATCCAGAATGTCAGACATGACGGATAAGCCTCAATATCGGTGTGATTGCGCATCAAATGCGCCCGCGGGTACCTATTGCGGAGACAATCAGGCGTCAATAACTATCCAATAAAGCGATGGACGCACGAAGGACTCACGTCATGGCAAACGAAGATACCCTGTTTCTCACACCCCAAGATGCTTTGGTTGCAATCATGATTGCCGTCTCGGCGTCAGATGAAAACATCCGAACCGCCGAACTGGTCAAAATCACGTCTGCGGTGAACCACCTTCCCATCTTTGCCGATTATGATGTCGATCGCCTAAAACCGATCGCGCAAACCGTGTTTGATCTATTCGAACAAGAAGAAGGGTTAGACGCGCTTTTCGGTCTCGTCAGGGACGCTTTGCCTGCACATCTGAATGAAACGGCCTACGCCCTGGCCTGCGATGTCGCAGCGGCCGATGGCACGTTGCGCGAACCTGAACTGCGCCTGTTGGAAGAGATGCGGTACGAACTGGCGATTGATCGGTTACATGCGGCAGCCATCGAACGCGGCTCGCGCGCGCGGCATATGCGTGTCTGATCAACTGCCGTGAAGCAGGCTCCAACGGTTGATGAGCTTGTGATGGACAGAACGCGCACGCCGGGTCCAGGCGCGTGCCCCCTGAGGTGCTTCGCGATTGGCTTTGCCGATGCGCGCTCTGACTTTCTGGTCCGACACGAACATCGCAAAAGCCAGAGTCTTGCCATCCGACGTCGTTGCATATCCCGCCAGGTTTGAAACGAAATTCAACGTACCCGTCTTGGCCTTGACCTTGGTCGGATGCCCTTTGTCGACACGGCCTTTTGCGTCGCGCACTCCGATGTCTTTCAAAATGGGCAACAGGGCGGCCTGCGCCCAGCTTGCGCTGAGGATTGTAACCATTGCTTGCGCGCTCATCCGGCTGTTGGACCCAAGGCCAGAGTGATCGACGACATTCACATTGCTCACATCAAACGTGGAAGACACCCAAGCGTTCATTTTGCGGGCAGAGGCGCGCAGCGAATTCACCTGAGCCCTTTGCGCATTTGACGCAGACATTCCGACCATCTCAGCGGTCAGATTGTTGGAATACTCAAGCATCCCCCGCAGGATTTCGACCAAAGGCGCGCTTGAGTGAGCGGCCACCACTTGGCCGCTCGGCGTTTGTTTGGTCAGCTTCGCTTTCGGCAAAACAATCCCATGTGACCGCGCAAGTGTTCGGAACACGTCACCTGCGTATAGACCCGGATTGCGCACCGGCAGCCACCGGGCACCCCCATTGCCCAAAGCGCTCCGCGCCACGGTCCAGCTGTCAACCGAACCGGCAAGTTGTTCATACGTATAAACGGGCACAGACCGATCAATCACCGTCATGCGCGATGTTTCGACACCGGGTCTGAAATTCCCAGTACGTGCCTGCATTGTTACCGCGTAATTGCCCGATGACCGTTTCCATTCAAAATGCACCCGGTTGTGGTTCAACGCGATCCCGCTCACAGCTGGCGAATACCCAAGGTGATCAGGTTGTTCTTCCGAGATCGTCCTGACGCGCGGCAAGGCGCCGTCCGCAACAAGGAATTTCCCGCTGACCTCCTGAACCCCCGCTTGCTTGAGCTGTTTTGCAAGATCGGCCAGCGCATCAGTATCAAGGGTCGGGTCGCCCCCCCCGGACAAGACAACGTCACCGCTCAATCGCCCATTCGATAATGTGCCGGTGATCACTACGCGCGTTTGGAAACGGTGTTGCGGCCCAAGTGCGGCCAACGCGTAAAGCGCCGTAAGTGCCTTTGTCACGCTTGCCGGGGCAATGGCGTCTTTTCCGTTGTGACTTTCCAGAACTTTGCCGCTTTCAGCATCCGCAACCGCAATTCCGGCCTCTCCGTTCAATCGCGCGGCGGATACGATCTCGGAAATGCCCGGTGCTGCACGCTTCTGCAGGCCATCAACTCGCACCACCGGGCGCAAGGATGTCTCCAATGGGGCCGCTAATCCGGCCGTCCCTACACTGCTCAGAAGCCCCGCAAGGAACTCACGTTTCGATATTCCGCGTCTCATGCGCTTTGTATAAATGGCCCTCAGAATCGAGCAAGAGTTGTCATGCAACGGATCTCTTCAACTCTGGTCAATTTGCTGTCCAATTCCCCGCATCGCGAATGGCCGTTGACGAGGTGGAAACCATAGGCACGTTCAGGAAACACCACGCCGGTGCATGACTGCGTGCCAGGATATGAGAGGCTTTTCCGGGCAGCTTATACTGACGGTATAGCTTGGCCGCCTTGCTAGTCCGCGCGGAAATCCGATCACCAGGCCGCGCCAAGACGCCAACCGGCACGTTTTCCATAATCCATTGCCAATCCTGCCAAAGATGAAATTGGGCAAGATTATCCGCCCCCATCAGCCACACAAACCGCACACCGCGATACCTCGCTTTCAGGGCAGACAGGGTTTCAGCAGTGTACCGCGTGCCAATTTGCGCCTCGATATCGGTGACAATCACGTCATTGCGCGAAACCAGGGATCGGGCGTGGGCCACGCGCGCAGGCATTGACGCGGGTTGCCGCGATTTCAACGGGTTGCCCGGAGACACAACCCACCACACCTGATCAAGACCGAACCGCTTCAGCGCCTCTTGCGTGATGTGCAGATGCCCATCATGGGCCGGATCAAATGACCCGCCCAAAAGGCCAATGGCCTGGCCTTCGCGCGCATATGGTGCCTGAAACCCGTTCATGCGACACGGTTTTGCAGGTCGCGCCGCAAAACACCAGACCGTGACGGGATCAGTCGGCAGGTATCACGCGATCCTGCAAAGAAATTTCGCCGGGTTCGACAACCGACGCATACCAACCGCCATGCCCGCGCACAGCAGAGTACCCGCCGGTGCCCAGCGTCTTTTCCATGCGGCTGCACGGCGGGCAAGGCCCCTCCAGGTGCAAAATGGCGGAGCCCACTTGCACATGTCTCTTTTTCAACGCGGTCAGATTGATGCCGGAAACAACCACATTGCGCCGCAAATCTTCCGGGCGCACTGCCTCTACACCCAGTATGGACGCAATAACCGGCAAGTGTTCAGCCTGAATGAGCGTCACGGCCCGCTTGCCCGATCGGCCATGATCTCCAACCAATCCGCTTTCATCAACCTGCACCATCTTCGGCACCTCCAACGCGGCTTTGCGCGCGGGCCGCAGGCCAATCCAATCAACTTGCCCCGGCTTGGCAAAGGTTCGGATCATTTCGGAAAATGCGGTCACCATGGCTCATCTGCCTTCGCTTTGTTGATCTTGCCCCACAGCACGGCTATGCCACTGCAAATTCGAAACACGTTAGTGAGATTTTGCGTCATGGCTGCCTATCAATACGTCTATCACATGTCTGGTGTGTCCAAGACATATCCTGGCGGAAAGAAAACCTTTGAAAATATCCACCTGAACTTCCTCCCCGGCGTGAAGATCGGCGTCGTTGGTGTCAACGGCGCGGGTAAATCCACGCTGATGAAGATCATGGCGGGTTTGGACAAAGACTTTTCTGGCGAAGCCTGGTCTGCCGAAGGGGCAAAAGTTGGATACCTGCCGCAAGAGCCGCATCTCGATTCCGCGCTGTCCGTGCGGGAAAACGTCATGTTGGGTGTCGCCGAAAAGAAGGCGAAGCTTGATCGTTTTAACGAACTTGCCATGAACTATTCCGACGAAACCGCCGATGAAATGGCCAGCCTGCAAGACCAGATCGACAGCGAAAACCTATGGGATCTCGATAGCCAGATCGACGTGGCGATGGAGGCGTTGCGTTGCCCTCCTGATGATGCGGACGTGGATACACTGTCCGGGGGTGAACGTCGCCGTGTGGCCTTGTGCAAACTGCTGCTCGAAGCGCCAGACATGCTGCTTTTGGACGAACCGACCAACCACCTTGACGCGGAAACCATCGCGTGGCTGCAACAGCACCTGATCGATTACAAAGGTACCATCCTGATCGTTACTCACGATCGCTATTTCCTGGATGACATCACCGGCTGGATTCTGGAACTCGACCGGGGTCGGGGTATTCCCTACGAGGGCAATTATTCCTCCTGGCTGGAACAGAAAGCCAAGCGACTGGAACAGGAAGCTCGCGAAGACAAATCGCGCCAGAAGACACTGGAACGCGAACTTGAATGGATGCGGCAGGGCCAAAAAGCCCGTCAGGCGAAATCCAAAGCGCGTATCAACGCCTATAACGATCTTGCCAACCAATCCGAGCGCGAAAAATTGGCGCGCGCGCAGATCGTTATTCCAAACGGGCCCCGCTTGGGTGGCAAGGTCATGGAAATCGAAGGCCTGCAAAAAGCGATGGGCGACAAGCTGTTGATCGAAGGCTTGGACTTTGCGTTGCCTCCGGGCGGCATCGTCGGCGTGATCGGCCCCAACGGCGCGGGTAAATCGACCTTGTTCAAAATGCTCACCGGTCAGGAAAAGCCGGATGCTGGCACTATTGAGTTGGGCGACACGGTCAAGCTGTCTTACGTGGATCAGTCGCGCGATGATCTGGTCGACAATGAAACGGTGTGGGAGGCCATTTCAGGCGGGGCCGAGTTGATCGAACTGGGCGATGCGCAAATGAACTCGCGCGCTTATTGCTCAGCCTTCAACTTCAAAGGCGGCGATCAGCAAAAACCGGTGAATCTGTTGTCGGGCGGTGAACGCAACCGTGTGCACATGGCGCGATTGTTGAAGTCCGGCGGCAACGTTCTGTTGCTCGACGAACCGACCAACGACCTCGATGTGGAAACCCTCCGCGCACTCGAAGATGCGTTGGTTGATTTTGCAGGCTGCGCGGTCGTCATCAGCCACGACCGTTTCTTCCTCGACCGGATCTGCACGCACATCCTCGCCTTTGAAGGCGAGGCGCATGTAGAGTGGTTCGAAGGCAACTTTGAAGACTACGAAGAAGACAAAAAGCGCAGACTGGGCGCGGACGCGCTGGAGCCAAAACGCCTCAAGCACAAGAAATTCGTTCGGTAAAGCCGTCTTTTCCAGCGCAGTTTTCGAAAATCAAAGCACCGCATAGGCATGATCGCCTATGCGGACCAACGTGCTGTTGATTTTCACCACGCGATCCAGAAAGATTCCGGCAAATTCTTATATGACGCGAGATTTTGACATGGACCGCCGCACTTTTCTGGCCGCCGGTACCGCTGCGCTGGCTCTTCCTGAATTGGTATCCGCAACCGAGACTGTCTTTGATCCGACGCCTCAAGAGGTGCGGATCAAGAAACAGTTTGAACCGGGCCAAATCTTGGTCCTGCCGCGTAGCTACTATTTGTACTGGGTCTACGAGCCGCGCAAAGCGATGCGCTACGGCGTGGGTGTTGGGCGGGCTGGCCTTGAGTTTACGGGCACCGCCACGATCGACCGCAAGAAAGAATGGCCAACCTGGCGGCCCACCAATTCGATGATCGAACGCGATCCCATCGCCTTCAGCAAGTTTGTCGATAACAACTACATCATGCCCGGTGGTCCCAGCAATCCGCTCGGGGCGCGGGCGCTGTATCTGTTCCAGAATGGCGTCGATACATATTTCCGAATTCACGGCACCAACCGGCCCAAGAGTATCGGAACTTCGGTATCGAATGGCTGCATTCGCATGCTGAATGAACACGTCGAGGATCTGTATGAACGGGTTCCTTTGGGCACAGTTGTAACAGTTCTCTGATCCAACTTCAGAATTTCTCAACCGTTTGACCTTAGGTCTTCCTGGCGCAAGACGGGACGACACGGGTTTGACGGATGTTGATAGAGATGCGTTTGATGCTGGGGGTTGCGATCTGGGCGGCGTTGGCCATGCCTGGATCCGCTCAGGATCAAGAACGGTATTTGTATGTAGAAACCGCTGAGTTGGATGCGGGCTGCGCCGTTTTGCAGGATTGTCTGGCAGAGCCATTGCAAACCACGCGACAGCTTTTGCGCATGTCCTCGGCCAACATCAGCTCTTTTTTGGGCATCATCGCGGATCGGGCGGACATGCGCGACTTGCCGGATCTACGCACGGCGAAAGAAGCGCCAGTGTGTGAGGCGAAAGCCGAAGACTGGCAAGAACATTTGGAAGATGTTCCAGCAGTCGATCAGGCCGGCACCTTGCGGGGGCTGAACATCGTCGCCTTTGATGCAACGGCTGTCAAAGGGCCCGACGGCAATGCCGAAACGTTCGGCGCAATACTCCACGAACGGTATCTCAAACAATTCGAAGCTTTGGGCATTACGGTCGTCACGGATGAGGAAATTCTTGATGTCCCCGGCCAACCCAGCCTGAGCATCCGTTTTTCAGCCCGCTATGACGACCGCGGCTGCGTCAGGCCATTTCGCGCGTCGTTGCAGCTTAAGCAATCCGTTGTTCTGACGCGAGATCCGTCGATCCGACATCATGCAACCACGTGGAGCGGATCTGTGGTCGAGTTAATCACCAACACAAACCGAACTCCCGAAATTGCAATGATTGAGGTGGTTGAAGCCTTCTTGAAGGATTGGCAATTGGCCAACGCCCCGCTTGAAACGGAGACAGTTCAAAAAAACTAAGTGCGTTGGTTCAGACCGAGCAGAAGCACCCAAACGCTGGGCCATGCACACCGATATCAAGGGGGCCAATTTCACTTTCAACGCACAGCGCGAAATACCCGGCAAGTGGCATATAGACGACACGATAGTCACCGTTCGGGCGGGTCACGGTCCAACATCTTTGGGTCACGCCGCCCGAAAAGTTCACGGTGGTTGAAAACGGCTCGACAAGCGCAAGACAAAACGCCTCAAGATTGGCCATAGCCGACGCAGGTCTGCGATCAGCCTGATCCACTTCATCCTGAATCAATTCAGTGATGCGTTCTTCGATTGTCAGATTTGGGTCCAGCATTCCCCGCCTTGCCATCGCCCATGAACAGATATTGCGATCGCGCAGGACAAATAGCTCCCACACCCTACGCTGGTGGATGGCTATCATAACGTGCATCAACACCGCCAGACACAAGTTCGCGAAGTTCAGAAGCGTTGTTTTTGTGGAACAGACCCGTAATACGCGCAAAACGACGTTGCGCCACTTCGCAAGGAAATTTGAGATAGGCGATTGTGATTGTCGGAGCGCGAGCTATCCATTGATGAAAGCGCCAAACGCCATCCGAGGGAGAGATCAAATGAACATTCAAGAGTTGAAAGCACGTATGCGGTTGCCAGTGATTGGCGCACCACTGTTCATCATCTCAAATCCCGATCTGGTGATCGAACAATGTAAAGCAGGCGTTGTTGGCTCTTTTCCCGCGCTTAACGCGCGTCCGGCCGAACAACTTCGAGAATGGCTCGACAAGATCACGACGGAATTGGCGGAATATGACGCCAAAAACCCCGATGCGCCTTCGGCGCCCTTTGCCGTGAACCAAATTGTGCATCGCTCCAATGATCGCCTCCAGCATGATCTGGAAATGTGCGTGGAATTCAAAGTGCCCGTGGTCATTACGTCTCTGGGCGCGCGCCCGGAGCTGAACGAAGCGGTGCACAGCTACGGTGGCTTGGTGTTCCACGACGTGATCAATCAAACCTTCGCACGCAAGGCCATTGAAAAAGGCGCGGATGGCTTGGTGTTGGTCGCCTCCGGCGCCGGGGGCCACGCGGGCCAACAATCGCCATTCGCGTTGGTTCAGGAAACCCGCCAATGGTTTGACGGCCCCATCGCCCTGTCCGGCTCTATCGCCAACGGCGGTGCCATTTTGGCGGCACAAGCCATGGGCGCAGATTTCGCCTATATCGGCACTCCCTTTATTGCCACCGCGGAGGCACGTGCGGAGCAAGCCTATAAAGACATGATTTGCGCCTCGGCCGCAGACGACATCGTCTATTCAAATCTGTTCACGGGCGTCTGGGGCAACTACCTCAAACCATCCATCGAACGCGCCGGCATGGATCCAAACGCGCTTGAGGTCTCCAGCCCGGATGCAATGAACTTCGGCTCGGACCGCGAAAAACCAAAGGCCTGGAAAGAGATCTGGGGCGCAGGTCAAGGCATTGGCGCAATTTCCGAAGTGCTGCCGGCAGGCGAACTGGTTGCCAAGTTTTCCGGGGAATACGAAGCACAGAAAGCCAAAATCACCGGCTAACTCGCGCGCAGCGTGGTTTTCAAAAAACGTAAACAATCCGTAGATATTTCTGCGGACTGTCTCGGATTTTCTCCAAACCTGCCACAATTCGACCAAATTCAAACGGCACATCTGATGCAACTAACCTGCAAAGGATCGTCAGATGTATTTGTCAGTTGTCGTACCGTGTATGAACGAAGAAGAGGCGATCCCGGCTCTTGTCGATCGCCTGCGCGAGGTGATTGAACCCTGGGAAGACCGGGCTGAAATCATCCTTGTCGATGACGGATCAACAGACCGCACCTGGGCGGCCATCACAGACGCCAAATCCCGCGAGCCTCGTATCGTGGGTTTGCGCCTGTCCGCAAACCGTGGTCACCAGATCGCGCTGACCGCAGGTCTTGAGGCCGCAAAGGGCGAACGCATCTTTATGCTGGACGCCGATTTGCAAGATCCCCCCGAATTGCTGACCGACATGATGTTCATGATGGATCGCGGTTATGACGTGGTCTATGGCCGCCGCAAAGAACGCCAGGGCGAAACGATTTTCAAACGCGCCACCGCGCATCTGTTCTATCGCTTTCTCAACATGCTGTCCGACGTGGCAATCCCTCAGGATACAGGCGATTTTCGCTTGGTAAGCCGTCGCACGTTGGATGCTATTTTGGACATGCCCGAACAATCCCGGTTCATCCGCGGTATGTTTGCCTGGGCTGGCTTCCGTCAGGTCGGGCTGGAATATGTCCGCGCGCCTCGGACCGTCGGCGAAACGAAATACCCATTGCGCAAAATGATGCGGTTTGCGGTGGACGCCATCACAGGCTTTTCGACCAAACCGCTCAAACTGGCGACCCGGATGGCATTCGTCAGCCTGTTTTTGACCATCATCATGGCAGTTTACGTATTCGGTTCCCTCATCCTATTCCAAACAGTCGCGGGTTGGGCGTCATTGCTGTTGGCCGTCAGCTTCTTTTCGGGCGCGCAATTGCTGACGCTTGGTATTCTTGGCGAATATGTGGGGCGCATTTACACCGAAAGCAAAAAGCGCCCGCTCTACTACCTATCTGAAGAGCTGAGCGACACCACCCCGAACGTGATCCGAAAGTCGGCCTGATGCCTCAGCTTAACGCCGAGATATTGCGATACGCGGTGGTCGGGACATCTGTCGCGATCTTCTACGTGTTGGCCTACACCGGTCTCACCGCTGTGGGTCTATCTCTCGTCGTGGCAAACGCAGTGGCTTACGGCATGGCCATCTTGGTCCAGTATGCCGGCCAGGCCGTTTATACCTTTCGAAGACAGTTTTTCGATGCGGCACAAGCCAGCCGCTTTTTCGTGATGACCCTCTGCGGATATCTGGCCGCCGCCCTGATCACCAGTGCAATCGCACCGGCACTGGGCTGGCCGCATGTCCAGGCGGCAGTGATCGTGGCCGTTTGGATACCCTTACAGAACTACATTTTCATGAAGATCTGGGTATTCGCCCAAAAAGAGAAAGAGCAGGAACAGATATGACACACGTCTATACGAGCACTTTTTTTGATTACATTGACGAAGGCGCCCACACATCGGCACGTGCGGTGATCGACGCGCTGAACCCGGATCTGAAACCGCAAAGCGTATTGGATCTGGGGTGTGGTCGTGGTGTTTGGCTGCAAGAATGGCAAGACGCTGGTGTTGCCAAAGTCTGCGGCGTCGATGGCAGCTATGTTGACGTAAACAACCTGGCCATCAAGCCAGAGGATTTCGTGCCCGCCGATCTGACGCGTCCGTTTGTTTCCGAAAATCGGTTCGATCTTGCTCAAAGCCTTGAGGTTGGTGAACACCTGCCCAAAGAGGCGGCGCAGACCCTTGTGCAAAGCCTCGTTTCGGCCAGCGACCGCGTGCTGTTTTCAGCCGCCGTTGTCGGGCAAGGCGGCGAATTTCACATCAACGAACAACCGTTAAGCTTTTGGCAATCGCTGTTTGCCGATCACGGATACACTGCGTTCGATTGCTTGCGCCCCAAGCTCGCCGACAACCGCAAGGTTGAGCCTTGGTATCGCTACAACGGCATTCTTTACGTGAATGAAGCCGGTCGCGCGAACCTGCCGCAGCACATTCTTGAAACAGAAGTGTCCCAAGGGACCGAAGTAAAGAACGGGGGCGGAATTGCGTGGCGCACGCGTCAGGCGGTTGTGCGACATCTGCCACGGCCCGTGGTCACGAACATCGCTCAAATCCGCTCTCTCTATCTTGCTCAAAACGCAAAACGGCGCACGCAGCAAAGGGCTTGATCCATGCACGCTCTGACCCGGACAAACGGCGGCGAAGAAACCCCGCTTTGGAGCCTCGTTCTGGTTTGCGCAGCGGCAGTCTTGCTGACGTCTGCGCCGAACTTGCTGGACCCGATTGTACGCCACGATGACTTCCCGGCGCTGACGGCAAACCCAGACGGCTATTATTCCAAAACGTTGGAAGAAGGCCGTTGGATTTCCTACCTGTGGCACCTGCGCGGTTTCGTGACGCCGCATTGGTTGAACTTCTCGGTCTACCAAATACTCTGGGCAACCTATGCGGCCACCCTTGCGGTTGCTGTCTTGGGGCGCGACGCACATCCAAAACATATCGTTGGCTTGGGCATTCTGGTCGCTGTTGCGCCTCCGGCCACTATGATTTCGCTGTGGTTTAACACCTTGATGCCTGGGATGTTCTTTGTCGCGATGTTCGGCGTTTTGGCGTGCTACCTGTCGCCCAAACACTTGCGTTACAGCCTGCTTGTTTTCGTCCCACTCACTTTGATGAGCTACACGACATATCCCCTTCTCCTGCTGGCGATCTGTCTTGCGCACAAAGAAACCGAGCGGACGTTTATGGAATTGGTGAAAATCGTCGGAACCTTTGTCATCAGCTTCGCGCTCGGGATGATCGCGATTTACAGCCTGAACTATTGGGAACACGGCGTCTTTGGTGTCGTCATGGCAGAATGGCGTGAACCCACAAACGCCAGCGATCTGGCCTCAATGTGGGCGAACGCACCCGTGTTGTTGGACACCGCCAAAGTCTTTTTCCGGCACATTAGCTTTAACATCGATGTGATCAATTACTTCCTCGCCGCCGCACTTACGGGCGCAACTCTGATCATGCTGCGCAAAGACCGCATGATGACATTATTTTTGTACACGGGCGCAGGCGTCGGCCTTGCGTTGATCATCTTGCAGTGCCTGAAAACGGGTGTCGTAGTGAGCAGCCGAGGCATGATTTTTGTATGGGCCTTTTTTGCTCTGCTCCTCGTGCTCGCAACACGCGCCGCCGTCGAAGAGCCACGGCATGGCCGATTGATGCGCAATGCCACGGTGCTGACAACAGTAGGTTTCATGATGCTGACTGGAATGACCTATACGGTCTTCCGCGATTGGCAGCGTGACACGCGGATCATGGCCGCCGACATCAACAGCCTTGAGGGCCCTATTCACATCTCTGGCGATTACAGGGCTTTGGCGTCGCATTCGGACGCAGGTATTCAACACTTGCGTGGGCTATATGCGCGGCTCAACTATCTGACCGGGCGCGATATCTATTTGTGCGATGGCATCCCCGAAAACTGCCCTGACATTCCCGAAGCAGATGAGGGCGGCTCCCCTGTCCGCATATACGACACAGCCGAAGGGCCTCTGATTGTGTTGGATTACGTCGAAGTCGCTGAAGCGGGCGAAAGCAACTGAAAACCGAAAGTGCGCGTCTCAACTCGATTTGGGCGCGCGCTTCCATCCATTTTCAAATTCAAATCGACTGACGCCTGCTAAAGGCAGCATCCTGTGCAGCTCAGCCTCAAGCGCTTCGGTGCGGCCTTTGCCAAATTTCACGCCCTGCTCAGGCCAAACCGCTTTGACGCGCAGCACATCATCGGCACGAAACGCTTTCATATCGATCCGCCCAACAATCCGATCGCCTTCTAGCATAGGAAAAACGTAATACCCGTATTCCCGCTTGGCTTCCGGCACAAAGATCTCAATGCGATACCGAAATCCGAACAGCCGCTCGGCCCGCGCGCGATCCCGTAAGGCTGGATCAAACGGGCTGAGGATGCGCAAACGTGATGGCGGTGGGCCCGAAGCCGCGTGATCCGACTCCGCTAAAACCCATACGAGCCGCCAAGACCCATCCACCGCCTCAACCTCGGCCGGGATCACCTCACCAGCTTGCGCAGCGCGCTCAACCCATGCCTTAGCCTCAGCCGGGCTAATGTGATCCCAAAAGGCCGCGATTTCACCGTGCGTGGCAAACCCAAGGCGCGACAGCGCATTGCGACAACACCAATCAATGGTTTCTTCTTCGTCCGGGATATGGTCGATCAAGGTCTCTTCGATAACCCGCTCGGTTAGGTCATAGTATTTCTGAAACCCTTTGCGATGCACAACAGCCAACGCACCGGACCGCCACAAGAACTCCAAGGCTGTCTTGGACGGATGCCAATCCCACCACCCGCCGGATCCTCGTTTTTCACCATCCCCGACTTGCGCGGCACATACCGGGCCCTGGTCTTTGATCTGATCCAACACGGGTTGGAACTGTTCTAGAAACCCGTCGCGCCGCCAATTGCTCCACCGCGATTTCAAAAGCTCCGCATCCCGGCGGCGGCGCAACGCCCACCAGGGATAAAACGCCATCGGGATCACTGCCGCATCATGGGTCCAGTGTTCGAAAAATGCGCCATCTACCTTGTAGGCACGCTCCAGCATTTTCGGGCGATAGCGCGGTCGCCGCGAGAACAGGATCAGGTCATGGGCCCGCGCCACCGTATTGATGCTGTCGAGCTGCACGAACCCCAGATCGTGGATCACGTTAGCCAAGTGTGTACCATGCGCCGGACCCGAAGGCGCAGCACTCAGGCCGTGCCTCTCAAGAAAGAGGTGCCGCGCGTCGGTGTTGGAAATCCGGAGAGTGTTGCGGGTCACGCCGGTCTTTGACGCCGCAATGTGTCACCATAGCTAATTTTCGGCTCAAGCGTCAGCGTGACCGGATCACTTGCCTCCCCGCTTGCGCGGTCTCGTATGATTTCGGCGGCGGCGCGGCCAATGTCCAATCGCATTGAATCCGTGGTCGCCAAACGCCGCGACAGCCCCTCCAACAATTCGACACCGTTGAACGCCGCCAAGCCGATCTGGCCCGGAACGTCTATCCCCTGATCCAAAAGGTACAGCAATCCACCTGCACCGATCATGTCATTGGAGAAATAAAGGAAATCCAGATCCGGNTTTTTCTCAAGCATGTCTGCCGTCATCTCCCGGCCCTTGGCCAAAGCCGATCCGCCAGAATAAAAAGCGCGTTCTTCAATTTCTATGCCTTGCTTGGCAAGATGCTCTGTCAGNCCTTCAAACCGTTTTCGTGCGCGGTGATCCAACGGCATTTTGGTGCCCATAAAACCAATACGTCGATACCCTTGTTTCAAGATCGCCTTGGCCATATCCGCGCCCGCCTTGCGATGCGAGATCCCCACCATGCTGTCTACGGCGCGCCCGTCGGTGTCCATGATCTCNACAACNGGAATGCCCGAATTGCGCATCATCGCAAGCGACGCATCCGAATGCTCGAGCCCGGCAATGATCACGCCTGAGGGCCGCCAAGACAGCATTTCATAAAGCACCCGCTCTTCTTTTTCGGGCAAATAATCCGTGACCCCGACAACCGGCTGCAGCGGCGTATCCTCGAGAATTTGGTTAATCCCGGTCATCACTTCGGGAAACACCATGTTGGACAGCGATGGAATAATCACCGCCACCAGGTTCACCTGTTGAGATGCCAAAGACCCGGCAATCTGGTTGGGCACGTAGCCAAGCTCTTTGGCCGCCGACAACACTTTTTCCCGTGTCGCTTTGCTGACATCGCCCCGATTTCTCAAGACCCGGCTGACCGTCATTTCCGAAACGCCAGAAAGTGCTGAAACATCCCTGAGTGTCAGAGGGCGGTGAGGGCGATCGGTCATACAGTCTTTCCTGTGAGTGTTACACGTCTGAGTGTATCGTAGCCTGTTGAAGCCACGCAAGCTTTACGGCAGCATTCACATCACGTGACAGGCTGACTGCGAAGGTGTAACCAGCCTTTAGCGGCCCCGTGGCTCAACTGGATAGAGCAGCCCCCTCCTAAGGGGCAGGTTGCAGGTTCGAATCCTGCCGGGGTCGCCATTTCGCTATTCGGTTCTTGGACCAAAGGCATCGTTTTTGACCGAGCTAAAGACGCTTTCGTGACCAGCGGATGTGACGCACTTTCGACACAAGTAAGTTAAACGACAAACGAGCGACTCACCCCTGCCTGACGTCAAAATGAAAGGCTGCTTGCCCCTCGGCATACCATTCAATGATTGAGGTGACATACCAAGCAAACCGATGTGTAATGGTGCCCAGAAGAGGACTCGAACCTCCACGTCCATACGGACACTAGCACCTGAAGCTAGCGCGTCTACCAATTCCGCCATCTGGGCACGGGTCTTGGTGAGACGTGCTCTTAAGGTGGGCGCTTAGGGGTGTCAAACGGATTCTCTCACCCACTTAAAATTCTGTGGAACAGATAAGCCTGCTTGCCCGACCAGCCGCTTCGCCTTACACCACGCTGCAGAGATTTGAGGAAGGGCAAGCTATGTCTCAGCTCGTGACAATCTATGGCGGTTCGGGCTTTGTCGGGCGGTATATCGCGCGACGTATGGCGCAGTTGGGATGGCGCGTGCGCGTCGCCGTGCGCCGGCCGAACGAAGCGATCTTTGTCAAAACCTATGGCGTCGTGGGCCAGGTCGAACCCATTTTGTGCAACATCCGCGATGACGCCTCTGTCGCGCAGGCGATGGCGGGCGCAGATGCAGTCGTCAATTGCGTCGGCATTCTGGCCCAAGACGGCAAAAACACCTTTGACGCTGTGCAAGCCCAAGGGGCCGGCCGCGTCGCGCGCGCAGCCCAGCAGGCGGGCATCACGAACTTTGTCCAGATCTCCGCCATTGGGTCTGATGCCTCCTCAGACAGCGACTATGCCCGCACCAAAGCCGAAGGCGAAGCCGCAGTGCTGGCGGCTGTGCCCACAGCCAGCATTTTGCGCCCGTCGATCATTTTTGGCCCCGAAGACGCGTTTTTCAACCGTTTCGCCGGAATGACGCGCCTCTCGCCCGCGATTCCTCTGGTCGGTGCCGATACGAAATTCCAACCCGTCTATGTCGAAGACGTAGCCCGCGCGGCCGAGCTGGTTCTCACCGGTCAGGCTGAAGCAGGGACATACGAGCTGGGCGGCCCGGACGTCAGCAGTTTCCGCGACTTGATGGCGCAGATGCTGCAAGTCGTACGGCGCAGCCGTCTGATCCTGCCTTTGCCGTTTTGGCTTGGCGCATTCATGGGCTGGGCCAGTGAGCTGGTGCAAGCCCTGTCGCTAGGCTTGGTCCCGGCACAGATCACCCGCGATCAGGTGAAAAACCTGCGGGCCGACAATGTGGTCAGCGGTGACACAAAAGGCTTCGCCGATCTGGGTATCACCCCTGTGTCGCTTGAAGCAGTACTGCCGGAATATCTGTGGCGCTTCCGTCCGTCAGGCCAATACGAAGCCATCAAGGAAAGCGCAAAGAACCTGCGCTAAGCCGACCCTGCCCACACCAACAGACCAACCCCGAACACGATGCGATAGACGATGTACGGGGTAAAGCTAACCGCGTTCAAAAAGCGGAACATGACCGACAACGCGAAAAGGGCTGCAATCGCGGCAAAGACCGCGGCAATCGCGGCCTGCCCTGCCAAGGCCCAATCCGCCTGCCCCACCACATCCAACGCCAGAACACCGCCGGAGGCGAGGATGATCGGGATCGACATCAACATTGAAATCGTCGCCCCATCTTTGCGCGTGTACCCCAACGCACGCGCCGCTGTGATGGTGATCCCGGCGCGTGACGTGCCGGGGATCAACGCCACACATTGCGCAAGGCCCATCCAGATCGCGTGCCGGATCGTCCAGTCGCTGGCAGGCCGCACCGCGGGGCATAGCTTGTCTGCTGCATAAAGCACCACGCCAAACACGATCATGGCCCACCCCACGACCTGCGCCCCGCGCATCAGATCATTGGCCCCGGTCACGGCCAAAACACCACCTACGAGCACGGCCGGAATGGTCGCCACGATCAAAGCCAGCGCGAGACGCGCTTCGCCCGTATCTGTTTGACCGCGCACCACCTGAAATGTGCCGGACAGGGCCCGCGCCACCTCGGTCCGGAAAAACAGGATCACGGCGGCAAGCGTGCCCACATGCACCGCGACATCAATTGCGACGCCCTGATCCGGCTGACCCAGCAATTCGGGTAACACAATCAAATGGCCCGACGAGCTGATGGGCAGGAATTCAGTGATGCCCTGCACGATGGCGACCAGCAAAAGATAAAAGACTGACATGATTACGCGACCCGGTTTTTCTGCTGAGGTACCGACAAACGCGCCGTTTTGCCAGCAAAGCCTCACGCCGCAGTCTTTTCGATTCAGCTTTTGTTAGAAACGCCTTACAACTGCAGCATGGCCAAACGCAGCAAAAAGACCACGCGCAAAAAGGTACGCAAACGCCCATTGCGGCGGCGCATCCTGCGTTGGTTAACACTGGGGGCTGTTGGCGCGGCTGCCTTTGTCTGTTTGGTCGTGTTGGCCGGGCGCATCATCAACCCGCCTACAACTATCTTTATGGTCCAAGAATCCCGCCGATTGGGCGGGATCGAACGGCAATGGGCGCCAATCGAACAGATCGCGCCGGTCATGGCCCGTTCCGTTGTGGCCGCTGAAGCCGCGAACTTCTGTCTGCATTGGGGTTTTGACCTCGACGCCATTCGCCAAGCTATCGAGGCCGGGGCCAATCGCGGTGCCTCAACCCTGACCCAGCAAACAGTCAAAAACGTCTATCTCTGGCATGGCCGTTCGTGGCTGCGCAAAGCGCTTGAAACGGGGCTGACCCTGCTTGTCGAAGCCCTTTGGCCGAAGGAGCGTATCCTAGAGATCTATCTCAACATCGCCGAATTTGACGAGGGTGTCTTTGGCGTTGAGGCCGCGGCACAGGCGGCCTTTGGCCTCTCGGCCAAGGATCTGACCGCAACACAAGCCGCACGCTTGGCCGCCGTGTTGCCGAACCCAAAGGCACGGTCCGCAGCCAAACCTTCGGCAAGATTGCGCCAGCGCGCCGCCGCCATCGCCGACGGAGCGGCAACGATCGCCAAAGACGAACGTGCCGCATGTTTCGACAGTTGAAAATCCATCCGCCCGGGTGCATTCATGCCGGGTAAAGACATTTGAAAGACTTGCCATGGCGCGCCTTTTCCACGTTCCGCTTTCCCCCTTCTGCCGCAAAGTGCGCCTCAGCCTCGCGGAAAAGAAAATCGAAGTTGAACTGGTCGAAGAACGCTATTGGGAGGCCAGCGCCGATTTCCTGCGCCGCAATCCCGCAGGCAAAGTGCCCGTCCTGCGTATCGACGGTGTCACACTGACGGAAAGCGCGGCGATCTGCGAATATCTCGAAGAAACCCGACCCGAGCCATCCCTGATTCCATCAGACCCAGCGGCTCGGTTCGAAGTGCGCCGCCTTGTTGGCTGGTTTGACGATAAATTCCACTCCGAAGTGACGTCAAAGCTGCTTTATGAGCGGGTGAACAAAAAAGTGATGGGCCAGGGTTTTCCTGACAGCCGCAATGTCAAAGATGGCGCCAAGGCGATCAAGTTTCACCTCGACTATATGGCGTGGCTGCTGGATCAACGCCGCTGGCTGGCAGGTGATGTCATGACGCTGGCCGATTTCGCCGCGGCTGCGCATTTTTCCGCGCTGGATTATATCTCTGACGTGGACTGGAACCGCAGCCAGAACGTGAAAGACTGGTACGCCAAGATCAAATCGCGTCCGGCCTTCCGCTCTATTCTGGCCGATCAAATTCCCGGGTTCCCGCCGCCGCGTCACTACAACGATCTTGATTTCTAACGCATGGCCGCGGTCGACCCTGCCGATCTGAAACAGCGTATTGTCGCCAAGGCGCTGGAAGAAGGATTTATCGCCGCCCGCATTTGCCGCCCCGACGCGGTGCCACATGTCAAAGAGCGGCTCGCCACATTTCTTGATCAAGGTTACCACGGTCAAATGTCGTGGATGGCCGACCGCACCCATTGGCGCGCAGATCCTTCGGCCCTATGGCCCGAAGCGCGGTCCATCCTGATGTTGGCCGAAAGCTACACGCCCGAACACGATCCAACCGCGATTTTGGATGTGCCGCACAAGGGCGGCATTTCGGTCTATGCCCAAAACAAAGATTACCACGATCTGGTGAAAAAACGCCTGAAACGGTTGGCCCGCTGGATGGTCGCGGAAACGGAATGCCAGGTGAAAGTGTTCGTCGACACCGCCCCGGTGCCGGAAAAGGCGCTGGGGGCAGCGGCTGGGTTGGGATGGCAAGGCAAACATACCAATCTGGTTAGCCGCGACTGGGGCAACTGGGCGTTTCTAGGCTCGGTCTTTTCGACGCTCGATCTTGCGCCAGACACCCCCGAAGTGGACCATTGCGGCTCGTGCCGCGCGTGTCTGGATGTCTGCCCAACAGATGCCTTCCCGGCTCCCTACCAGCTCGACGCGCGCAAGTGCATTTCCTACCTCACCATCGAACACAAAGGCCCCGTCGACGAACCCTTGCGCGCCAAGTTGGGCAACCGGATTTACGGGTGTGACGATTGCCTCGCCGCCTGCCCGTGGAACAAATTCGCTGTCGCCGCCCACGAACAGCGGTATATGGCCCGCGATGATCTGGCCGCGCCAAATCTGGCCAGTTTGGCGGCGCTCGATGACCCTTCGTTTCGCGCCAAATTCTCCGGCTCTCCGATCAAACGCATCGGTCGAGACCGCTTCGTGCGCAACGTCCTTTACGCCATCGGCAATTCCGGCCTGCCCGCATTGCGCGAGGCGGCGCAAAAATGTGTTGAAGACCCGGACCCAACTGTGAAAGACGCAGCCAACTGGGCGTTGGAGCAACTGGACCGATCATGACATTGCTGTTGGGCGTAGACACGGGCGGCACCTATACCGATGCCGTCATCATCCGCGACGAAGCCGAAGTTTTGGCCAGCGCCAAAGCGCTCACCACGCGTGGCGATCTGGCCATTGGTGTGGGCCAAGCTGTGGCCTCTGTGCTGGAAACCTCTGGGGTCGCAGCGGGCGACATCACGCTGTCGTCACTGTCGACAACATTGGCCACCAACGCCCTGGTCGAAGGGCAAGGCGGGCGCATCGCGCTGATCCTTATTGGCTTTTCCGAATATGATTTTGCCAAACACGGGCTGCGCGAGGCGCTCAAAGGCGATCCATATGTGATCGTCTCAGGCGGGCACAACCACGCCGGAAACGAGGCCAAACCCCTCGACACCGATGCCTTGCGCGCGTTCATCCAGACGCACGGAGCAGATGTGGATGCCTTTGCCATCGGCGCGCAATTCGCCACCCGCAACCCGGCCCATGAACAGGCCGCCGCGCAATTGGTGGCGGATGAAACCGGGCGGCCTGTGTCGGCTTCACACCATCTATCGGCCAAGCTGGGCGGCCCTCGCCGCGCACTCACCGCGCTGTTGAATGCGCGTCTGGTCAGCCTGACCCATCGCCTGATCGACCGGGCCGAACATGAGCTCGCGGCACAAGGCATTCGCGCGCCCATGATGATCGTGCGCGGCGATGGTGCTCTGATGTCTGCCGAACAGGCCCGTGAACGGCCCATTGAAACAATCCTGTCCGGCCCTGCCGCCTCCATTGTGGGCGCAAGCTGGCTAACCAAGGCGCAAAATGCGCTGGTCAGCGACATTGGCGGCACCACCACGGATGTGGCGCTGTTAAGCGACGGCAAACCCGCCATCGACCCTAATGGCGCGCGCGTCGGACCGTTCCGCACGATGGTCGAAGCCGTCGGTATGCGCACCCACGGTCTGGGCGGAGATTCCGCCGTGCATCTGGTGCGCGAGGGGCTGTCTGGCGGCCTGCACCTCGGGCCAACCCGTTGGGTGCCGGTCTCGCTCTTGGCGCATGACGCGCCTGATGTCGTGTTGCCCGCCCTCGATAAGGCCAGCCGCGCCACCGTCAGCGGTGAACACGATGGCTTCTTTGTGCGGGCGGTGCCGGGAATGCCGCGCGCGGGCCTCTCTGCGCGCGAAGAGACCGTGCTGGCGCGTGTGGGGGACGGCGTTGTGCCCATGTCCACCGCTATTCAAACCCGGCTCGACACCAGCGCTCTGCGCCGTCTTGTGGAACGCGGCATCGTGCAACAGGGTGGCATCACCCCATCCGACGCCGCGCATGTGCTGGGGTTGGCCAGCGCCTGGAACGCCGAAGCTGCGGAAATGGCGCTGACCATCGCCGCCCGCCGCCGCAGCGGGTCTGGCGAAACCTATGCTCCCTCGCCCCAAGTTCTGGCCGAACGGATCATCGCGCAACTGCACCACCAGACCGGCCTGGCCCTCTTGGAAAGCGCGTTTGAACATGACGGCTATCAAGGCCCCGCCGATCTGGCCCGCCATGTGCTGACGCAGCGTGGCCTTGATCATGCGCGCGGTGCGGTGAAAGTGGATCTGGCTCTGGGTGTGCCTGTCGTCGGGCTTGGGGCGTCGGCCCCGACCTATTACCCACCGGTTGGCGACCGATTGGGCTGTGACATGATCCTGCCCAAACATGCCGGGGTGGCGAATGCCATCGGCGCCGTTGTCGGGCGCATCTCTGTCCGCAAAAGCGTCACCATCACCGCACAAGGCGAAGGCCGCTACCGGGCTCATATGCCCGACAGTGTCGCTGATTTTCTCGATGAAGACGCCGCGCGCCAACATGTCCAAGATATCCTGACCGAGCTTGCCGAAAGCGAAGTCCGCGGCTCAGGAGCTGGCGACGTGAAAACCGGCACCACCTATGCCCGCCAGGTCGCCAAAATCGAAGGGCGCGAAATGTTTGTCGAAGCGTTGGTAACGGTCGAAGCGTCAGGCCGCCCGCGCGTGGCGGTCGGCTAAGTCAAACGCCGTAAGGCGGGGTTAACCCCGCCCTACCCTATGTGGCTGATCACTCCGCCGCGCTGCGCTTGGGCAGAACCCAATCGGCACGCGGAAAGTGGCACGTGTATCCGTTGGGGAACCGCTCCAAGTAATCCTGATGCTCTGGCTCCGCCTCCCAGAAATCGCTCACCGGCTCGACCTCGGTGACCACCTTGCCCGGCCAAAGGCCCGACGCCTCCACATCCGCAATCGTGGTCAGCGCATCCTGCCGCTGTTCTTCGTCCACATAATAAATCGCTGAGCGATAGCTGAGCCCCAGATCATTGCCCTGACGATTCAGCGTGGTGGGATCATGGATCTGGAAAAACAGCTCCAGCAAATCCCGGTAGCTCACCACCGACGGATCATAGATCACTTCGATCCCTTCGGCATGGGTGCCGTGGTTGCGATACGTGGCATTGGGCACATCACCCCCCGTATAGCCCACCCGCGTCCGCAACACGCCGGCACGCTTGCGGATCAGATCCTGCATGCCCCAAAAACAGCCACCTGCCAAAACGGCCCGTGCTTCGTTGCTCATGTCACATCCTCCACTTGATCCAGAAAGGCGCCATAGCCTTCGGCTTCCATATCATCCTTATGCACGAACCGCAGCGACGCCGAGTTGATGCAATACCGCAAACCGCCGCGATCTCGCGGCCCGTCCGGGAACACATGGCCCAAATGGCTGTCACCAAATTTGCTGCGCACTTCTGTCCGGATCATGCCAAGCGAGGCGTCATGATGTTCCGTCACATGCGTGTCTTCGATCGGCTTGGTAAAGCTTGGCCAGCCACAGCCGCTTTCATATTTGTCAGACGAGGCAAACAGCGGCTCGCCCGAAACGATATCCACATAGATGCCAGGCTCTTTGTTATAAAGCAGCTTACCCGTACCCGGCCGTTCCGTCCCGGCCTCTTGGGTGACATAATATTCTTCTGGTGACAGCGTCGCGATCACCGCGGGGTCTTTGGTATATGCAGTCATGCGGTCCCTTCTGGAGTGATGGTGCCTTTGCCCCTATATGTGGGCGGCGCGAGCCAAATGGGAAGGGCTTGCCGCCCACAGCATTCTGACAATTGCGAGTTTGGCCATGACAAACGTTCTCGACCACAGCTTTTCCACCGTTGCTGGCGACCCGCTTGAAATGGGTCAATGGTCCGGACACCCGGTTTTGGTGGTCAACACCGCTTCCAAATGCGGCTTCACCCGGCAATATGATGCGCTCCAACGGCTGCATGACCGGTTTGGCCCACGCGGCCTGATCGTCCTTGCCGTCCCCTCCAACGACTTTCGCCAGGAACTGGCCGACGGGAATGCGGTACAGCAATTCTGCGAGATGAAGTTCGGCCTCACCATCGCCATGGCTGATATCACACCCGTCAAAGGCGCTGCGGCCCATCCGTTTTACAAGGCCGTCAAAGCAGAAACCGGATTTGAGCCCAAGTGGAACTTTAACAAAGTGCTGGTCGGGCGTGACGGTACGGTCAAATCCACATGGGGCGCCATGACCGAACCGGACGCCGACAAGATCGTCACCGCGATTGAGGCGGAGCTGGGCTGATAACCCATCCGCCCCACACAACTAAAGAAAGATTCCAAACACACAAAAACACGTATTTGACGACTCCTAATTAGGCTGCGACACTGTTTCTCAATTTAAAGGGGAAATATCTTTGACCGCAAAGCGCAGTTCTTGGTTCAGCAAAGCAGAAAACTGTTGGTTGGTAATCGCCGTAGGGTTGGGCATCACAAATCTCTTTCTGATACTCTTGTTATGGAACATCTCCGGCAAGACAACCGAAATTGAAAACTTAGCTGTATCGCTAACCGTTCTAGAGATCTTTTTGGCCGTTATCGCCGTGAGCGGTTTCTTTCTTGTCCGCGGTGCAGCAATGACACGCGCAGAGGAAGAAGCATCCAAAGTGGCTGAGAGGGTCGCTAAATTGGAAGTCGCCGACATTGCACAGCCCATTGTGAGACGAACAGTAGCTGACTATATGTCGCTTCTGGAACAAAAAGATGCTATTGAAGATAGCACCTCTAGTACACAAGACGTTATGCAAGCACTAGATAAGGGGGGAAACGATGATTGACGAGATGTCCGTAGTCCGAGATTACGCTTCCCGCCTCCCAGTAGATGTCATCGGAATATTCGATGCTTTGAGAATCGAATACATTGAAGAACCGATGCCCGATGAACAATCGGGAAGGATTTTCTATGAAGACCCTTTTTGTACTGTCACTGTGAACGCCAACGAAGGTCCGCAAAGGAAACGCTTCACTGCGGCGCACGAGCTAGGCCACTATCTGTTGCACAGGGATTTGCTGGATGGCAAAAAGCACCTGGATAGGCTTTTTTCCTCCGGGGGCAACGACAATCCGTATGGCCCACTATCACCCTACCATGAGGTGCAAGCAAACAAATTTGCGGCTGATCTGCTTATGCCCGCCGGGCCGTTGAGGGCACATTTCAGCCCCTCTGCCGACAATGTTCAAGAACTTGCGGACTTGTGCGGCGTATCTAAAGCAGCAATGAAAATACGCCTGAACTCACTTGGAATCAGAAAATAGTTTGATCGTACCGACGTCAGAGTCTGTCCATCGAAATTGTGGCATAAGAAGTGCGGTCAGATTTACCATCGTTGCACGCTTCTGATGCAACACACTGCCCCTCTCCGCCCGTGCAGCCCCCTTCCTTACGCCGGTATATCCAACCGTTTGGCCTTCGGCACCAGCTTGTTGATCTCGCTCAAATGCACCGGCAAGCAGCGGGTGTGAAAATCATATGTTTCCACCACATGCGTACGCGCAGCAGGGCCCAGATGCGCAAAATCCCGCGGGTTTGACAGCACATCAATGATCCGATCCGCAATGGCATCGTGATCAAAGTAATCCACCAACAGCGCGGTTTCGCCATCCGTCATTGCCTCGCGCACCGGGGCCACATCGGACGCGATGATGGTGGCCCCCATCGCCATCGCCTCCAACGCGGACCAGCTCAGCACAAAAGGCATACTCAGATACATATGGCAGCGGCTGACCTGAATGACGCGCTGGTAATCTTGGAACGGCACGCGCCCCAGAAAATGGATGCGCGAATAATCAAGTTGATCGCCTAGCTCGGCCTCTAACTGGCCGCGCAGCCCTTTGGGGTGATCGCTTTTCTTGCCATAAGACGTCTCATTGCCGCCGATGATCAAAACGCGCGCTTTCGGACGGGCGGCCAGCACCTTGGGCAAGGCGCGCATAAACTTGTGAAACCCGCGCGTCAGCTCAAGATTGCGCGCCATATACGTCAGAATCTCGTCGCCGACGGTCAGAGGCTGATCCAGCCGCCCCAACTTGATGGCCGCGGTTGCATTCGGGCGCAGCGTGTCAGTGCGGATCCCGTCGTGACACACATACATGTCGTCATGAAACCGCTTGGGAAACCTGTCGCGCTGCCAGAACGTGGGCGCATGGCCCCGGTCCACCACCTCAAAATTCATCAAAGGCACGGTGTTGCGCGCGGCCAGCAAATAGGGCGTGTGCGGCGTGGCCGGGCTTTCGGGATCGAAATTCACCGGGCCGCCATGGGTGCGATAATAATATTCAAAGAAGCCGATGATCGGCGCATCGGGAAACACTTCTTTAAGAAAGGTCAATTCCCCCCAGCCGGCGTGGCCGATAATGATATCCGGGGTAAAGCCCGACGCTTTGAGGTTTTGTGCGGCCAGCACCGCGCCATAGCCCGATCCGGCCGCGGCTTCCCATGTCTTTGACAGGCCATAGGCATCCTCCGCCGGGGTGCGGTGCGGTTTGTAGCCAACACTGGTGACCCCTTTGATCTGCGGAAGCGGCGTGCGTTGTGTCAGGAATACAATGTTGTGCCCGCCCTGCGCTACCAACCACGGCAAAAGCTCGCGGTATTGGCCCGGCATGTTCTGGTGCACAAAAAGAAAGTTCATCCCGCCAGCGCCGCCTCCAACATGCCGACCAACGCCCGTTCACTTGATGCGCTTTCCACCCGCGCGATCACCTCTGTTCCGCGCACGGCGACCAGCGTTGAATGGCGGGTCACCTTAAGCCGTTGGGCCATCTGCGACGGACCGAACGTATCCCAATCAACCTCAACAATCCGTAAACCGGCAAAGCGCGCGTCGCTGCAGATGATCTCGTCCAGAAGCTCGGCCTGAATATTCCCGGTCAAAGACCACGACGCGCGGAAATTGTAGATCACCAGATCGGTCCCACCGCGCTCTGTACGCCAGGTGTCCATCACAAACTGCGCCGGATCGTAAGACGCCAAAGCCACACTCGGGCACATCATCGCACCCGTCATTGCCATCAGGCACGCTCTGCGTTGCATCAGCATTCCTCCCTCACAGGTCTGTCTGGCAAAGTGCAATCCAACCCAGCGGCGTGCAAGGGGATCGGTTCAGGTTTCTGTCTGCTTTGACAATTGCACCGCAACAATTCCGGCAGTGATCACTGCAACGCCCAATAAATCACGCCATCCCAGTTGTTCGCCCAACAAGGCCGCCGCAATCGCGACACCGAAAAACGGGTTGAGAAAATGGAATGTCGCCGCGCGCGTTGTGCCAATGCGCGCCACCAGAGCGAACCAGATCCACATGGCAATCAAACCGGGAAAGATAGTGGTATACGCGAAAGCCAAAATCAGGCTCGGCGTCACGGTAACCGTCACCGTCTCCAACGCCGCCGAAATAGCGGTCAATCCCAGCGCGCCGACAATCATCTGTAGTCCGATGATCATCATCATGTTTTCCCCCTGAAACGCATTGCGCAAAGTCAGCGTCGCCGCCGCCAGCGAAGCCGCACCCAGACCGCAAAGGACAACGCCAAAAAGATCAACGCCCGCGTCAACGCGTGACACCATGATGATCAGCACCCCAACCAGACCGCCGAACAATCCGATCACGCCCATAGGTGCGAGCCTTTGTTTCAGGAACACCCATCCGGCAAGGGCGACAAGCAGGGGCATGGATGACGCGATAATCGACGCAAGCGAGGCCTGCACCGTCTGCATCGCGTAGAAATTCGCACCCAGATAAATCGTATTCTGGCACAGCCCGAACACAATGGTCGCCCGCCATTGCTGCGCCGACAAATTCCAATGCTGTCCCATCAAGCGCGCAATCCCGATGGCAATGAACCCCGAGATAAAAAACCGCAAAGACAACGCCGCCAAGGGCGACGCATCAGCAACGATCAGGCGCGCCGAAGAAAACGCCGACGACCAAATCACCGCAAAGGTCAGCCCCATGGCTATCGCGCGTATATCCATTGTTCTTGCCCTCTTCGTGCCGACCTATCGGTACCAGCCGCTCACCAGATTGCCCAGCGCTCTTCAGGCAACAAAAAAGGGCCGCTCACGCAGCCCTTCCTTACGTCGACAAATGGCAAGATCAGCCGTTGACGCTGTCTTTCAAAGACTTGGCGATGGTCATTTTTACAACCTTGTCCGCCTCTTTCTTGAACTGTTCGCCAGTCGCTGGGTTGCGCACCATACGCTCTGGGCGTTCGCGGCAGTAGATCTTGCCAACGCCAGGCAAAGTCACGGCGCCACCGCCGGATACTTCGCTGGTGATCACGCCTGTGATCGCGTCCAGTGCTGCGGAAGCTGTTTTCTTGTCTGTCCCCATTTCTTCAGCCAAAGCGGCAACAAGCTGGGTTTTCGTCATGGGTTTTGCCATTTGAATGGTCTCCTTCGTCTGCCCGAGTTCTTGGGCCTCTGGACGCAGAGGTTACGTAATGTTGTATGACAACACAACGAATAGTGTACTTGCGGATAGCTAAATACCGACGATTTTTGGCTCTTTCCCGCAGATTCCCTGGAAAATCTAGCCAGCTTTACAAAAAAGCAGTCTCGTCAAAGCTGCGTAGTTTCCGACTGTGGATTCGTTCAAGCGGTGTGTCACGCAGGCTTTCCATGGCGCGAATCCCTATTTTCAGGTGCCGTTCCACCTGTGTGTGATAGAAATTCGACGCCATACCCGGCAGTTTCAGCTCGCCATGAAGTGGCTTATCCGAGACGCACAGCAACGTTCCGTAAGGCACCCGAAAACGATAGCCGTTGGCCGCGATTGTGGCGCTTTCCATGTCGAGCGCAACAGAGCGTGATTGTGACAATCGTTGCACCGGGCCCGACTGGTCCCGCAATTCCCAGTTGCGGTTGTCGATCGTCGCCACCGTGCCCGTCCGCATGATCCGCTTCAGCTCATAGCCCTTAAGCTCCGTCACCTCGGCCACAGCGTTTTCCAACGCGATCTGGATCTCAGCCAAAGGCGGGATCGGCACCCAGACAGGCAAGTCATCATCCAGCACATGATCTTCGCGCAGATAGGCATGGGCCAATACAAAATCGCCCAAAGCCTGCGAATTCCGCAGCCCGGCGCAATGCCCCACCATCAACCAGGCGTGCGGGCGCAGAACGGCGATATGGTCGGTCGCGGTTTTCGCGTTCGATGGACCCACACCAATGTTGACGAGGGTGATGCCCGATCCATCCTCACGCTTGAGGTGATAGGTCGGCATTTGTGGCATCTTTTCGGGATGGGTGATCGGCGTGTCACCCGACGTGATCACCACATTCCCGGTTGAGACAAATTCGCTATAGCCGCTGGCGGGATCATCCAGCATCGCGCGCGCATAAGCTTCGAACTCGGCCACATAGAACTGATAGTTGGTGAACAGCACATAGTTCTGAAAATGCTCCGGTGCCGTGGCCGTATAATGCGACAGCCGCGCCAGCGAATAATCCACCCGCTGCGCCGTGAATGGCGCCAAAGGTTCTACCACACTCGAAGGTTGATGGGTGCCATTAACGATGTCGTCGTTGGTGGTGGCAAGATCAGGTACGTCAAAAACATCGCGCAGGGTGAATTCATGCGCGCCCTCTTGCGGCACCACCAGAGAGTCGTCGCCTGACACGGCGAAATGCAAAGGGATCGGCGTCTCTGAAACACCCACCTGCACAGGTTGGTCATGGTTGGAGATCAACAGCTCAATCTGTTGGCGCAGGTAATTGGCAAAGAGATGTGGCCGCGTGATCGTTGTCGCGTAAACCCCGGGGCCTGCCACATGGCCAAAGCTCAGCCGTGTATCAATTTTGGCAAAGCTCGACGTCTCCAGCCGAAGCTCGGGGTAAAAGGCCCGATACCGCGCAGCTGGAGCGCCGGTTTGAATAGCCCCGCTGAAAGCATCACGCAAAAACGTTGTCGCGTCGTCGTAAAGCTCTTGTAGATAGGCAACCGCCGCATCCGCGTCAGAAAAGGATTTGTGAGGTTTCGGGTCAGGTGTCTTGATGGTCATGTTTTTGGTTCAATCACGGGTACAAATTCAAATGTGCGCACATCGACCAGCCCCAGATCGGAAATGCGCAGTTCAGGGATCACAACAAGCGCCAAAAGCGAATGCTGCATATATGCGTTATTCAACGTACAGCCCGCCGCCTTCATCGCATGACCCAAAGCCTCAGCCTTGGCAGCGACCTCTGCGGCAGGTTGATCCGACATTAGTCCAGCGATCGGCAACTCGACCAGCGCCTGCTCTGCCCCGTCGCGGAAGAGGGTTACGCCACCGCCCACCTCGGCCAGCCGATTGGCGGCCATCGCCATATGTGCCCGGTCGGTGCCCACTACGATCATGTGGTGGCTGTCATGTGCCACGGTCGAGGCCATGGCCACAGGCCCCTCATATCCAAACCCGCTGACAAAGGCGTTAACCACGCCGCCCGTGGCCTGATGTCGTTCAACAAGCGCGATTTGGCAGGCGTCACCCTCGCCCTCAACCACACCGTCAATCACCGGCAAGTCCGCTTTCAACGCTTTGGTTGGCGCCTGATTTTCGACCACCCCAATCACATTCGCTGTGACCGAATTGGCCCCGTCAGGTGCCGCCACCTCAAAATCAGCGGCTTCCAGAACCTTGCCCAAATGCACGGTCTGCCGTGCCTCTGAGGGCCAATCCAGATGTGGGCAGTCGACCTTGACCTCACCGGCCTCGGCCACGATCTGACCGCGCGCCATCACCATCTCAATCGGCAGTTCCGTCAGGTCAGAGGTCAGGATAACATCCGCCCGCCGCCCGGGCGTGAGCGAGCCCAGCTCGCGTTCCAGCCCAAAATGAGTGGCGGTGTTGACCGTGGCCATCTGCAACGCAATCAGCGGATCGCAGCCACAGGCAATCGCATGGCGGACCACGCGGTTCATATGCCCATCGTGGATCAGCGTGCCAGAATGGCAATCATCAGTGCACAAGATAAAGTTGCGCGGGTCCAGCCCCTTTTCCGTGATCGCGGTGATCTGCGCCTCCACATCATACCACGCGCTGCCCAGCCGCAGCATCGCGCGCATCCCCTGCCGGGTGCGCGCAATCGCATCCGCTTCGGCCACGCCTTCGTGGTCATCCGCAGGGCCACCCGCCACATAAGCCGCGAAAGCTGGCCCCAGATCAGGCGAGGCGTAATGCCCGCCCACCGTTTTGCCCGCCCGCTGGGTCGCGGCAATTTCGGCCAGCATTTTGGGATCACCCGCTGTGACACCCGGAAAGTTCATCATCTCGCCTAGGCCAATCACCCCATCCCAGCCCATCGCCTCTTCGACATCGGCAGGTGTGATCTCGGCCCCGGTGGTCTCCAACCCCGGCGCAGAGGGCGCACAGGATGGGACTTGGGTAAAGATGTTGATAGGCTGCATCATCGCCTCATCACGCATCAGGCGCACACCGGTTAAGCCCAGCACATTGGCGATCTCGTGGGGGTCATGAAAAATGGTTGTGGTGCCATGCGGGATCACCGCGCGGGCAAACTCGGCCGGGGTCAACATACCCGATTCAATGTGCATGTGCCCGTCGCACAGCCCCGGGATCATAAACCGCCCTTTGGCGTCGATCACCTCTGTGGCCTCTCCGATGCAATAGGCGAGATCAGGGGCCACAGCGGCGATGCGCCCGTGACGGATGGCCAGACTATGGCCCGCCAAAACTTCGCGCGTATGCACGTTGACCCATTGGCCATTGGTGATGACGGTATCTGCGGGGGCGCGTCCGGCGGCTGTGGCAACAAGATCTGCCGCAACATCGGACCATTCAGGGAAAGACATTTGTTCCATGTCCCAAAATTTCAAATAAGCGCGGCAGGCGCAAGAGGGCTCGGCGCGATATCATGAAACCGTCATGAAGACGCCACTCAGATGACGATGCCGTCCAAGTCTTTGGGATGGTCCGTGACCATCTCCCAACCGTCCTCGGTGATGATGACACTATCGCCCACCTGCGCGCGGAACGTGTCAGTCGACACAGAGCCATCCACCGCCAGCACCATCCCCGGTGCGATGATTGTGGTATCGCCCGTCACCAGCTGCGGCGCTTCGAGAAAGCTGAACCCCGTCGCGCGACCACATCGAAAGGGGTAATCATACCCCGCGCTCTGGATCACCTCGGCATAAGCGGCATGGACGGATTCCGCCGTAACGCCGGGGCGCAGCGCATCAAGCGCGGCCCGCTGGCTTTCGCGCGCGACCTCGTAAACCGCGGCCTGACTGTCATCCGCGATCTCGCCAATCCAGAATGTGCGATCAAAGCCCAACTTGAAGCGGTGAAAGTTGGTCATTCCGCAAAAGCACAAAAACACCGGCTCGCCCCGCCGCATCACACGCGTTGTCGCGCGGTGATGGGTTTTGGTGATCGTGTCGCCTGACGCCATGATTTGCAGGAAATGCGTGTTGGGCGACATATCCGCATCCTCATAATGCGCCGCCAGCAAAGCCGCAGCCTTACGTGTGCCTGCCTGCGACGTGGCCAAAGCCACTTCGTATTCGGCGACTCCATCCCCGATGGCTGCCCGCCCTGCTGCCATCATCGCAGAGGCCACTTGCCCGGCATGACGCGCCAACATCAGCTCTTCGTCGGATTTGATCATGCGCATCTCAGCCAAAACTGGCGTTACGCTTTCAACCCGATCCGACGACACCAGCGTTTCGAGGTAGGCCCGCACAACAGGCGGCATATGATCCGGTTCGATCCCAAGCCGCGCGACGCGGGCAAGCGCATCTGGCAATTCGGCCCGCCTTTCTGCCCCCATCCCGTCGTTCCAAGCGGCAATGCGGTCCACACGTGCGGCGGCCTCTGCCGTGTTCAGATCAATCGACGGCGTGATCAACAGACTATCGCCATCGCGCGGCACCACCAAAATTGTGGGGCGTCCAAAGTCCATGTGCAGATAATCGTAATACCCGGTCAGGTAATACACGTTGTCATCATCAGTGATGAGCGCAACATCCAGACCAACCTCACCCATCCGCGCCCGAAGCGCGTTCATCCGCGTCTCAAACATCATTGACCGCTGTCCTGCAAAGGCAAACGATCCCGCGCCAATGCAGTCCAAAAAGCAGCCCCAATCGGCAGCAGCGCATCGTTGAAATCATAGTCATTGGAATGCAGCGGCTGGCCGTGCGGGCCGCTCTCGCCATTCCCCATCAGCAGAAAGCACCCCGGCACCGCCGCGCTGAAATGGGCAAAGTCTTCGGAAAAGCTCATCGGCTGTCTGTCCGGGAATGTCTCAAGCCCAGTGCCTTGCGCGACCCGCACCGCCGCCGCCGTCGGGCCAAGGGCGTTGATCGTTTCGATGAACTCAGTATCAAACGTCACGGTGGTCGACACGCCATGCGCCAGCGCAACGCCCTCTGCCATCTGACGCATAAAACCTTCGATCGCGTCGCGGTCCTCTGGGCTGCGCGCCCGCACATCGCCCTTAAGCGTCGCAACCCCAGGCAACACATTGCGTTGCCCATCGGTCAGGAATTCGGTCACCGAAACCACCGCCCCGGCCCCCGGCGCCAGCTTGCGCGCCACTATTGTTTGCAAAGCCTGCACCAGTTCGGCGCCGATGGTGATGGCATCGCGTCCGGCTTGCGGCATGGACGCATGGCCCCCTTGCCCCTGCACGGTGATCTCAAACAGGCTTTCCGACGAACAGATCAACCCCGGCCGCGTCGACATCTGCCCCAAAGGCGCGCCGGGCAGATTGTGGATGGCATAGACCTCTTCAATGGGAAACTGCGCCAGAAACCCGTCGTCCAACATCGCCTTTGCCCCCAGCCCGTGCTCTTCGTTCGGCTGAAAGATGAACACCACTGTACCGCTAAAACCCGGATCGCGGGCCAGCGTCTCTGCGGCACCCAAAAGCATCGTCATGTGCCCATCGTGACCACAGGCGTGCATCACCCCCGGGTTTCGAGACACGTAATCATGCCTGCTCGCCTCAGCGATCGGCAGCGCATCCATGTCTGCGCGCAGCCCAATCGCCCGGTTGCCCTGCCCCGCGCGCAGCACACCCACAACGCCCACACCCTCGTGCACCTCAAGCCCAAAGCTCCGCAAGGCGTCGGCCACCTTCTCTTTGGTCCGCACCTCGTCAAACCCCAACTCAGGATCCTGGTGAAACGCCCTGCGCAGGGCGCGCAACTCATTCGGTGTCATCGTCATATCATCGCCCCTCAGACCGGGCGCAGCCGCCCGCAGTCGGGCCACAAGACACGCAGAACCGGCATTGTGTCGAGTACAATTTCGATGTGGACAAGCCGCAAACCAGCAGGAACGATGCCGGTATGGATTATGAAACAACAGATGCAGATACGTTTGGCCGGTCCCTGCGCGGCATCGGCTTGAACCTGTTGGTGCGAGATGTGCCTGCCGAATGTGCCTTTCTGGTTGATGTGTTCGACATGCAAATTTTTCAGCCCACCAAGGATTTCGCCATCGTGACCTATGGCACGCAGGTGTTTCAGCTGCACGTGGATGGCACCTACCATTCCAACCCGTTGCTCGGGTTGCTGCCCGAAACTCCACCACGCGGCGCTGGGATAGAAATCCGGCTCTACGACACCGATCCGGAGCTGGCGGTTCTCAAAGCGCAGGCTTTTGGCGCAACGATCCTGCAAGAGCCAACCGACAAACCCCACGGCCTGCGCGAAGCCTATATCCTCTGCGAAAACGGCTATGCCTGGGTGCCCTCCCGCGCCAGTGCTACGGCTTAAGGCATCCTTTTTGAGCGTGCTTTGATTGCGGACGGGCCAACCGGCCGTGTGGACAGATGACTCGTCCATCGCCTCCCTGCTGGCCAGAAGGTAAGGGATCGCGCATCCGGAGGGGCGAAACAGGGCGGCTTGCGTCTAAACGGACTGTAACGTCATGCGCGACGACGAGCTCAAACGAGCCCGAAACGGTGAATGCTCCATGTCGCACGAATCCCTGATCTTGAATGTCCAACCCAGCTACTTCAACAACGCCACAGCTGATGTTTTTAGAACAGCAAGGTAGTCTTGAAGCTCTTCACGCGACTGCGACAGCCGCTTTGCATTCATTGCAGAAGTTACCACAAACTGCGCAAAATCCCCTGGACTGAGCCCTAGCGTTTCCAAACCTTGCACATCTTCAAAAATGCCCGCGACCGCATCGATTTCCGCGGCGCGCATGGCGTTTATGGCTGATTGGCTTGCTTCCCCAACTGCGGTTTCGAAGGCCTGCGCATCAGGCGATTGGTGCAGCATATCGAAACCCGCAAGCACCAGTTTTTCAAAGAATACTTCCAGTCTTTCGGGCAAACTTGATGTCGTCGCCCATTCATCTGTCACCGATTTTATTACGGCAGACTTTGCGAGGCGAATTGATCCACCAAGAGCGGCATCTTTGTTTCGGAAGGTCGCATACAGCGTAGGCTTGGAAACTCCAGCTTCAACGGCGATTTCTTCCATTGTGGTTTTGCGGACACCATACCGTTGGAACACTGCAAGGGCTGCACGCGCGAATTTTTGCTCGGCTTCTGTCATTTCCATCTTGACGAATTTCGTACTTTCGTTAAATACGGCTTTACGAATTTGATAAACCTGTAAAGCACAGAACGCAACCCATGGATCGTGCAATGATCAACGAAACTCAGACCACAATGCTGGCGACACTGGCCCAGGGCTTGTCCAAACCGCCAAGGCTGCCAGTTCTTAGAACGCCAGAGGAATACGGATTGGCATTTGAAGACGTGTCTTTCACGTCAGAGGATGGAATACAGGTGTCCGGTTGGTACATGCCTGGCACCTCCGGACATGTGATCTTAAGCAATCACTTTTCACCAGGAAACAAGTACGGCTTCGCTGGCCACCTCGAGGGCATGGATTTTGCGGGTGGTTTCGAAGTCAATTTCCTGCCCCGATACAAGGCGTTGGTCGAAGCTGGCTATAGCGTCTTGGCTTACGATCTGCGCGGCCATGGGGGCAGTGGCGAAGGTGAAGGCGGCATATCCGGCGTGGGATACTATGAATGGCAGGAGGTTCTGGCTGCACTGGCTTACGTACGCAGCCGCGAAGATACCAAGGCCATCTCGCTTTACACCATGTGCATGGGAGCCAACGCCACGATGAATGCAATGGACCGGCACCCCGAAGCCTTTGAGGGCGTCAAGTCCATGATCTGTATTTCGCCCTTGAAAGGTCGCACAACAATAGAGCGGAACTGTGAACAGATGGGCATCGATGCAGAAGACGGGGTCGCCGCATTCGAACCCATCTACACAGAAATCACCGGCCTAAATGTCGAAAATCACAACATCATCCCCAAAGCAGCCGCGATCACGGTGCCGACGTTCTTTGTACAGGTCCGCGATGACATGAACTCCCGTTGGGAGGACGTTCAAGCGATGTACGAGCTGGCACCGAGTGCGGACAAGAAAATCTACTACATCGAAAACACACCCTGGCGGTTCAAAGGGTATCAACACTTTTCAGACGAACCCGAGCAGATGCTCGCGTGGTTCAAAGCGCATAGTTGAAGGAGATACGAAGATGTTCGGTAACATGATCTCGAATATGATGGTGAAACCAGGTCAATCACCATTGTTTGACAGCCCTGAAGCACATGGCCTCGACTACGAAAACATTGAGTTTCAGGCGGAAGATGGCACCACACTTCGCGGCTGGTTGATCAAAGGCGGCGAGGACAAGGTCATCGTCCAGAGCCACTTTGGTGTGCAATGCAACCGGGGTGGTTGGACGCCCAAAGGCCACGGGCCGATCACGCCTTGGAAAGAAGACATCCAGTTCCTGCGCCAAGCAAAACATTTTGTGGAAGAGGGTTACTCATTCCTGATGTACGACCTTCGAGGACATGGTGAAAGCGACCTCGGCCCCACACCCTGGGTCAGCTGGGGACCAGAAGAAGCCAAGGACGTTCTCGCGGCTGTTGATTTCGCGACCGAGCGATTCCCACAAGCGTCAATCGGATTGCTCAGCATCTGTATGGGCGCAGCTTCAACGACCTATGCCTATGGCAGAGAGAACGGCCTGACCAATCGTACACAGATTAAGGCGATGGTTGCAGTACAACCCCTTCTCTACACATGTTTCATTGACGCTCTCGGTATGCCGGGTTTCCTTGCCCGGGCCGGTGAACGCGTGAGTAACGAGCGCCTTGGCTTTGATATGTCGGAGCCAAACTTCATCGACAACGCAGCCCAGGTTTCTGTCCCAACGATGGTTGTCCAGAACCAGAACGACCCATGGACAAAAATGGATATGGTTCAGGAGTACTTTGACGCCCTCAAAGTGGAAAAAGAACTCAAAATGCTCGACATCGAGAAAAGCCGCTTCGCCGCATACAATTGGGTCGGCACGCATTCGGCAGAAGTTCGCAGTTGGTTTGATCGTTTCATGTAAAAAGTTTGCGGCATCGCTAATCTAGCGGGCATTCTTTGTAGGTCGGTAATGTCCGCAAGGTCCTCATCCTTCCCATGCGAGCGATGTGCATCGGATGGCTAGGCTGGGGGCACCCAAACCAAAACGCCGAAAGCGCCTGACTACCGCGCCCGCGTCACACCCACCGGACGCGCCTCACATCAAGCTCCAACCGCGGTGAGGCCCGGGTACTCCGCCGCCATTTCTTCCTTGATCCAGCTTGCAAAGGCTTGCGCATCCGCGCGGTTCTGTGCGGCTGGATTGACGCCGATGCAATAGGATTCCGTCATCTCCGCCACCGCTTCGAACGGGCGCACCAATCGCCCCGTTTCGATGGCGTGGCGCGCCACACAATCGTGCGCCATCGCCAACCCTGCCCCATTCTCAGCCGCGCTGAGCGCCATGGCCAAAACCTGACTATGTGACACCTGCGGCGCGGGCCCTGTATAGCCCGCCGCCTCTGCCCAGCTTTGCCATGTGGTCAGCATCGCAGTGCAGTAAAACAGCCGGTGCTGCGCCACATCCTGCAATGACACGTCATAGCCCGGTGCGCAGACCGGGTAAAAGCTGTCCCATGTCAGCCGGTCAAAACCATCTGGCGGATCGGAGCGCGATAGAAACCGGATCTCCACATCCGCCTCTTCCACCGGGCCCATCGGCTCCCAAATGGCCGTTGTAATGTTCAGCCGCAACTCCGGGTGACGCGCGTAGAAACGCTGCAACCGCGGCGCCAGCCAATACACCGAGAAGGTGAGGTTGCATTGCACCGACAACGTTGCGCGCAGCGATCCATCCCTCAACATGCGCGTACCCCGGCCCAGCGTCTGAAAGGCGTCGCGCACCGTAGGCAGGTAATTCTTGCCCATCGCGGTCAGCTCCAACCCCTTGGGCCGCCGATAGAACAGGGGCTGGCCCAGGTAGCCTTCCAGTGATTTGATTTGCTGGCTGACCGCCGATTGCGTCATGTTCAGTTCGCTCGCGGCCATGGTGAACGACAGATGCCGCGCCGCCGCTTCGAAGGCGCGCAGATGGTTGAGCGGAGGGAAGGCACGGCGAGACATAACCACAGCATTAGTGGAACTTATGATCGGGCGATAGTTTTTTCATTGGCCAATATCCCTGAATTTCTGCACCCTCATCGCGACTCATGTGGAGAGGCGAAAATGAGCGTCACAGAACTGAAACCCAACATGGATTTCTGGCAAGAACGCGTCGATCTGGCGGCGGCGTTCCGGTGGACCGTGCGGCTCAATATGCACGAAGCGGTGGCCAACCACTTTTCGCTCGCCATCAACGACGATGGCACCAAATTCCTGATGAACCCCAACCAGATGCATTTTTCGCGGATCAAAGCCTCTGATCTTTTGGTCATTGATGCAAACGACCCCTCCTGCATGGAAGGCCCGGATGCGCCTGATCCAACGGCCTGGGGTCTACACGGCGGCTTGCACCGCCACTGCCCGCACGCCCGCTGCGCGATGCATGTGCATTCGCCATACGCCACCGCATTGGCCTCGCTTGCGGATAGCAACCTGTTGCCTGTCGATCAGAACACTGCGATTTTCTACAACCGATATGTGATCGACGAAAACTATGGCGGGCTGGCCTTCGAAGACGAAGGCGAACGTTGTGCGCAACTCTTCGATGATCCCAAGAAAAAGGTCATGATCATGGGCAACCATGGCATCATGATCATCGGCGACACTGTTGCCGAAACCTTCAACCGGATGTTCTATTTCGAACGCGCCTGCCAGACCTACATCATGGCGCTGCAAACAGGCAAAGAGCTGCGCGTGATCCCTGATGATATCGCGGAAAAGACCGCGCAAGAGATCGAAGATTATCCCGAACAGGACGAACGCCACCTGGCTGAGCTGAAAGCCATTCTGGATGAAGAAGGCTCCACCTATGCCCAATGATACGTTTCAGGTCGGCGGCGAGGCCGACAAATGGAACCACCACCCAGGCGAGGTGCGTCTGAACCCGCTGTTCCAATGGCCGCCAAGGCCTTTGGCAATTGTGAAATGGTATTCAGCCTATTGGCTGGCCATCACCACCACCACGTTGACTGTGGTATTTGCGGTGTTCATCTTCTTTGCCTTTCTGCCACCGCTTGAGGCGATGCAAAGCTGGCATTGGTCCTGGGTCCTGCGGGTGTATCTGGCCAATCTGATCCCACATTGTTTGTGTGCCGGGTTGTTGCACATGTGGCTCTATAAATGGCGCGCCCAAGAAAAGCGTTTCAAATTTGATCCGCGCGATCAGGCGACAGATAACGGCACGTTCACATTCCGCAATCGAATCCACGATAATATGTTCTTGACCATTGCGTCTGGCATAACGCTCTGGACGGCGTTTCAAGCACCGGTCTATTGGGCCATGGCCAACGGCTACGCACCAGCCTTCCTGTTCCCTGAGAACCCCGTGTGGTTTGTGCTGATGTTCCCGTTTCTTGTGATCTGGTCCAGCTTTCATTTCTATTGGGTCCACAGGCTTCTGCATGTGCCGTTTTTCTACAAGCGCGCCCATGCGCTGCATCACCGCAATATCAATGTTGGGCCGTGGTCGGGTATCTCGATGCACCCTTTAGAGCACCTGTTGTTTTATACCAACTTTCTGATCCACTTTGTGGTGCCGTCACACCCGATCCACGTGCTCTTTCACGGCTACATGCAATCAGTCCATCCGATCTTCTCACATTCCGGCTTTGACCAACTTGTGGTCCGCGACAAAGAACGCGCCAAGATCGGCGACTTTTTCCACCAGCTTCACCACCGCTATTTCGAATGCAACTACGGCACCGTCGAAATGCCCTGGGATCGTTGGTTTGGATCCTTCCATGACGGGTCAGAGGTAGCAACCAAAGACACCCGCGCCCGCAAAACACAGATGTACACCTGATGTCACGGAAAGAGTGGAACCACACCCCAGACGCTCTGCCGATCCGCATCGCGCCGATCTGGTATTGGCCGCCTAACCCGTCTGAGATTTTCAAATGGTATGTGGGCGCTTGGCTGCCGATTTCCGTCAATCTGGTGATTGTCGCGCTCGCCTTTGGGTCGCTCTGGTGGGCCAGCCCAACATTGGAAGACGCCGCGACACCGGGGCTGTGGATGGCGCAGGTGTGGCTGCGCAATCTGGTGCTGACGTTCCTGTTGGCACATGGGCTGCACATGATCTTTCACGAATGGGCGCTGCAGGGGCAGGATCACAAATATGATCCCCGCCCTTATCCCCGGCGTGGGCGCATGTTCACGTTTGACCGGCAACTGGCCGACAACATGTTTTGGGCGCTGGCATCCGGTGTCACGATCTGGAGCGGTCTGGAGATTGCGATGTGGTGGGCCATGGCGCATGGCTTTGCACCGACGATAACCTTTGGAACCCATCCGATCTGGTTTGTGGCGGTGTTCTTTCTGATCCCGCTGTGGGAGAGCTTTTATTTCTACTGGATCCACCGACTGCTGCACACGAACCTGTTTTATCGGTTTCACGCGCTGCACCACCGTAATACCGATGTCGGTCCCTGGTCCGGGTTGAGTATGCATCCCGTTGAACACCTCTTGTATTTTGGCACGGCACTGATCCACTTCGTGGTGCCGACCCACCCCGTTCACCTGATATGCCACCTGATGTTCTTTGGCCTTTACGCGATACTGACCCATACCGGATTTGAAGGTTTTTGGGCCGGCGGGAAAAAGCGCCTGCATCTGGGCAATTTTCATCACCAGCTTCATCATCGCTATTTCGAAGTGAATTACGGCACGCTCGAAATCCCCTGGGACGTTCTCTTTGGATCCTTTCATGACGGGTCCGAGGACGGCAAAGCCAGGATGAAAGAACGGCTGGCACGTCGCAAACGGCCCGGCGCGCCCTAAGCGCCCCCCCCGAACGCCTCCCTAAAAACACACATTCACAGGATTCCCCCATGCAATACGGGCTCACCGATGAACAGGAGATGATCGTCTCCACCGTCAGATCCTTTGTCGAAAATGAGATCTACCCCCACGAAGATCTCGTCGAACGCACCGGCGAGGTGCCTCACGAGATCGCGCAGGACATCAAACAAAAAACCCTGGATCTGGGGTTTTATGCCTGCAACTTCCCCGAAAGCGTCGGCTGCGCCGGGCTGAACCACATGGAATTTGCGCTGGTCGAACGCGAACTGGGGCGTGGGTCGATGGCCCTGAACCATTTCTTTGGCCGCCCGCAAAACATTCTGATGGCCTGCGAAGGTGAGCAAGTGGAGCGCTATTTGATGCCTGCGGTGCGCGGCGAAAAGATGGATGCACTGGCGATGACCGAACCGGGTGCAGGCTCGGACGTACGCGGCATGAAATGCGCCGCGGTGCGCGATGGCGGCGATTGGGTGGTCAACGGGACCAAGCATTTCATCTCAGGTGCAGAGCACGCTGATTTCATCATCGTCTTCATCGCAACCGGAGAGGACGACACGCCCAAAGGACCGAAAAAGCGGATCACCGCCTTTTTGGTCGATCGCGGCACGCCCGGGTTCACGATCCGCGATGGCTATAAATCCGTAAGTCACCGGGGCTACAAGAACATGGTTCTGGATTTTGACGATTGCCGCCTGCCCGATGCGCAGGTTCTGGGTGTCGTCGATGGCGGTTTTGAGGTGATGAACACCTGGCTTTACGCCACCCGTATCACCGTGGCTGCCATGTCCGTGGGCCGCGCGCGTCGCGCGTTTGACTATGCGCTGGATTATTCCGCCACGCGCGAGCAATTCGGCCAGCCCATCGGCAAGTTTCAGGGGGTGTCTTTTCAGCTGGCCGACATGATCACCGAAATTGATGCGGCCGACCTGCTGACGCTCGCCGCCGCAGACCGGCTGGACAAGGGCCTGCCCGCCAATCGCGAAATTGCTTCGGC
>JABSSA010000030.1 GCA_013214665.1 Paracoccaceae bacterium
ATTGAAAAGGCGATCATCAACCTGCTCAGCTATCATGGCGCACAAACCGCGATCATCTTTGCAAACACCCGCTCCATGGTCGCGCGCCTGACGGCGAAATTCTTAAACCGGGGCTTCAAAGTCGTGTCTTTGTCCGGTGAGCTTAGTCAGGCGGAGCGTGGCAATGCGATGCAGGCGCTTCGAGACGGTCGCGCGAATGTCTGTGTGGCCACCGATGTTGCCGCCCGCGGGATTGACCTGCCGGGGTTGGAGTTGGTGATCCACGCGGATCTGCCGTCAAATGCGGAAACCTTGCTGCACCGTTCCGGTCGGACGGGGCGGGCAGGGCGCAAGGGGCAATCCGTCCTGGTGGTTCCCGGTCGCCAACAGTCCAAGGCGCAGCGTCTGCTCAGGGCCGCCAAGCTGGATGCGGAATGGGGCGCACCGCCCTCCGCCGAAGAAGTCCTGGCGCAGGAAGAGGCGCGCATTATCTCTGGCCCGGGCTTGAGCGAACCCCTCAGCGCCGAAGAAAGCGCCTTTGCCGAAAGATTGCTGGCGGGCAACACGCCCGAACAAGTCGCTGCGGCGTTTTTGCGGCTCTACCGCGAATACCATTCAGCGCCCGAAATTTTGGGGGCCGTGCCAGAGGGCGGCAAGCGTGAAAAGACGGATCACACCAACTTTGGCCCAAGCACGTGGTTCTCTTTGTCTTTGGGGCGCAAAGACCGGGCTGAGCCGCGTTGGCTGTTGCCGATGCTGTGCCGCAATGCGGGGCTGGCCAAAAATGCGATTGGGGCGATCCGCGTCCAATACCAAGAGACCTTTGTCGAGATTGCCAACGAGGCCATCCCCGCGATGAAGCAAGAGCTGGGCGCAGGGATGGAGATCGAACAGGGGGCCGCGTTGACAGAGCTGCCCGGCATCCCGGATTTTGATGCCTCGCCCAAAGGACCACCGGCGGCGCCGCGCAATCGGGACGACGCGCCAAAACACCGCAAAGGACGCCCCAGCAAAGAGACGCCCCCGGCACCAAAGGCAAAGCCGACCCAAGAGGATGCCAAAGCCGCGCCCAAGCCGAAAAAGAGCAAAGATAGAGCGCACGACACCAGCCCGCGTGCGCCAGAGGGTGATAAGAGAAAACCGCGGAAGGCGGCTCCTCACACGAAGCAAGAGGGCGCAAAACAGAGCGAAAAACCAGCACAGAATGACGAGAAACGGGAAAAGCGAAAGAAAAACGCCGCTGACACATCCAAGTCGTTTCGTGCCGGAAAACCGCGCCATGCCCCCAAGCAAAAACCCAAGACCGCCGCGCCTGCTCGGCGCCCCAACGCCAAAGGTGGAAACGCAAAGCCTTTCCGCAAACCTTCAAAGCGGACGTGAGATAGGGCAAATATTCCGGCAGCGCTGGGGGTGTTTCACAGATGGGGCCGCCGCAGTGGTATCAATCTGCGAAGGACAAACCGCACAATGACGCACCGTGATTATGACGCCATTATCCTCGGGGCAGGGGGCGCAGGCTTGATGGCCGCCGCAACCGCCGGGCAGGCCGGCGCGCGGGTGCTTTTGATCGATCACGCCAACAAACCCGGTAAGAAGATCCTTATTTCTGGGGGTGGGCGCTGCAACTTCAC
>JABSSA010000300.1 GCA_013214665.1 Paracoccaceae bacterium
CGAAAACGCCCAAGTGTCGCGCTGTTTCTTCACTTCGGTTGGGCTGCCTTCCACGATGTTACCATCCTGATCGCGCACGGTAGATGTGAGCTCTGCGATGAAGCGCACAACAACTTCGGCTTCTTGCGTAGCGTCATCAAAGGTCGCGTCTTGCAGTTTAATCTCACGCACACCGATAAACTCAGCTTCGATGGTCAGACCCTGATCTTCGCGCGCAGCCACACCATCGACAAAACTCTCATAGATATCTTCCGCCAAAAGCGGTTGGATGTCGTCAAGATCGCCACGCTCATAGCCCATGACAATCATCTCGTACGCGCCGCGCGCGCCACCGAGGAAATCAGACACGCCAAACGATGGCTCCGCCTTTTTCATTTTGGTCAGCGCTTCGGCCTGAGAAGAACCTTCATCCACATGGTCCGTGATATCAAGATCAGGGCCACCTTCGATAACTTCGAATTCTGGGCGGTTCACGCGCTCTTCACGTGGATTTGGCGCGACGGGCTTTTCAAAGCCTTCGCGGGTACCCAGAACACTGCGCAAACGCAGGATAAGAAAAACGGCAATGCCAGCCAGAACCAGAAGCTGGATCAATGGGGAATTCATGCGCACCTCGTTTTGGTTGCATAGCAACAGGACGTCAGAACGACTATGTAGGTGAGCGTACGGCTCAAGTCCACCTGAGCCTGAACACAAGGACCTTATTCATGTGGCTTTTGATTGCCTTTATCGCTGTTCCGTTGATCGAGATTGGCCTGTTCATTCAGGTTGGCGGGTTTATCGGGCTCTTTCCAACACTGGCCATTGTGCTGATCACGGCAATTGCCGGTACATATCTGGTGCGGTCCCAAGGCCTTGCCACGTTGGAAGGATTGCAGCGCTCAATCCACGAAGCAGGTGATCCAACCGAGCATCTGATCCATGGCGCGATGATCCTTTTTGCTGGCGCTTTGTTGCTGACGCCCGGATTTTTTACCGATGCGGTTGGCCTGTCTTTGATGATTCCATCTGTGCGCATGATGCTCTTTGCCGCAGTCCGAAAACGGTTTTTCGTTGTCACCCCGGGCCAAGCAGCACAGCAGCCACACCCTTATTCAGGCGCTGAGACCATCATCGAAGGGGAATATCACGATGTAACCCCCGAAGAACCGGCGACAAAGGGCCAATCGGGCTGGACTAAGCATTGAGACGTGGGGGTGGACCTGTTAGCACATCCCGGATTTTGCTGATTTAATACTGGAGACTTCGATGGCTGAAGAAGCTGCACCGCAGGCCGCCCCAACCCCACCGCAGATGCGTGTTCTGGGACAGTTTGTGCGGGACATGTCGTTTGAAAACATCATGGCGCAAAAAGGTGTTGGTGCTGATGTTCAGCCCGACGTGCAAGTTCAGGTCAATCTGGACGCCAAAAGCCGCACCCAGGAAGACGTTTATGAATCTTCGATCAAGTTAAACATCACGTCCAAGGCCAAAGGCGGCGACGAGGTGCTGTTTGTTCTGGAAATCGATTACGTCGGTATCTTTGAGGTCAAGAACGTGCCCGAAGATCAGATCCATCCATTCTTGCTGATCGAATGCCCTCGGATGATCTTCCCATTCCTGCGCCGCGTCGTCAGCGACATCACGCGGGATGGCGGCTTCCCGCCGCTGAACCTGGAAAACATCGACTTCCTGCAAATGTATCGCCAGGAAATCGCGCGCCGTCAGGCCAGCGAAACAGCGAACGCTTAAGCGCCCGCTTTCCAAAGACAGGCGTCACCAAGTTCACCCATATGAGTTTGGTGGCGCGCTTTTTCCGCTTCGGACAGCCGCGAGGGCAAAGCCACCGGGCGCGGTTTTGGGGTCCAGATGTCGCCTTTGTCCGTTGCCGCAACCTCGGCGTTGCCAGCCAGGGCGAAATCCGGCTGCCGTCCGCCGATCAGTTCCAGATAGACATCCGCCAGAATTTCACTGTCGAGCAGAGCGCCGTGCAAGGTTCGCGCGTCATTGTTGACACCAAACCGTCGGCACAACGCATCCAAGGACACAGGTGAACCCGGAAATTTGCGGCGGGCAATTTCAAGCGTATCAATTGCCTGATCATAGGGCAGGGTGGGCAAGCCCATCCAAGACAGCTCAGCATTCAGGAACTTCATATCGAATGCGGCGTTGTGGATGACCAATTTGGCGTCGCCAACAAAATCCAGAAAGGATTGACCGACCTCGGCAAATTTGGGTTTGTCGGCCAGAAACTCATCGCCCAGCCCATGCACTTCAAACGCTTCTTGCGGCATTGAGCGTTCTGGGTTGATGTATTCATGATAGGTGCGACCCGTCGGCATATGGCCGGAAAGCTCTACCGCACCGATTTCGACAATCCGGTCCCCGGTATTGGGATCAAACCCAGTGGTTTCCGTATCAAGAACGATTTCACGCATTTTGTTGTGCTCTGATATCCGCGCAGACCTGTGATACCTGCTGTTTTGCATGGTCAAGGCTGTCGGTGACAATAACGTAATCAGACCTGCGGCATTTTTCTTCGTTCGGCATCTGTTTAGCACGGATGGTTTCAAACTGGTCTTTCGTCATGGTGCCTCGTGCCAAAACACGCGCCTCTTGGTCTTCGGAGCTGATCGACACGCAAGCCACGGCATCCATGCGCGCGTCACCACCGGTTTCGAAAAGCAGTGGAATATCAAAGACAAGAATATCGCTGGTCGCTGCATCGATAAAGGATTGGCGATCCACCCCGACAAGGGGGTGCACAATCCGTTCGATGGTCTTCAAGAGCGCCGGATCTTCGGAGATTTTCACTCTCAGGATATCGCGAGAGATGGCACCATCCCGCATCACACCCGGGATCGCCTTTTCCATCGGTGCAACGGCAGCGCCACCTTTTGCATATAGGCGGTGTACTGCTGCATCAGCATCCCAAAGGGCGCATCCCTCTTCGACAAACATCTGCGCCGTGGTCGACTTGCCCATCCCAATTGAGCCGGTCAATCCCAGCTTGAACGTCATCGCAACGCCGCCGCGCGGGTGGCGGTATCAACCACCGGCCGTTGGCCAAACCAACGTTCAAATCCGGGTGCTGCCTGATGCAGCAACATGCCCAACCCGTCCACCGTGGTGCATCCGGCCGCTTCGGCGTGGGCCAAAAGGCGGGTTTTCAGCGGAGCGTAGACAAGATCGGTGACACCTTGGCCCTCATGCAGACCGTCGAGCGGTACGCGCATTTCCGCTTTGCCCACCATCCCCAAAGAGGTCGTGTTAACGACCATCTTGGACTCTTCGATCATGTTGCCGGCCTTGACCCAATCCACGACGGTGATCCGCTGGCCAAAATCAGACGCCAGTTTTTCCGCGCGCACTTTGGTTCGGTTGCTCACGAAAATCTCGGGCACCCCGGCCTCGATCAACGCGGCCAAGACGGCACGCGCGGCACCCCCCGCCCCCAACACAGCGGCAGGCCCTTGATCAGCTTTCCAATCTGGTGCGCCTGCTTTGACATTTTCAATAAAGCCATACCCATCTGTGTTGTCAGCGTGGATCTTGCCGTCAGCACGGAAAATGATTGTGTTCGCCGCACCGATCAATGTCGCCCGGTCGGTGACCAAATCAGCGATTTCCATCACTGCCTCTTTATGCGGGATGGTGACATTCACCCCAACAAACCCAGCCTTGGGCAGCGTGTGCAAAACCTCTTTAAGATCAGCGGTTGCCACGTCCATCGGGATATAGAATCCCGAAAGCCCCATAGTGCGCAGCCAATGACGATGAATTTGCGGCGATTTGGAATGCGCAACCGGCGATCCAATGACACCGGCCAGCGGTATCTTATCAATCATCCCTCAATCACCCCCTCAGAGATCAAAAACCCAATTATTTCAAGCAGGGGCAGACCAAGCACATGAAAGTAATCCCCGTTAATGGCTTCGAACAGGCGCGCGCCTTCTTCTTCGAGCTTGTAGGCACCGACACAATAGCGGATTTCTTCCCAGTTTCGGGCGACATAGCCTTCGAGGTACGCATCACTGAACGGCCTCAAGGTCAGCGTAACCTGATCCACATATGACCAAACCAGAGTACCTCCCCGAACAATCGCCGCCGCGGTATGCAAACGATGCTGTCGCGCGGCCCGCATCTGGCTGAGCTGCGCGACGGCTTCGGCGGGTGTCGTAGGTTTGGAGAAAAGTTCGCCATCGACCTCAAGCACTTGATCCGAACCAAGCACATACCCAGATACATCAGACACCGCGCTGGCCTTTGCCTGCGCGAGCCGGCTGGCGATCTGATCCGGTGTGGCGCTGTCCCGCAACAATTCGGATTTGATCATCGCTTCGTCAACATCCGGGGATGTTTGGCGAAACGTCAGGCCCGCGTTGGACAGCAATTGCGCGCGGATCGCGGAGCCAGATGCCAAAATAAGTGTGGGTGACATAGTGTTTCTCTTGTGGAGAAGGTGTGAGTTAACCCGTTGAGTATCCCAGCCTGTTCACAGCTGTCGATAGACGCGACAAGAAAGGGGCCGGCTTTCCACACTTCAGGGAGCTGTCATACCATGTGAGCTTGGACAATTTTTGAATGTGGATCATTGAAGCGGTACAAAATTACCCACAGATTTATACGGGAAAGCATCGTGCCAATTCTAGCGTAACGCAATGAAAGATAACGAAAATCCAAAGTCAGTATGTTTTTTCCAAGATCAAGGGCAACATTGACCACACTGTGCAAAACCAACGTATGAACCTTTGATCCACAGAAAATCGCCCCCCTAAACCATCATCATCTTTCTTTCTCTTCTTAATATTATTTTATGTATATCAGCGGGATACCCGGTTTTCGGATAAGGATTGACAGCTTGCCGGATTCGACCTAACCGATCTAGGCGCTCTGTTCTGAGCCGCACTTGCCAAAGAAAATACGAAACCCTGAGTGGGATGAATGGAGGCTGTCGTATGACTGCGAACCGTTTGAAGCTGTCTGATCTGAAAGCGAAATCGCCAAGCGATCTTCTGGATATGGCGGAAGAGCTGGAAATCGAAAACGCCTCCACCATGCGTAAAGGCGAGATGATGTTCCAGATCCTGCGCGAACGTGCGGACGAAGGCTGGGAGATTGCCGGTGACGGGGTTTTGGAAGTGTTGCAGGACGGTTTTGGTTTTCTGCGCAGCCCCGAGGCGAACTATCTGCCGGGCCCGGACGATATCTATGTCTCGCCTGATATGATCCGCCAGTATTCGCTGAGAACAGGGGATACCATCGAAGGGGTGATCCGAGCGCCTGATGAAAACGAACGCTATTTTGCGTTGACCCACGCAACTCGGATAAACTTCGAAGAGCCTGAGCGCGCGAAGCACAAGATTGCCTTTGATAACCTGACGCCGCTCTATCCAGACGAGCGTCTTACAATGGAAACGGATGATCCAACCGTCAAAGACCGGTCAGCGCGGATCATTGACTTGGTTTCTCCAATCGGGAAGGGACAGCGGAGTTTGATCGTGGCGCCCCCGCGCACGGGTAAGACGGTTCTTTTGCAAAACATCGCGAGTTCCATCGAAAAGAACCATCCTGAGTGTTACCTGATCGTCCTTTTGATCGATGAACGCCCCGAAGAAGTGACGGACATGCAGCGTTCGGTGAAGGGTGAGGTGATTTCATCAACCTTTGACGAACCCGCGACGCGGCACGTGGCCGTGAGTGAAATGGTCATCGAAAAAGCCAAGCGGCTGGTGGAGCACAAACGGGACGTGGTGATCTTGCTCGACTCCATCACCCGTCTGGGCCGGGCGTTTAACACTGTGGTTCCATCATCCGGCAAGGTTCTGACCGGTGGTGTGGATGCGAATGCGTTGCAGCGGCCCAAGAGGTTCTTTGGCGCGGCGCGGAATATTGAAGAGGGTGGCAGCCTGACGATCATTGCGACCGCGTTGATCGATACTGGCAGTCGGATGGACGAAGTGATCTTTGAAGAATTCAAAGGCACAGGAAACTCTGAAATCGTTCTGGATCGCAAGATTGCGGACAAGCGTGTGTTCCCGGCGATCGACATCCTGAAATCTGGTACGCGGAAAGAAGATTTGTTGGTCGACAAGGGTGATTTGGCAAAAACCTTTGTCTTGCGCCGGATCCTGAACCCGATGGGGACAACGGATGCGATTGAATTCCTGATTTCGAAGTTGAAACAGACAAAGACCAACTCAGACTTCTTCGATTCAATGAACACGTAACTTATTGTTTTAAAACAATGGGTTAGTTATGAATACGATCTTTGCTTTGGCCAGCGGTGTAGGGCGGGCTGGCGTCTCTGTTATTCGTGTGTCGGGCGGCGATGCCACTCGCGCGCTGACCTCCTTCGGCTGTGTTGTTCCGGCGGAGCGGTATGCGACGGTGCAAAAACTGTTGCTGCCTGATGGGACCGTGTTGGATGAGGCGGTCACGCTGTTCTTTAAGGGTCCACGCAGTTTCACAGGCGAAGATACCGTGGAATTGCAATGCCACGGTAGCCTTGCGGTGGTGCGAAAAGTTCTGGCGCATTTGTCGGAGCAGGATGGGTTTCGCCTGGCCGAAGCGGGGGAATTCACGCGGAGGGCGTTGGAGCACGATCGGCTTGATCTGACCCAAGTGGAAGGTCTGTCGGATCTGATCGAAGCAGAGACCGAAGCACAGCGTGTTCAGGCGCAGCGCGTTTTGTCTGGGGCGATTGGCCAAAAGGTGGAGCAGTGGCGAACAAAACTGATCCGCGCTGCGGCTCTGATCGAAGCCACGTTGGATTTCGCTGATGAAGAGGTTCCGGTGGATGTGTCTCCGGAAGTGACGGAATTGCTGTCATCGCTGGTCCGAGATTTGGAGGCGGAAGAAGGCGGCGTGCACCATGCGGAAGCGGTGCGCCGTGGTTTTCGGATTGCGATCCTGGGGGAACCGAACGTCGGTAAATCCACGTTGCTAAATGCTCTTGCGGGGAGGGAAGCCGCGATTACGTCGTCCATCGCTGGGACAACGCGTGATATTATCGAAGTGCGCCTAGAGATCGGTGGTATCCCGGTCACGTTGCTGGATACGGCCGGTTTGCGCGACTCAGATGATGAGATCGAGGCGGTTGGTGTTGCACGCGCGATGCGAGCGGCGGCAGAGGCTGATTTACGGGTATTCCTGTCGTTGGACGGGAGTGCACCGGGCGAGATGTGTCAGGTTGGTGATATCATTGCGTTGGCCAAGCAAGATGAGGCGGGGGTTTACAAGAACGGCGTTTCTGGGAAAACCGGTGCGGGGCTGGAATGGTTAGAAGCGCAGATTTTCGAAGTTCTTGAACCGCGCGTATCGCAGGTTGGTATTGCCACGTTGGAGCGGCATCGGATCGCGATTGTTTCGGCGCTTACTCATTTACGGGCTGCGCAAGATTTACTGGGTTCATCTGTTGGTGCGGATGATCTAGTGGCGGAGGAATTGAGGTCGGCTCAGCGTGCATTGGAAGTTCTGACCGGTCGCATTGATGTTGAGAATCTGCTATCCGAGATTTTCTCGACCTTTTGTTTGGGCAAGTGAGGATGTTTCACGTGAAACATTTTGATGTTCTCGTTATCGGCGGCGGCCACGCTGGCGCAGAGGCTGCACATGCCGCCGCTCGTTATGGTGCGCGCACAGCTTTGGTCACTATGAAACGGTCGGACTTGGGCGTCATGTCTTGCAACCCTGCAATCGGCGGTTTGGGTAAAGGGCATTTGGTCCGGGAAATCGATGCGCTTGACGGTGTTATGGGCCGTGCGGCGGATGCGGCTGGTATTCAATTCCGGCTCTTAAATCGTCGAAAGGGTCCAGCGGTACAAGGTCCGCGTGCGCAGAGTGACCGAAAACTCTATCGCCTAGCAATGGCCGCACTGACCGAAGCTCAACATGGCTTGGACATTCTTGAAGGGGAGGTCGTTGATTTTCTTACGGATGGCCACGCCATTTCTGGTGTTGTTTTAGCAGATGGTTCCGAAATTCAGGCTAAGTCGGTTGTATTGACGACCGGTACCTTCTTACGCGGTATGATATTTATTGGCGACGATACACGCCAAGCCGGTCGTATGGGCGACGATGCGTCTTGCAAGCTTGCTGACCGATTAGCGGATATGTCTTTGCCGCTCGGACGTTTAAAAACGGGGACGCCGCCGCGGTTGGATGGTCGAACCATCGATTGGGCAGCTTTGGAGCAGCAGGACGGCGATGAAGACCCGACCTTTTTCTCTTTTCTGACGGATAAGGTTCAGGCGCGACAAGTGCCTTGTGGTGTGACGCATACAAATGAAGCCACACATGAGATCATTCGTGAAAATCTCTCGCGATCCGCAATGTATGGGGGTCACATCGATGGCGTTGGACCAAGGTATTGCCCTTCTATCGAAGACAAGATCGTACGATTTGCAGATAAGGCGTCACACCAGATCTTTTTGGAACCGGAGGGATTGGATGACCATACGGTTTACCCCAACGGCATTTCGACCTCGTTGCCGATAGATGTGCAGCGTGACTATGTGAAATCCATCGCTGGATTGGAAAACACAAAAATCCTGCAGCCCGGTTACGCCATTGAGTATGATTTCGTCGATCCGCGATGTTTGACGAGTGAACTGGCATTGCCCGAAGCGCCAGGACTGTACCTTGCGGGTCAAATCAACGGAACAACGGGCTACGAAGAGGCGGCCGCGCAAGGGTTGGTCGCTGGGCTCAACGCTGCCGCGCGTGCGCTTGGTAAGCCTTCCGTGGGTTTTGAGCGCAGTGACAGCTATATCGGTGTGATGATTGACGATCTGACGACCAAGGGAGTGTCAGAGCCATATCGCATGTTCACTTCGCGTGCTGAGTTTCGTTTGGCGTTGCGGGCTGACAACGCTGATCAAAGGTTGACGCAAATCGGGATCGATTTGGGTATCGCCTCAGAAGAGCGTTGCCGTGCATTTCAAAGCAAAATGGATTTGCTTAACGACGCGCGCGGAAAGTTAGAGCAAACAGCTTACACCCCTAAGCAAATTAGGGCTGCGGGCGTGAATGTGAAAGAAGATGGGAACCGGCGAACACCTTTCCAGTTGTTGGCTTTTCCGGATGTAGAAATCGCGGATCTCTATGCGCTGCAATCTGATCTGGCAGATATTGATCTCGCGTCGGCAAAGCAGGCGTCGAATGATGCGCTTTACGCCAACTATATCTCGCGCCAGGCGGCTGATATCGAACGGCTGCAAAAAGATGAAGCGCTGAAAATCCCGCTTGAGTTTTCCTACGATGACATTGATGGGCTGTCTTCTGAGCTACGAGAGAAGCTCAAGCGCGTGCGGCCGGGGTCAATCGGGCAAGCGGGCAGGGTGGAAGGCATGACACCGGCGGCCCTTACGCTGTTGGTCATGCTTGTCCGGAAAGCGGATCGTAAAATCGCATGATTCAAGGGCTGCCGTTTGATGTTTCACGTGAAACATTCGACCGATTGAATGCGCTAGAAGCGTTGGTTCAAAAGTGGTCACCGAAAATCAACCTGGTTTCAAAACGCGATCATCCAACCGTGTTTGAGCGCCATATTCGCGATTCCCTGCAGCTTTGGGGTCATGTTCAGCCAGGAAAAACCTGGGTCGACATAGGAAGCGGCGGTGGATTTCCCGCACTTCCCATCGCCATCATGGCCAAACAGGACAAGCCTGATACCGCAATAACGTGTATCGAAAGCGATCAAAGAAAATGTACTTTTCTACGCACTGCTGCTCGAGAGCTTGATCTAAACGTAACCGTACTCACACAGCGCATCGAAGAAGCGCCGGCTCAGTCGACACATACACTTAGCGCCCGCGCTCTTGATTCCTTGTCCAATCTTCTGATCCACGCGGAGCGTCATTTGGACGCCGATGGCACATGTCTCTTCATGAAAGGGGCAAGCTGGAAAGAAGAGATTGCGGAAGCCCAAGAAATATGGGCATTTCAAGTAGAAGCTATCCCAAGCATCACGTCCGAAAATTCCCGTCTTCTCAAGTGTAGAGAGATCCGCCGTGCCTGACCATGTGCCTCAGCAAAGCCCTAAAATCATCGCGATTGCCAATCAAAAAGGGGGTGTTGGAAAGACAACTACCACTATTAATTTGGGCGCATCACTGGCCGAGCAGGGGCAAAAAGTTTTGATCGTGGATCTTGATCCACAGGGCAACGCCTCGACCGGGTTGGGCATCGATCCGGAATCTCGTGTCACAACAACCTACGACGTCTTACTTGACGAAGCCAATCCCCGCGATGCCATGCACCAGACGGCAACGCCAAACCTGTCAATCATTCCGACGAATACAGACCTCAGTTCCGCTGACATGGAGCTGTTGTCGAACGAAAAGCGCAGTTTTCTGCTTCATGATGCGTTGCGGGTGCCCGATCTGGATCCGTTTGATTTCGTTCTGATCGATTGCCCGCCATCGCTGAACCTGTTGACAGTGAATGCTCTGATGGCAGCGCATTCCGTTCTTGTCCCGCTGCAAAGTGAGTTCTTTGCGTTGGAAGGTTTGTCTCAGCTCATGATGACCATTCGGGAAGTGCGCCAGATCGGAAATACAGAACTGCGCCTGGAAGGGGTTGTTCTGACGATGGTCGATCTGCGAAACAACTTGAGCCAACAAGTGGAACAGGACGCGCGCGATAACCTAGGCGAGCTGGTGTTTGATACCATTGTTCCGCGCAATGTCCGTTTGAGCGAAGCGCCATCCTTCGCGCTGCCTGTGCTTGAATATGATACATATTCCAAAGGTGCAGCGGCCTATCGGGCTTTGGCAGAAGAAATACTAGAAAACAACGGGATGGCGACAGGAGGCTAAAATGGCAGGATCAGAGAAAAAACGCGGATTGGGCCGTGGGCTTTCGGCGCTCATGGCAGATGTCCAAGAGGATGCGCCAGTCACACAAACCGCACAACCGTCTGAAACTGTGCCGATTGAACAGGTCTTCCCAAACCCGGAACAGCCTCGCAAGCAGTTCACGCAGGCCGAACTGGATGATCTTGCTGCATCCATCCGCGAACACGGCATCCTTCAACCGCTTATCGTGCGTGCAAAGGGTGACGGGTATGAGATCGTCGCAGGCGAACGGCGGTGGCGTGCCGCTCAGATAGCCAACTTGCATGATGTCCCAGTGCGGGTGCGCGACTTTTCCGATACCGAAGTGCTCGAAGTCGCGATCATTGAAAACGTGCAACGCTCTGATCTAAACGCGATAGAAGAAGCGTCTGGCTACCAAATGTTGATGGACCGTTTTGGTCATACACAAGAAAAGGTGGCTTCAGCCCTTGGGAAAAGCCGCAGCCACATCGCGAACCTGCTGCGACTGCTCCATCTGCCGGCCGAAGTGCAGGCCTTCGTAGTTGATGGCGTTCTGAGCGCAGGACACGCGCGGGCGCTCATTACATCTGATGATCCTATGGGGTTGGCGCGCAAGGTTATCAAAGACGGTCTGTCTGTGCGCGCGACCGAAGCCTTGGCCAAAGCAAAAACAGGGCAAGAGAGTGCAGCACCCAAGGCGCCTCAAAGCGTTGAAAAAGATGCTGACACCCGCGCCTTAGAGAATGATCTGGGCGCTGCTTTGGCCATGAAAGTGTCGATCGCGCACAAGCCGGGCAGCGAAGGCGGTGCTTTGACGTTGCACTACAAATCGTTGGAGCAGCTTGACGATCTATTGCGTCGCTTGGCGTCTGAGTAAATGCGCGCCGTCGTTCGGTGCGTTCAAATTAATGATCACCCGTCAAACAACTCTGGAATAATCGCGTTCAGAACCATAACACCTTGTTTTAAAACAATAATTCTTTCTGAATCGGATTCGATCAATCCAATTTCTATCAAGTGCTGCACTTTGCCTTGATCCACGGGTCTCTGCTGCAGCTCTTCCAACCGCTGTCTGCTAATCCCTTCGCGCAAGCGCAACCCCATCAGCGCCATTTCCCAGGCTTGCACATCCTGCGTCAGGTTTTCCGTTACAATGCGCCGCGATCCGTTCAACCAAGCTTCGGGCATTCGTTCTTCTTCCGTGGCGAACCGGGCGCCATGTGTCGTCACCCGCCCATGCGCACCGGGCCCAATTCCCAGGTAATCCCCGTAGCGCCAATAAACGAGGTTATGCTGTGACTGCGCATCAGGTTTTGCATGGTTAGAGACTTCATAGGCCGGCATTCCGTAGCCTTCGCAAATGTCTTGCGTCAGCTCAAACATATCAGCGCCAAGATCCTCCGACGGCAATCCCCGCAGCTGACCTCGCGCATGTCGCGTGCCAAAAACAGTGCCTGGTTCAATGGTCAGCTGATACAATGACAGGTGATCCACCGCCATCTCTAACGCTGACGTTAGCTCGGCTTCCCATTGCGCCAGTGTTTGGTCTTGGCGCGCATAGATCAGGTCGAAACTGACCCGGTCAAACGTGGAACGCGCAATATCAAACGCCGCACGCGCCTCAGCCACACTGTGCATCCGGCCCAACCGGCGCAAATCACTGTCGTTCAAGGCTTGAACTCCCATGGAAATGCGATTCACGCCCACCTTTCGGAAATCCTGAAACTTGCCCATCTCGACCGAAGTCGGATTGGACTCCAACGTCACTTCGATCTGGTTTGTCTGGCGAAACCGTTTGGCAATCTGGTCCAGTATACGCGCAACCGTATCCGGCTCCATCAAGCTAGGTGTACCGCCACCAAAAAACACACTCCGCACAATACGATCGCCAACGACGTCAAAGCCTTTGTCGATCTCTTCGACCAACGCATCAGCCCAGGCGGCGTGATCTACAGAAGGGCGAACATGGCTGTTAAAGTCACAATATGGGCATTTCGCGGCGCAAAACGGCCAATGCACATAGATGCCAAAGCCGCCATATTCCCAATCTTCAGCCAAAACAGCCCTGGATCAGCTTTTCAAATGATCGCGCCCGGTGGCTCATCGCGTTTTTTTCGGCAAATGACATTTCGGCAAACGTCCGGGTTTCGCCATCAGGCTGAAACATCGGATCATAGCCATGGCCGAGCGTTCCGCGCATGGGCCACACCAGTTGCCCCGACACATGCCCCTCAAAAACCTCATCATGCCCATCCGGCCAGGCCAGGACCAAAGTAGAGACAAATCGCGCAGTTCGTGGCTCTGAGGCCCCTCGTTCGTTCAACAAACGATTGGTCTTTTCCATGGCCATAACGAAATCACGGCCATTTGGGGTTTCGGCCCAATCGGCGGTATACACACCCGGTGCACCATCCAGCCCATCAACCTCGATCCCGGAATCATCCGCCAATGCAGGCAAACCTGTTGCGGCGACAGCGGCCCGCGCTTTGATGCGCGCGTTGCCCACAAACGTGGTTTCCGTCTCTTCTGGCTCGGCCAGACCCTTTTCCGCTGCGCCAACAATTGTCACGCCCAATGGCGCGAAAAGCTCGCGCATCTCTTCCAGCTTGCCTGCGTTGTGCGTGGCGACCAGCAATGTTTCGCCTTCAAAGCGACGGCTCATGCGACAGCTGCCAACTGAGCCGCAACTAGTTCGTTCACACCTTTTTCCGCCAAATCCAGAAGTTGGTTCATCTGATCGCGCGAATAGGTCGAGCCTTCGGCGCTCATTTGCACTTCGATCAGCTTGCCGGATCCCGTCATGACAAAATTGCCGTCCACACCCGCTTCGCTGTCTTCGGGGTAATCCAGATCCAGGACCGGCTGGCCCGCGAAAATGCCACAGCTCACCGCCGCAACCGGATCAATCAGCGGATCGGAAAGCACATCACCCGCTTTCATCAGCTTGTTTACCGCCAAACGCAGCGCAACCCAACCGCCGGTGATCGACGCGCAGCGTGTGCCGCCATCGGCCTGGATCACATCGCAATCCACTGTGATCTGACGTTCGCCCAAGGCGACCCGATCCACACCCGCGCGCAGCGAACGGCCGATCAGGCGCTGGATTTCCACCGTACGGCCACCTTGTTTGCCCGAAGCCGCCTCACGCCGCATCCGTGTGTTCGTCGCGCGGGGCAACATGCCATATTCCGCTGTGACCCAGCCAAGGCCCGATCCTTTGATAAACGGGGGCACCCGATCTTCGATTGTGGCGGTGCACAACACATGTGTGTCACCCATTTTGATCAAAACACTGCCTTCCGCGTGCTTGGTAAAGCCGGTTTCGATTGCAACAGGCCGCAATTCACTTAAATCTCTTCCAGACGGGCGCATGAATGATCCTTTCAATTTTGTCGCGGGGATACCTGCACCACCGCACGCCATGCAAGCCCGATTGAACCTCGTGCCAAACTGAGCATACTTTTGACCATGGAAACTCCGTCAGACATTCTGCAACAGCTCAACGACCGATCCCGCGAGGTTTTTCGCCGGGTGGTCGAAGGCTATTTGCAAACCGGCGACCCGATTGGCAGTCGCACGCTGACCCGCGATTTCAGCGAAAAAGTCAGCGCCGCGACGATTCGCAATGCCATGCAGGATCTGGAGTTCATGGGTCTGCTGGGCAGCCCCCATATCAGCGCGGGCCGCATTCCTACACAGCTTGGGTTGCGCATGTTTGTGGATGGTATCCTCGAAGTTGGCATGCCCGAGGTGATGGATCGCGAGGCGATTGATGCCACAGTGGATGCGCCGGATAACGATGTTTCTGGGCTCTTGGATCGCGTCGGCTCTGCGTTGTCTGGTGTGACACATGGCGCGTCTTTGGTTCTGACCCCCAAGCACGAAGCGCCCATTCGGCATATCGAATTCGTGTCGTTGGCCCCTGATCGCGCCTTGGTCGTTTTGGTTTTTGCAGATGATCACGTGGAAAACCGTCTTTTCACCCCGCCACCCGGTCAAACGCCATCGTCTATGCGCGAGGCCGCGAATTTCTTGAACAGCTTGATCGAAGGCCGCACCGTCAGCGAGGTGCGCCACCTGATCCAGACCGAAATTCAAACCCGCCGGCAAGAGATTGATGCGCTGTCACGGACATTGGTGGAAAGCGGTCTTGCGGTCTGGCTCGATGATTCGGATGGGGGGGAGCGGTTGATCGTGCGCGGACGGTCCAATCTGCTGGATGATGCGGTGCCCTCAGAGGATCTGGACCGTATCAGAACGTTGTTTGACGATCTGGAACGTAAACGTGATATTGCTGATTTTCTGGAATTGACCGATGAAGGCGAAGGCGTCCGCATTTTTATCGGCAGCGAGAACAAACTTTTCTCACTTTCGGGTTCCTCTTTGGTTGTCTCTCCATATATGAACGCTGACCGTAAGGTTATTGGCGCGGTCGGTGTGATTGGACCGACTCGCCTGAACTACGGGCGAATTGTCCCGATTGTGGATTACACGGCGCAACTGGTGGGTCGGATGCTGTCTGACCGGAGCTAGAGGAAGAACATGGCAGAGCCAAAAGAGCACGAATTTCTTGATGATATTGAAAACATCGAAGCCGAAGAGCTTGCGGCCGAGATGGAAGACCAAGAGCTGTCCGAAGCTCAGATCATCGAAGAACTGACCGCTGAGCGGGACGCATTCAAAGATCGCTTTATGCGCGCGCTGGCAGATGCGGAAAACGCCCGCAAACGGTCTGAAAAAGATCGGCGCGAGGCCGAAAATTATGGCGGCTCAAAGCTGGCCCGCGACATGCTGCCGGTTTACGACAATATGAAGCGCGCTTTGGAAGCGGCCTCTGATGAGGCGCGCGAACAATCTGCCGCGCTTTTGGAAGGTGTCGAACTCACAATGCGCGAGCTTTTGAACGTGTTCAAAAAGCACGGCATCGAAATCATCGCGCCGGAAGTGGGCGACAAGTTTGATCCCCAGCATCATCAGGCCATGTTCGAAGCCCCTGTGCCAGGCACCAAAGCCGGCGAGATCATTCAGGTCGCCGCCGAAGGCTTTTTGCTGCATGATCGTTTGCTGCGTCCTGCGCAGGTTGGCGTTTCGTCGATGGTGGCGAGCTGATCAGCTGTCCTGCACCGCCTGTTTGAGCTGATAGATCAAATCCAGCGCCTCGCGTGGGGTCAGCTCATCGGGGTGAATATCCTGCATCATCTCATCAGCCGCCGATGGTTTCGGCGGCTCTTGTTTTGGTACTGGCGTTGCAGAGAAAAGCGGCAAATCGTCGATCAACGCCTTTTGGCTGCCGTCGCCTTGCCGTTCGCTATTTTCCAAGGTGTCGAGCACCACGCGCGCCCGTTCGATCACCGCCGCAGGCAAGCCCGCCAACCGCGCGACCTGCACGCCATAAGACCGATCCGCCGCACCTTTTTGCACCTCGTGCAAAAACACAACCTCGCCATCCCATTCTTTCACGGCGACGGTGGCGTTACCCACACCATCCAGCTTTTCAGCCAAGGCGGTCATCTCGTGATAATGCGTTGCAAACAAAGCGCGCGAAGCATTCACCTCATGCAGATGTTCCAATGTCGCCCAGGCGATGGACAGACCATCGTAGGTCGAGGTGCCGCGTCCGATTTCATCCAAAATAACCAACGCGCGGTCATCTGCTTGGTTCAGGATAGCGGCGGTTTCAACCATCTCCACCATGAACGTCGATCGTCCGCGCGCCAGATCGTCCGAGGCGCCCACGCGGCTGAACAATTGACTAACAAGGCCAATATGGGCCGATTGGGCGGGAACATAGCTGCCGATTTGTGCAAGCAAAGCGATGATAGCGTTTTGCCGGAGGAATGTGGACTTACCCGCCATGTTCGGGCCGGTCAGCAGCCATATCGCAGCGGTGTCATCCGCGCTCAGATCGCAATCATTGGCGATGAAAGGGGAACCGTCTTGTTGGTTCAGAGCATGTTCCACCACCGGATGCCGACCGGCGGTGATCTCAAAGGCGCGGGAGCTGTCTATAGTGGGGCGCACCCAATCGCCAGAAATCGCCAATTGCGCCAAGGCGGCAGCTACATCCAGTTCCGCCAACGCCCGCGCGGCTTGATGAATCGGGCCAGTTTGATCCAGAATGGCCTGCCGCAACGATTGAAAAATCGCCTTTTCAATCTCCAACGCCCGCGCGCCCGCGTTCAAGATTTTCGTCTCTAACGAAGAGAGTTCGACCGTTGTAAACCGCACCTGATTGGCCGTTGTCTGACGGTGAATGAAGGTTTCATTCAGCGGAGGGGACAGCATCTTTTCGGCATGTGTGGCCGTTGTTTCGATGAAATAGCCCAGAACGTTGTTATGCTTGATCTTGAGCGATTGAATGCCGGTTTCCGCAATGAATTCCTGCTGCATCTTTGCAATAACGCCGCGCCCTTCATCCCGCAGCTTGCGCGCCTCATCCAGCTCCGCGTCATAACCTTCGGCCACAAACCCGCCATCACGGGTCAAAAGGGGCGGTTCGGCGATCAATCCTGTGTCTAACAGGGCAATAAGTTGGTCATGTCCGCCCAAACGGGTATAGGTTTCGGAAAGCGTTTCCGCCCGGACAGCGTGGTTTTGGCCCTGAATACGATCCGCCTGTTCCAACGCGGTGCGCACGGCGGCCAAATCTCGTGGTCCGCCACGATCCATCGCAAGTCGTGATACGGCGCGGTCAATGTCGGGCACTTTTCGCAGTTCGGCCCGCAAATCCTCCCGCACCATTGGCGCGTCGTGGAACACTTGAACCGCATCCAACCAGTTGGTCAGCGTTTCCAAATCCAACGACGGCGACACCAACCGCCGCTCCAGCAAACGCGCGCCGCCCGCTGAGACGGTTTTGTCGATCACTGACAGCAAAGATCCCGCCTTTTGCCCCGCCAAGGTGGTGGTCAGCTCCAGATTGCGCCGGGTTGCGGCGTCAATCTGCATGGTTTTTGACAGGCTTTCCAAAACGGGTGGCTGTAACAGCGGCAATTTGCCTTTCTGCGTGATCTCCAGATACTCAAGGATCGCCCCAAGCGCCCCCAGTTCTGCACGCCCGAAGGTGCCAAAACTGTCCAGCGTGGCCACGTTAAAGAGATCGCAGGCCCGTTTGTGCCCGCTGGCTGAATCGAAAGCAGCGCGGCCAATCTCTGTCATCGACACGCCGAAATCAGACACTAATTCGGCGTATTTTTCCTTGTTTGTGTCTGTCAGGATCAGCTCAGATGGCGCCAATCGGGCCAGCTCCGGCCCAAGCCGGGTGGCGGTAAGCGCCAGAACATGCAGCGCGCCGGTGGAAATATCGACCCAGGCCAATGCGCTTTCATCGCGCACCTCGTTATAGGCGGCGAGAAAGTTGTGCCGCCGCGCATCCAACAGACTGTCTTCGGTCAGGGTACCGGGGGTTACCAGCCGCACAACATCCCGCTTTACAACTGATTTAGAGCCTCTTTTCTTCGCCTCCGCCGGGCTTTCCATCTGTTCACAGACGGCCACGCGAAACCCTTTGCGGATCAGCGTCAGCAAATACCCTTCGGCGGCATGAACGGGCACGCCGCACATGGGAATATCCTGATCGTTGTGCTTGCCCCGTTTTGTCAGCGCGATATCCAGCGCCTCAGCCGCCGCAACCGCGTCGTCAAAGAACATCTCATAGAAATCGCCCATACGATAAAACAGCAGCGCATCCGCGTGCGCCGCTTTGATGTCTAGGTATTGCGCCATCATCGGCGTGACTGCCATGGGGATGCTCCGCCTCACGTTCAGGCGACCTTACAAACCGGCGACGCGAAGGAAAAGCCAAAGTCGATTGAGCGCTTGAAGACGTTGCTATAACAAAGCGCGGCGCGATCAAGGGACAGAGGCATGACCAAGACAAAAGTAACCGCAGAAGAGGCGCTGGCCTTCCACATGGAGCCGACACCCGGCAAGTGGGAAGTGCAGGCCACTGTGCCAATGACAACCCAGCGCGATCTGAGCCTGGCCTATTCTCCGGGCGTTGCCGTTCCTTGCGAGGCCATCGCGGAAAACCCTGAAACGGTTTACGATTATACCAACAAGGGCAATCTGGTGGCCGTTATCTCCAACGGCACCGCTGTTTTGGGTCTTGGAAACCTTGGCGCAGCTGGTTCGAAGCCGGTGATGGAAGGCAAATCAGTACTCTTCAAGCGCTTTGCCGACGTCAACTCCATCGACATCGAGCTTGATACCGAAGACCCGGATGAGTTTTGCCGCGCGGTGCGCCTGATGGGCCCCACGTTTGGTGGCATCAATCTGGAAGACATCAAGGCGCCGGAATGTTTCATCATCGAACAGCGCCTTAAAGAAGAGATGGATATCCCTGTCTTTCACGATGACCAGCACGGCACGGCGGTGATCTGTGCGGCGGGCTTGATCAACGCGCTGCATCTGTCGAACAAGAAGATCGAAGATGTGAAGATCGTGCTGAACGGCGCGGGTGCGGCCGGAATCGCCTGTATCGAATTGCTCAAGGCGATGGGCGCACGGCACAGCAACTGCATCGTGTGCGACACAAAAGGCGTTATTTATCAGGGCCGTACCGAGGGTATGAACCAGTGGAAATCTGCCCATGCCGTAAATACAGAGCTTCGCACGCTCGAAGACGCGATGAAAGACGCTGACGTGTTTTTGGGCGTCAGTGTCAAAGGGGCGGTGACACCAGAAATGGTGATGAGCATGGCCGACAACCCGGTGATTTTCGCCATGGCCAACCCTGACCCGGAAATCACACCGGAAGAGGCGCAAGAAGTGCGGATGGATGCAATCGTGGCCACCGGGCGCAGCGATTACCCTAACCAGGTCAACAACGTACTTGGGTTTCCCTATCTTTTCCGAGGTGCGCTCGACATCAACGCGCGCGCGATCAATGACGAAATGAAAATCGCCTGTGCCCATGCGCTTGCGGCTTTGGCGCGGGAAGACGTGCCAGATGAAGTTGCTGTGGCTTACGGGCGAAAGCTGTCATTTGGTCGGGACTACATTATTCCGACGCCATTCGATCCGCGATTGATCTATCGCATTCCCCCCGCTGTAGCACGTGCCGGCATGGACACAGGCGCTGCACGCCGCCCCATCATAGATATGGAGGCCTATGAGCTTTCCCTGAAATCCCGAATGGATCCGACTGCCAGCGTCTTGACGGGCATCAACGCTCGCGCGCGCGCAAATCAGGCCCGGATGATTTTTGCTGAAGGAGATGACCCGCGCGTACTGCGTGCAGCTGTCATGTATCAGCGGTCTGGTTTCGGGAAGGCGCTGGTTGTTGGGCGCGAAGCTGACGTGAAAGCCAAACTTGAAGAAGCCGGTTTAAGCGATGCGGTGCGCGAGCTTGAAGTCGTAAATGCGGCCAATACGACCTATTTAGAGACCTATAAAGACTATCTGTATGGCCGCTTGCAGCGGCGTGGCTTTGACAGACAAGATGTACATCGCCTTGCAGCCCGCGACCGGCATGTGTTTTCGGCGCTTATGCTGGCCCATGGGCACGGCGATGGTTTGGTCACTGGTGCCACGCGGAAATCTGCGCACGCTCTTGAACGGTTGAACCACGTTTTTGACGCTGATGCGCATCACGGTGCTGTTGGTGTGACCGCCGTTATGTTGAACGGGCGGATCGTTTTTGTGGCGGATACGTTGGTGCATGAATGGCCAGACGAAAACGATCTGGCAAACATTGCTGAAAACGCGGCCAAGGTTGTTAAGAATCTCGGGCTAGAACCGCGCGTCGCCTTTGTGAGCTTTTCCACGTTTGGCTATCCGGTGTCAGAGCGCGCCGAAAAGATGCACATGGCCCCGGATGTGTTGGACAAACGTGGTGTCGACTTCGAATATGATGGCGAAATGACTGTCGACGTGGCGTTAAACGCTGCAGCGCAAGAAGCATACCCATTCAGCCGTTTGACTGGCCCGGCGAACATCCTTGTGGTCCCTGCTCGGCATTCGGCCTCAATTTCGGTGAAACTGATGCAGGAAATGGGCGGCGCGACCGTGATTGGCCCGATCCTGACCGGGGTTGATAAGTCGATTCAGATTGCGTCAACGGGTTCCACCGCCAATGACATTTTGAACATGGCTGTTCTGGCTGCGTGTAAGGTGGGCTGATGGCGGTTTGGAACCTCGGATCGATCAACATTGATAACGTCTATCGGGTTCCACATTTGCCGGTCGCGGGTGAAACCCTTGCGGCTGGCGCATTTCAGCGCGGTTTAGGCGGCAAGGGCGCGAATATGTCTGTCGCTGCCGCTCGTTGTGCAGCGCGAGTTCACCATATCGGCGCGATTGGTGCGGATGGACGCTGGGCCAAAGATCGGCTTTTGGAATATGGCGTCGACACACGTTTTATTGCGGATAGTTCGGAACCAACGGGTCACGCGAATATCAGCGTGGATGACGAGGGTGAGAATCAGATCATTCTTTATACCGGCGCAAATGGCACGATCTCTGGCGATCAACTGGGTCAGGCGCTGAGCTCTGCCAATCAAGGTGATACCTTTGTGACGCAGAACGAAACCAACGCGCAGGCCGAGGGGGCAAAAATCGCCCGCGACATGGGTTTGCGCGTGGTCTATGCGGCGGCGCCATTTTCCGTAGACGCCGTGCAGGCGATGTTGCCTTTGACGGATCTTTTGATCCTGAACGAGGTCGAATGCGCCCAATTAGAGACTGCTATGGCGATGCCCGTTGTTGAAACCGGAGTGCCGCATATCGTGGTGACGCTTGGGGCGAAAGGCTGCCGGTATCACGATGTTCAGGCGGGTCAAACGAGTGATATTCCGGCAATCCAGGTAGACCCAATTGATACCACAGGCGCAGGGGACACGTTTTCGGGGTATCTTGTCGCCGGGCTGGATCGTGGATTGCCGATGGCGCAATCTCTATCCTTGGCCACCAAGGCCGCAGCCTTGATGGTGACGAGGCTAGGGACGGCGGATGTCATCCCTGATCTCAAGGATATTGAGGATTGGCGGCTGGGTTAACCCGTGAACGCCGCCGCATTGCCCCAAAGTTGCTTGACCCGTTTGTCGCGGCCACAGGCGTTGCGGTAAAGTTTGTAGGCCTTGGATTTGGTCCGCGGCCCAAAGCGTGTCAGGATCAGATCGGACGACTTATAATAATCCTGGTGATACTCTTCCGCCGGGTAAAAGGGCGCTTCTGCCAGAATAGGTGTCACAATTTTCTGTCCGAGCTCGGCTTGCGCGTTTGACAGGGCGTTTGCCGCATCTGTCGCTGCTGCACCGCTTGCAAAGATTGCGGTGCGGTAACTTTCGCCGCGGTCACAAAATTGACCACCCGCATCTGTTACATCCACAGACCGCAAAAACAGAGCATACAACTGTGGGCGTGTGATCACGCTGGGGTCATAGGTGATTTTGACCGCTTCATAATGGCCAGATCCACCTTTGGTGACTTGCTTATACGTCGGGTTTGCTTTGGCACCGCCGGTATATCCGCTCACCGCTTCTTTGACGCCTTTCACCTTTTCGAAATCAGCTTCCACGCACCAGAAACACCCGCCGGCCACCGTAATGCTTTCTAATTCAGCGGCGTGAGATGTTTTGGATTGCGCGACAAGGCCCAGGCCGATCACGAGGGCCAACAAAAGAGGGCGAACAGAACGTATAGATTTCATCAGAGTTCTCCTTTGACATGAGCTTTGCCTATGTCGGCCTTTTCGTGCAATTCCTGCTGCATGGTTCTCACGGCTTGGTGACGACCGGTGAAGGAAAGGCGACTTTTGTGACAAAACGCATTGCGATGTGGTCCGGGCCACGAAATTTATCGACGGCTATGATGTATTCCTTTGGCGCGCGGCCTGATTGCCGCGTGGTGGATGAGCCCTTTTATGCGTCATACCTCGCGAAAACCGGTTTGGATCACCCAATGGGGGCGGAGATTTTGGCAGCCCAGCCGCAAGACGCCGATCAGGTTGTGCGCGATATCATGGGCGATGTGCCTGAGCCGGTGTTTTACCAAAAGCACATGACCCATCACATGCTGCCCGGTGTGCCTTTGGATTGGATGGACAATGTGACCAACGTGTTTCTGATCCGCCACCCGGCGCGTGTCATCGCGAGCTATGCGCGCAAACGGGAAAATCCGACGTTGGAAGACATCGGTTTCTTGCAGCAAAAGGCGCTGTTTGACCGGTGTGAGACACCGATTGTGGTGGATGCGGCAGATATTCGAGATGATCCGGCGGGTATGTTGGAAAAGCTGTGTGATGCCATCGGGATCACCTGGACCGCCGACATGCTGCATTGGCCAGCAGGTGGACATGCAGATGATGGTGTTTGGGCCGCGCATTGGTACGGCGCGGTGCATCGTTCGACCGGTTTTGATGGGCCGGAGGGTGATTTGCCCGAATTAGAGCCTGTTTATGAGGAGGTTTTGGCCGGAGCGCTGCCGATTTACAGCGCTCTCAGCCAGCATAAGCTCACTTAAACTTCCGGTCCCGCGCGGCCAGCAGCTTCAGGCGCAGCGCGTTAAGCTGGATAAAGCCTTTCGCATCCGCCTGATCGTAAGCGCCGTGATCTTCTTCGAAGGTCACATGCGCCTCGGAATAGAGACTGTGTTCGGACCAGCGACCCACGGTGCGGGCGAGACCTTTGTACAGTTTCAAACGCACGGTGCCGGTGACATGGGCCTGGCTTGCGTCGATGGCCG
>JABSSA010000301.1 GCA_013214665.1 Paracoccaceae bacterium
CATCTACACCGATCATGTGACGGGTCATGACTGCTCCTTACGCCAGTTCGCGCTATAGGCACGATCCGCTTCTTCTTCACTCATCAAACCGCGCGCAACATCCCTTGCAATTGCGTGGGCCGATCGACCTTCTGGCGGGCCAAATCCACCACCGCCCGGTGTTTCGAGCCGCACAGCCTCCCCCTGTTTCAGGCGAATACCGCGCATCTTGGACGCCAACGGCGGTTCTGCCCAATCTCCGTCCTGCTCATAGGAAAAATGGTTCAGCGCGGCATCTTTGCCTCCGGCAATTCCCTTGGGCGCAAAACGTCCGCGTTCGCCAAACAGGAATGCTTCACCCCCGTTTTCCTCAAGCACTTCGATTTCGTAAATCGCCCCCATGCCACCGCGATGTTGACCTGCCCCGGCGCTGTCAGGGCGCAAGGCCCAACTGCGAAACATCACTGGGTAAGCGGCCTCCAAGATTTCCATCGGCGGGATTGTTGCCGTGGAAATCGGGGCGTTGCCGTGGTTCAGCCCATCACTTTCGACCGATGCCCCATGCCCGCCGCCATAAAAGCTGAACATCACCCAAGGCTGGCCATTGCTGCGTTTGCCTGCGATCGATAACGCGTTGATCGTCCCATACGCATTGGCCACGACACGGTCGGGCACCGCTTGTGCAAACGCGGAGAACACGACATCGATCATGCGCAGAATGGTTTCGGTGTAGCCCCCGGTTGGCGCTGGAAACTCAGCCGACAGGATCGAGCCTTCGGGCACTTTCACGTCGATCGGGCGCATGACGCCCGCATTTGCAGGCAGCAAGGGAAAGATATGTTTGATCGCCACATAGGCCGTGGCAATGGTGGTCGGCAAAGCAATGTTGACCGGTCCGGCGCACTGCGGCGCGGAATTTCCAAAGTCCAACACCATGCGGTCGCCAGTGATCTCAAGGCGAACGTTGATCGCCAAAGGCGTGTCTTCGATACCATCATTATCAAGGAAGTCCTGCGCTTCCCAAACGCCATCCGGCAAAGCTTCTAATTCGGACCGCATCAAGGCTTCGGCCCGATTGCCCAGCGCATCGAAAGAAGAAGAAATCGTGGGCGCGCCGTATTCATCCAGCAATTCGTCCAATCGTTTTACACCCAGATCCAGCGCACCAAGCTGTCCGTTAAGGTCGCCCATCGCTGATTGCGGCAGGCGCGTATTGCGCAAAACAATGTCGACGATATCGGGGTTTATCTTACCAGCCCGCGCGAGCCGAACAGGGGGCAACACAAAGGCCTCTTGAAACACATCCGTTGCAGCAGGATTGTAATTCCCGGGAACGGCGCCCCCGACGTCGTGCCAATGCCCCACCGAAGCCAAATAGCAAAACAGTTTACCGTCGCGGAAATAGGGTCTCACCAGACGCATGTCACTGAGGTGCGTGCCACCGATGTGGGCGTCGTTGAAGATGAAGATATCCCCATCCTCAAGATCACCATCGGCTTTCACCTTTTCGATTACGGCCTGAACCGCAAACGACATCACGCCGACAAAGATCGGCAATCCAGATTTTCCCTGTACCAGAGTGTCGCCGGTTTCGGCATGATACAGTCCATGGCTTGCATCGTGGGCTTCGGCGATGATGGGATTGAACGCTGCGCGAAACAGTGTCGCGTCCATCTCATCTGCGATTTGTTCCATCCGCCCTGCCAGTACGGACAGAGTAATCGGATCAATCTCACTCATACTTTCGCCTTTTCTTCCGCCATATCATTCCAGACTTCCTGCCGGGTGAGTTTTCCATTTTCGATTTCGAACCGGTCAATAAAGCGAATGCTGCTAAAGGTAGAGCCGTCCAACCATTCCCCAGCCAATGTGCCGCGCGCGTAAACAACGGCGGCCGCGCCTGCGCTTTGCAAGGTTTCGATGCCGTCATAGCTCTTTTCAACGTATCGATATCGCGGCGCCGACCACGTCACCAATTCCTCAAGCGTTGTCATGATAGGCGCGCCCGGAAATTGCATCGTGAACCCCTCGCCCAGCATGTCGCGGGCCGCATTGAGATCACGCCTCTGCATCGCCGCCAGAAAATTTCGCACCAAATCGCAAGGGTCTGGCAGGGCCGGTGCGGGCGTCTTTGTACCCCGACCCCGGTAATATCCGTCCGCTTTCATCTCGTGGATCATCACCACAACACCTTCAGGCTGCGCAGGAACAATAGAGCGGACCGCATCGGTCAGTGCCTCACCCAAACGGCGTTTGTCATCAGAGCCATAGCCCTCAATCAAATGCAGCTCCACAACGGGCATAGCTTCCCCCCAAATCCCGACCTCACCAGATAGCCGACCGTCCAGCTAGGTCAAACAATCTTGCCTGCTTGGCGGGATACGCTACGTTCGCACCAGCAATTGTAAAGGGCACCGAACGTTGAACCGCGCCAATACGCTTCTGGATAAGCTGTGGGAGACTCACGAAGTTCATCGGCGTGCAGACGGCGCGTCGCTCCTTTGGGTGGATCGTCACCTGGTTCACGAAGGTTCGCATCACGCGTTTGCCAAGATTTCCGAAAGAGGGGCGCCCGTCGCAGAACCCGGCCTCACATTTGCAGTCGTGGATCACTATGCCCCTACCCGCAGAGCTGCGCGGCTTCCCGATCCCGACATCGTTCGCATGATTGAAACGCTGCGCACGAACGCGGCGACACATGGCTTGAAGATCTTCGATTTGGATGATCCCGATCAAGGGATCGTCCACGTGGTGGGACCGGAACAGGGTCTTACCCTACCCGGCCTGCTTATCAACTGCGGCGATAGCCACACGTCAACACACGGAGCATTCGGCACCCTTGCGTTTGGCGTCGGCGCAACCGAGGTCGCCCACATCCTCGCCACGCAAACAATCTGGCAACGAAAACCCAAAGCCATGCGCATCACAATCGATGGCGCACTTGGTCTGGGCGTCAGCGCCAAGGATATCGCGCTTAACTGGATCGCAAAACTCGGCACGGGTGGCGCGCAAGGGCATTGCGTGGAATATGCCGGAAGCACTGTGCGCAACCTTTCGATGGAAGGGCGTATGACGCTCTGCAACCTCACAATAGAAGGCGGCGGGCGTATGGGCCTTGTCGCGCCCGACGAAACGACATTTGCGTATGTCAAAGATCGTCCTTTCGCGCCACGTGGCTCCGCATGGGATGCTGCGATAGCTGAATGGGCGGCGCTGCACTCTGATGAAAACGCACAATTCGACAAGGACATCACCCTGTCTGGTGACGACATCGCCCCAACTGCAACTTGGGGCACAAGCCCCGAACAGGCTTTGCCGATCTCTGCAAACCTGCCGGACGACAAGACTGCGGCCACTATCGAAGCGCTCGATTACATGGGCCTTAAACCCGGAGCTCCTTTGGCTGGAACGCAAATCGATCAGGCATTTATCGGGTCCTGCACAAATGGCCGTATCGAAGATCTGCGCGAGGCGGCGGCGGTCCTTGCAGGGCGTAAGGCACGCGTCCCTGGTCTGGTCTCCCCCGGTTCCGCCCGCGTCAAAACGCAAGCGGAACAGGAAGGGCTCGACACAGTGTTCAAAGATGCCGGCTTGGACTGGGTGAGTTCTGGCTGCTCCATGTGCGTTGGCATGAACGGGGATTTGGTTGATCCCGGCAAGCGCTGTGCGTCTTCCACCAACCGCAATTTCAAAGGGCGCCAAGGCCGTGGCGCGCGTACGCATTTGATGTCGCCCGCGATGGTGGCTGCTGCGTGTGTGACCGGCACGATCACCGATGTGCGCCCATTTCTGGCTGGGCGAACGCCATGACACGCGGTTGGACAGAACATTCCGGCCGTGCGCTTGAGCTCGCAATGGAAAACGTCGACACCGACCAGATCATTCCAGCGCGCTTTATGTCGACACCGCGCAGCGAGGGTTACGCGAAATACCTGTTTCACGATCTGCGCCGTGACGCCGATGGCGCTTTGCTGTCGACCTTCCCGCTGAACGACCATGCGGATGCAACAATCTTGATCACTCAGCGCAATTTCGGCACAGGCTCCTCTCGGGAGGCCGCTGTATATGCTCTGGCCGACGCGGGGTTCCGGGTCATTATCGCCCCAAGCTTTGGCGACATCTTTGCGGGCAACGCGGTCAATAACGGTGTGTTGCCCGCCACGGTCAATGAGGCCGACATCGACGCATTGACCGCGTCTATGGCAGGACAAAACGCAGATCTGATCGTGTCCTTGGAGACACTAACGATTTCCTGCAACTCCGTCCGCGTGCCTTTCGCACTGTCAGACACATGGAGCCTCAAGCTCAAAAATGGCTGGGACGACATCGACTTAACTCTCCAACACACGCCAGAGATTCAGCGCTTCAAAGAAGCCCGTCGGGAGGAACGTCCCTGGGCTTGGCCAGACGTCGCCAGGTAAAGCCGTCAGCTCCAGCAAAATGTTTCCCACCTCGGCGCAGTAAGGTTCACAGGCCGACCTTAAAGCACACCAACGGGGAACATATCAGGTGAGTGCCGAAATTGACCGTTACGCAATCACCGCCTGAGCCCAAACCGCATCATGGTCAGACAGCGGTGTACCCGCTTCCGAGATTGACGACAAAACACCGTTTGCTTTGCACGCCACTCCCCGCCCTGCAATCCAGTCTAGCTTCATGACACGATCAGGGTGTGGAGTGATCAGACTTGGGCGCGTGGTCGGCCCATCCGCGGTAAACCCCCACGAAAAACCTCGTTTTTCACCACGCGAAAAGAGATCTTCGTTTCGCCAATCGAAATCGGGTGGCAGGTGGTTGCCGGTGTTCAGATCACCGCCAATAAGGACAGGCCCAGTGGGTGCAAAATCTTCCACAGCGTCGAGCAAAAGCTCAAACTGAGTACGCCTAAATGCAGCATCCGCATTGCTTTCGAGATGCGTCGAGACAACGGTCAATTTACCTGCCTCGGTGGAGAGTTCGGCAAGCAGAGCCATCCGTCCGCCGATGCGCGGCTGCCCCGGGTCGGTGGCACCCGCCTGCGGAACAAACCAATGCCCGGCATCGTCTAAGCGCACCATTGCGACACGCTCAAGGGGGACGCGTGCCAAGATAGCATTCCCGTGAAACCCCAACGCGTTGAAATCGTCCTTGCAGAACTGGCGCTCTGTCTCGCCTCCCAAGTCCATCTCAAAGAACTCGACCCCATAGGCATAAGACATGCCCAATGCTGTCGCGACGCCTTCGGTCGTGTGTCGTTGCGCTGTACGTGCCATGCCGTGGTCGACCTCAGACAACAGCACGACATCCGGAGACAACGGCGCAAGGTGCGCTGCGGTCTCTTCTGGAAACAGGCAACGCTCGACATTCCAGGCCACAACAGTGAGATCGCCCGGCAAAGCACCGACCGAGGCTTCTCCGCCAACCTGGACCGCGTTCATCGCATCCGTCTCTTTCAGGAGGCTGCGGTGTTCTTCGACTGTGCGCGGCGCCGCGAGAATGCGGTCGCGGTGCGCGGCGCTGACCGGAGGCAGCGCCGAAAGGCGTTGAGTGATCACATCGCTTTTCCTGTTTGGGAATCAAAGAGCCGCAAAGCCTCAGGCTTAAGGTGAATCTGGGTGGTCCCCGGTGCCGCCGCAACTTCCTTGCCCACATGAACTGTGAAAGGCTGACCGCCAAGGTGACCATGCAGCAAGCGGTGCGCGCCCAACTCCTCAACAATCGAGATGTCGAACGGTGTTTGCCCAGCACCGCCAAGCTCCACGTCCTCAGGTCGAACGCCGAGCTGGATTGGCCCGGACGGGCAGCGACCAGCCGGCCCAATGGACGCACCGCCGTTCACACGGATTTCGCCCTCTTCGACGCGCGCCTCAATCAGGTTCATCGGCGGCGCGCCCATGAACGAGGCAACAAAAGTCGAGGCGGGAGAATGATATATTTCGGCCGGTGTGCCGATCTGTTCAATTTCACCGCTATTCAGCACGATGATCCGGTCGGCCATTGTCATCGCTTCAACCTGGTCATGGGTGACGTAGATCGACGTTACGCCAAGACGGCGTTGCAGCGCTTTAATCTCGATCCGCATTTGGTTGCGCAATTTGGCATCGAGGTTCGACAGAGGCTCGTCAAAAAGAAAGAGTGACGGGTCGCGCACCACTGCGCGGCCCATGGCGACGCGTTGGCGTTGCCCACCCGAGAGCTGCGAGGGTTTGCGATCAAGCAGCTCTGTCAGGTTCAGCATCTTTGCCGCCTCCTGTACCTTTGCCTCTATCGTATCCGCAGTAGTGCCCCGGTTCTTCAGGCCGTAGCCGATGTTTTTTCGCACCGTCATATGTGGGTAAAGCGCATAGTTCTGGAACACCATCGCAATATCCCGGTCCGCGGGGTCCACATCGTTTACTTCGCGATCCCCGATATTCAGCGTACCTGCGGTGATCTCTTCAAGCCCGGCGACCATACGCAAAAGCGTAGACTTGCCGCAGCCCGAAGGGCCCACGAGCACCACAAACTCGCCATCCGCGATGGTAAAGCTTGACGGTTTCACCGCTTCAAATCCGTTGGGATAGGTCTTGCCGACCGCATTTAGTTTGACGACTGCCATCTGAGTGTTCCTACTTGTCGGATTCTGTGAGGCCCTTGACGAACCAGTTCTGGAAGAACAGCACGATGAGGACCGGCGGGATGATCGCAATTATGGACAAAGCCAGTGCCTGTCCAAATTCAGGGATGTCATTGCTATCGATAACGCCTTGAGTGATCTGCTTGATGCCGCGCACCAGAGTAAACATGCTTTCTTCGGTCGTGATCATGGTGGGCCAGAGATATTGGTTCCAACCGAAGACAAACATGATGATGAAAATCGCCGCGATCATCGTGCGGCTAAGTGGCACGAGGATGTCGATAAAGAACTTCACTGGCCCTGCGCCGTCGATGCGGGCGGCCTCCACCAGCTCTTCGGGGACAGAGCGGAAGAACTGCCTGAAAAAGAACGTCCCCGTCGCGGAGGCGATCAACGGGATTATGAGCCCCGAATAGGTGTTGGCCATCCCAAGACGCTGGATCGCCTCATACGAAGGCAAGATACGCACTTCCAGCGGCAAAAGGAGGGTGGTGAAAATAACCCAGAACGCAAGCGTGGCGAACCGCAGTCGGAAATAAACAATCGCGTAGGCCGCCATCATCGAAATGATGATTTTGCCGATGGCAAAGCCAAACCCCAGGATCAGCGAGTTCATCAGCATGAGCGAGCCATCCACCGTGTCTGTGAACCCACCTTTTTCGAACATCGCCTTGCCGTAGTTTACGGCAAGCTGGTCGCCGAACCCAAACTGCATCCCATTGCGGGCGATCTCGATCTTGTCGTGCGAGGATGTCGCGAACACCATGAATACGGGCAACACCATCAAGATTGCGCCCAGGATCAGGACGGTATGGTCGCCAACGACAGACCATTTAATAGGCTTACGCCGCGCCTTAGGCGTGGTTGCCTTTTCGAGGGGTTGGCTGATCTCGGTCATGGCCGCCTCACGTGTAATGGATGCGCCGTTCAATCAGCCGGAACTGAAAGACGGTTAGGATAAGAACAAGGACCATCAAGATCACCGATTGCGCAGAAGATCCCCCCAAGTCGTTACCGCGGAACCCATCCAGATAAACCTTGTAAACAAGCGTCATCGGGTTGTTGCCGGGTTCACCTTTCAGGAGGGTGTCGATGATGCCGAAGGTATCAAAGAGCGCATAGGTGATGTTGATAATCAGGAGGAAGAAGGTCGTCGGCGCAAGCAGAGGAAAGGTCACTTGCCAGAACCGGCTCGTCGACGAGCGGTTATCAATTATCGCGGCTTCGTTCACCGATCTTGGGATCGACTGTAGCCCCGAGAGAAAGAAGATGAAGTTCACCGGGATCTGTTTCCAAACCGCCGCAATGACCATGGCCGTCGCCGTATCGGTGTAGTTGACACCCAGCTTGTAATCCCAGCCAAAGACCTGGAACGCATCAGTGATTGGCCCGGTGCGCTGGTCAAAGAACATGATGCCCATGAAACCCGCGACAGGCGGCGCAATCGCATAAACCCACATCAGCAGGGTACGGTAGGTGCGTGCACTTCGGATGACCTTATCGGCCTTCACCGCCAAAAGGAGCGCGATCGCGAGTGAGAAGAACGTCACCAGACAGGTGTAAATCACTGTAAACCACGCGATGCGCAGGTATTCGGAGTTTGAGCCGAGGTCGGTGTAATTTTCGAGGCCCACAAAGGTGGAGCCAAATCCGAACGGATCTTGCAGGTAAAAGGACGATTGCACCGCCCAACCTGCGGGCCAATAGAAAAAGATCGCGATGATCATCAGCTGTGGCAAAAGCAAAGCCACTGGTAACCAAATTGTCGTGAAACCGGCGCGCTTCATAAAGGCCCCCAAATCAAGAAAACCGGTGGCCGCAAAACGCAGCCACCGGAAGGATCGTCAGAACTTAGCCTTGCGTTTTGGCAAAGCGCGCAAGCAGCTGGTTGGCTTCTTCCTGGATGGTCGCGAAGGCGTCATCAACGCTGGTTTCGCCCGTCAGGATACGGCCGTATTCGCGGTTCATCACGTCACGAATTTGAACGTAGAAGCCCATGCGATAGCCGCGGGTAAAGTCGCCAGCAGGCAGTGTGAGCTGCTCGATACCGACCTCTGCCGCAGGGAAACGCTCATAGTGACCATCGGCTTTGGCAACGTCGTAAGCGGCTTCGGTGATCGGCACATAGCCGGTCGCCTGGTGCCAGAAGTACTGGGTGTCCGCATCTGTGAGGAACTTAAAGAACTCAGCTGTTGCCTTGTTCTCTTCAGCCGACATGCCGGACATCGCGAACAGAGCCGCACCACCGATAAAGGTCTGCGTTGGCTCCGTGGTTACGGCTTCCCAATAAGGCAACATTGTTGCTGAGAATTCAAAGCCCAGGTCTTTCTTGAGAAGGCCACCAAATGAACCGGAAGAGCCCAGCCACATTGCGACATCGCCATCTTCAAATGGCTTGGCGTTGTCGCCCCAGCCGGTGCCGTACCATTCAAACAGCCCATCGTCTTTCCACTCGGTCAGCGCGGTGAAATGCGCTTTGATTGCTGGATTGTCGACCATGATCTGAGTGTCGGCGCCATCATAGCCATTGTTGTTCGACGCGAACTGCAGGTTATGGCGAGAGAAGAAGTTCTCAGTGAAAATCCATGGCAGGTGCGACTGGCTGAGCGGGATGTAACCCGCGCCTTTGAGGGCCGGCGCCGTCACGGACTGAAACTCTTCCCATGTCTTTGGCGGCTCGACGCCGGCTTTGGCCAGAGCGTCCGCATTGTAGTACATGATCGGGGTCGACGAGTTGAACGGCATGCCGATCATCTTTCCGTCGCTGTCCGCGTAGAAATAACGCACGCCCGTGATGTAGTCGTTGATGTCAAAATCAACGCCGTTGTCAGCAAGCAGATCCTGAACAGGGATAGTTGCGCCCTTGGCGCCGATCACAGTCGCCGCGCCTGCGTCAAAAACCTGGATCACGTTTGGCTGCTCGCCCGCGCGGAACGCCGCGATACCTGCGGTCAAAGTTTCCTCGTAAGAACCTTTGAATACTGGCGTGATCTTGTAGTCATCTTGGCTTGCGTTGAAGTCTTCGGCGATTTTGTTGACGGTTTCACCAAGCTGGCCGCCCATTGCGTGCCACCAAGTGATCTCCGTCTCTGCGAAGGCTGCTTGTGCAGCCAAAGACGCGGCAATCGCTGCGGCGCTGAGATTGAGAAGTTTCATTTATCTACTCCATATGTGTGTGCCGTTTGGACACGACACCAAACGCAGCGGCGCGGATTTTCGAGGTCCCGCGCCACCAATGAGATTGTCGAAAAGCAAAGGGATCATGCCCCCGTCTGCACAGATGTGCACACGTGTTCACATACCGTAGAAATGTAACGCGAATGCGAAGGTTTCGTATCAGCCTTGACAAATTCCAGGCGCGACGGAGAAGTGCACACCATGGCGAAAGACCCCGACATAAAGGCGCGCAGCCGTCGTGTTACCGCCCAAATGATTGCGGATCTTGCAGGCGTTTCGCGCTCTGCTGTGTCCAGGGCTTTCACCAAAGGCGGTTACGTCGAAGCTGAAAAACGCCAACGAATTTATGAAGTTGCAGCCGAGCACGGTTATCAACCGAACGCTTTGGCTGCGAGCCTCCAAGGGGGGCGCTCACAATTGGTTGCCGTCGTTGCCGGAGACTTCCGCAACACACATGACAGCGAGTTTACATTCAAGCTGTGCACGGCACTCAACAAAAGCGGTCTATGGCCTCTTTTAATCGCCAGCGAAGATGAAGCGAGTGGAATCACCGTCGAAGATGCGCTGCGATTCCCTCTCGATGCGATCGTCATACGCGGCGGCAGCATGTCTGCCTCGCTTGTCACGCGTTGCAGCAAGCTTGGGATCCCGATGATCTGTTACGGACGCCCTCTCGGAAATATCGAGGCGGATGCAGTCTTTTGCCAGAATGCGGCAGGCATGCGGAAAATCGTGGACGTGCTCCTCGCCAGAGGTCGGCGAAACTTTGGGTTCGTGGCCGGACCACCGGGCTATCATTCCTCGGATGAGCGCCGAAAGGGGCTGTTGGATGCCCTTGCAGATGCGGGCCTGGCGTTGAGATCGGAACATCAAGGCGACTTCAACGTTAATGATGGCTATGCCGCCACGCTCCGCATGATGGATGAATGTACAGACATAGACGCAATTGTCTGCGCCAATGATGCGTCGGCTGTCGGGGCGCTTGGAGCTCTGCAGTCTCTGGGTAAAAACGTACCCAACGATGTCTCTGTCACAGGGTTCGACGACGCTGAAATGGCGCGGTGGCCGATGTTTTCCCTCACAACAGTCAGCAACCCAATCAGTCCGACCGTTGAAGCCGTTGTTCGTTTGATAGAGCGGCGGCTTTCAGATCTCGGCGCCTCCAGTCAGACGTTGGAAATCGTACCCGAGGTCCAGCTGCGTCAGACCCATTAGGCCCCCTTGATGCCTTGTGGAAATGGGAAGTATCACCGGCCGTTTCGGAAGTTCCTACGGTCTGTCTTTGGGCTGCGAGCACTGCGCCTAACGATCCGGCATGTACGGGGGGAGCTTATCAAGCGCAGATTTCAACGCGTCGCCCCATTCCGAAGATACCAACTGATAATATGGGTCGTTGGCTTCGAACCGGGTTCGCGTGCCTGATGCCAGGCTGTCTTCATCATATTGGA
>JABSSA010000302.1 GCA_013214665.1 Paracoccaceae bacterium
CCCAACCCCGCCACGATGCGTTGATCCAAGAGCGCCGATTTGATTGGCGTGTTCTTTCCGTCAAGCGCGGCCACCAGATAATCGGCATGAAAGGCATTGCCCAAAGGTTCCGGCCCCAGCACGCGCAGCAATTTGTGGCTGTCTTGGGTTTCGGTGTCCATCAGATCCATCGCGCCGAACCGGCGCGGATCGTTAAAGGTAATGCGCGCACCGTTGGCCATGTCAAAGACGACGTGGTCATGTTTTTCGGGCGCGGGATGATTATGTACGAATTGCCCCAAAGGATCGCCCGAAACCATCATGCGCCCTGACATCCCCAAATGCACAAGCAGGGTTTCCTGGCTGTCTAAATCCGCAAGGATGTATTTTGAGCGTCGCCGCAAACCGAGCACGGTTTTCCCTTCCAGACGTTCGCGCATACGCTCCGGGAAAGGCCAGCGCAGATCAGGCCGGTTTACCTGTGCTTTGGCGATGATCTGTCCGGTCATTGCCGGTGTCAGGCCACGCATCACGGTTTCGACTTCGGGTAATTCAGGCATCTTGTCTCTGCGGCAAGGGGCAACATTGTGTCTGTGAACCTGAGGCCTATAACAAGCGCCGAACAAGAGAAAGCATCTTGCATGACAGATCATAGCGAAAGCACCACGCACTTCGGGTTCGAGACCGTCCGCGAAGAAGAAAAAGCAGGCCGCGTTCAGGGCGTCTTTTCGTCCGTCGCCAACCGCTATGACATCATGAACGATGTGATGAGCGTGGGGATTCACCGCATCTGGAAAGACGCGATGATGGATTGGCTCGCCCCGCGCCCAGGGCAAAAGCTGCTCGATGTGGCGGGGGGGACCGGCGATATCTCGTTCCGCTTTCTCAAGCGTGCCGGGTCCGGTCATGCAACCGTTTTGGATCTGACGGCACCGATGCTCGAAGAAGGGCGCAAACGCGCCGAAGCCGAAGCGTTGGGTACCCAGCTTGACTGGGTTGTGGGGGATGCGATGGCGTTACCGTTCCCCGACAACACTTTTGATGTCTACACGATCAGCTTTGGCATCCGAAACGTGACCCGCCCGCAAGAGGCGTTGAACGAGGCCTATCGCGTGCTGCGCCCGGGTGGGCGGCTGATGGTGCTGGAATTCAGCCAATTGCCAAATGACGGGCTGCAAAAGCTCTATGATCTTTACAGCTTTAACGTCATTCCCCGCATGGGTCAGATGATTGCGAACGATCGAGACAGTTATCAGTATCTCGTCGAATCGATCCGAAATTTCCCCGATCAAGAGACGTTCCTGTCGATGGTGCGCACGGCTGGCTTTGAAAACGCAAAGTACCGCAACCTGACGATGGGCGTGGCCTGTTTGCACTCTGGTTGGAAAATCTAACGGGATGCGCGGACCTCACAATATTATCCGGCTGATCCGCACGGGCGCCACGCTGGAACGCACCGGCGCGATGGCGGTGGTGCTGGATGCGTTTGATGCGCCTCGGCCGTTGCGCATCGTCGCGCGGTTGCTGGCCAAGCCATTCCAGTGGTTGGGGTATAAAGGCGATCCTTCCATGCCCCCCGCGCCGCGTGCGCTGACGGCGCTTGGTCCGGCTTACATCAAATTTGGGCAAGTATTGTCGACACGCCCGGATGTCGTTGGGGATGAAATGGCGCAGCAATTGCGCGTGTTGCAGGACAAACTGCCACCCTTTTCCATCAAAAAAGCGCGCACCGAGATCGAAAAGGAATTAGGCGCGCCGCTTGAGACGCTTTTCAGCGATTTCAGCGAACCGGTCGCGGCCGCTTCCATTGCGCAAGTTCACAAAGCTCGTCTGGCCCACAACGGAGAGGACGTTGCCATCAAGATCCTGAGGCCCGGGGTGGAGCGCGCCTTCAAAAAGGACATTGATGCATTTTATCTCGCAGCGTCGATCGTGGATTTCTTTGCCCCCGGTGCGCGGCGTTTGCGCCCGATTGATGTGATCGAACACTTTGATGGCGTGGTGCAGGGCGAGCTTGATTTGCGCTTGGAAAGTGCGGCTGCATCCGAGTTTGCCGCCAACACGAAAAACGACAGCGGTTTTGTCTTGCCTCAGATGAAGTGGGATTATTCCAGCCGTCGGGTGATGACGCTGGGCTGGGCCGACGGCGTGCCATTGGGGGATAACGATGTGCTAGACGCGGCAGGCCACGACCGAACGGCGCTCGGCGAACGGGTGTTGCGTTTGTTCCTGACCCATGCGCTGCGCGACGGCTATTTTCATGCGGATATGCATCAGGGTAACCTGAAGGTCGCCGCCAACGGGGATATCATCGCCTATGATTTCGGGATCATGGGCCACATCGATGAATACACGCGCCGCGTCTACGCGGAAATTCTCTATGGTTTCATCCGTCGCGATTACAAGCGCGTCGCCGAGGTGCATTTCGAGGCGGGTTATGTGCCGCCCGACAAAGACGTGGATGAATTTGCGCGTGCGTTGCGAGCCGTGGGTGAGCCTATTTTCGGGATGGACGCGACCAAGATTTCGATGGGCCGCTTGTTGGCTTACCTCTTTGAGGTGACCGAACGGTTTGGCATGGAAACGCGGACCGAGCTGATCCTTTTGCAGCGAACGATGGTCGTTGTCGAAGGCGTTTCGCGATCCCTGAACCCAAGCATCAACATCTGGGATGTGGCAAGCCCGGTCGTGTCTGATTACATCCAAAAGTCCATCGGTCCCAAAGCGGTTGTGACCGATCTCTATAACACCGCGCGCGTGTTGACCCGCTTCGGCCCACGCTTGCCGCGTTTGGTTGAGGCCGCGTTGATCCAACAAGCCAACGCCGCCCCGCCTGATCGCAAGCCGTTTTGGCGGTGGATCGTGATGTCGGTAGCACTGGGAAGTGCACTAGGTGCGGCTGTCTTTGCGGTGATAGACGCGCTGCTGTGATGCGTCCGTCTTGACGGGGTTTTGCGCGCGTGCGCATGTGTCCGCTATGACGGATCACACTGACGAAATATTATCGCTACTCCCCGTGCGTTTGAAAGATGCGCGGCAATCTCTTGGGCTGTCCTTGGATGCTGTCGCCAAACTTTCGGGTGTTTCGCGCTCAATGGTGAGCCAGATTGAGCGGGGCGAAAGCTCCCCGACCATCGCCACCTTGTGGAACCTGACGCGCGCGTTGCAGGTCGATTTTGCGGGTCTCCTGGAAGAAGGCCCAGCCGGCGACGTGATCGAGGTTATTCGCAAAGATGAAGCCCCACGGATCGACAATTGTGGTGATGGCTGCGCCATACGTATTCTTTCGCCGCCAGAAGATGTGGGGAAGCACGAGGTTTACGAGCTGAGTTTTGCGCGCGGCGGTCAATTGAACAGCCAACCCCATCGCGGCGGGTCACGTGAACAGATTTGCATCCTGTCCGGCACGCTTGTCGTTCAAGCGGGTGAAACAACGCAGGTTCTGAATGCCGGGGACACCGCGAGGTATCCTGTTGATGTACCGCACTGCATTTCGGCGAAAGACGGCGAAGCAACAGCCATTTTGATCGTTCAGGATGCTTAGGGTTCGTCTGCGATAACGGATTTTTGTCCATTATTATGAAATCCGTTATTTCGGAATAAAATCCGTCATGCTAAACACCCCTAAACGGAGGTGATTCATGACCCAAGCTTTTCTGTCCCATATTGGCGCCACATTGCGCGACATTGACGCCGATGGCCTCATGAAGCGCGAACGGCTGATTGCCTCGCCGCAGGGCGCTGAGATCAAGGTTGGCGCGCAAGAGGTGATCAATCTGTGCGCCAACAACTACCTGGGTTTGGCAGACCACCCAGACCTTATCCGCGCGGCAACTGAGGCAATGGCCCCGCATGGGTTTGGCATGGCGTCGGTGCGATTCATTTGCGGCACGCAAGAATTGCACCGCCAGCTTGAGACCGCACTGGCGGGATATCTCGGCAAAGATGATGCGATCCTGTTTGCGGCCTGTTTTGATGCAAACGGCGGATTGTTTGAGCCATTGCTGGGGCCAGAAGACGCAATCATCTCAGACGCTTTGAACCACGCATCCATCATCGACGGTATCCGTTTGTGCAAGGCCAAGCGCTATCGTTACGCCAACTCGGATATGGACGCTCTGGAAAGCCAGCTCAAAGCCGCGCGGGCGGATGGCGCCCGGTTTATTATGATTGCCACTGATGGTGTCTTTTCGATGGACGGCTATCTGGCCAACCTGCCTCAGATCACGGCGCTAGCCGAACGTTACGAGGCGCTTGTCATGGTGGATGATTGTCACGCCACCGGTTTCATGGGGCCGCAAGGCGCGGGAACGCCTGCGCATTTTGGTGTAGATGTCGACATTCTGACTGGCACGCTTGGCAAAGCGCTGGGCGGATCAATTGGCGGGTATATCGCCGGACCGCAGCCTGTGATTGACCTGCTTCGCCAACGCGCGCGGCCCTATCTCTTTTCCAACTCTCTGCCACCGCCCATCGTTGCCGCCGGTATCGAAGCCCTGCGCCTTGCCAAAGAAGGCGACGCATTGCGCGCGCAATTGTTTGACAACGCCCGATATTGGCGCGCGGGGCTGGCGGATCTGGGTTTTGATCTGTTGCCGGGCGAACACCCGATCATTCCCGTGATGCTGGGCGACGCGCAATTGGCACAGGACATGGCAGCCCAGCTTTTCCAGCAGGGTGTCTATGTCAGCGGTTTCTTCTTTCCCGTTGTGCCGCATGGGCAAGCCCGCATTCGCACGCAAATGAATGCGGCGCTGACGCGTGATCATCTGGATCGTGGATTGGCCGCTTTTGAAACTGCAGGCAAAGCAACAGGAGCCTTGGCATGACCAATGAAATGAATGCGCTGGTCAAGGCCCATGCAGCCGAAGGCCTATGGTGGCAAACCGCGCCGGTGCCGGAAATCGGGCCTGATGATGTTCTGATTCGGGTGCGTAAGACCGGCATCTGTGGCACGGATGTTCACATTTGGAACTGGGATGACTGGGCCGCGCGCACGGTGCCAGTGCCTTTGATCACGGGACATGAATTTGCGGGCGAAATCGTCGAGATCGGGCGCAATGTCGAGGGTTTGCACCTTGGGCAACGTGTTTCGGGCGAAGGCCATCTGATCGGTAAGCAAAGCCGTCAGAGCCGTGCTGGTAAGTTCCACCTCGACCCGGAAACCCGAGGCATTGGGGTGAACGAACAGGGCGCCTTTGCCCAATACCTGCGCCTGCCCGCTTTTAACGTGGTGCCGTTGCCGGATGCGATATCCGATGACATTGGCGCAATCCTCGATCCGCTGGGGAATGCGGTGCATACGGCGTTGAGTTTTGATGTTCTGGGCGAAGATATTTTGATCACCGGCGCAGGGCCGATTGGGATCATGGCGGCGGCTGTGGCGCGACATGCAGGCGCGCGCAATGTTGTGATCACGGATGTGAATCAAGATCGGCTCGACCTTGCGGGCCGCGTGGCGGATGTGGTGCCCGTGAACGTTGCGCACCAGGATCTGGCAGAAGTAACAGGCGCGCTGAAGCTAAAAGAAGGCTTCGACATCGGTCTGGAAATGAGCGGGAACCAAACCGCGCTTGATCAGATGGTTGAGAGCTTGGTGATGGGCGGGCGTATCGCCTTGCTTGGCATCCCGCCCGGCAAAAGCCCGGTGGATTGGAGCCGGATTGTGTTCAAGGCGATCACGATCAAAGGTGTGTACGGCCGTGAGATCTTTGAAACCTGGTACAAGATGATCGCCATGCTTGAAAACGGTCTGGACGTGTCTGGGGTGATCACGCACCGTTTTGCCGCGCAGGATTTCGAAGCCGGTTTTGCAGCGATGAAATCTGGAACTTCCGGCAAGGTGGTCTTGGACTGGGCGGCCTGAACGTAGACCTACTCGCGCGGCAACAGCTCTTGTCTGCCGCGCGCGGTCAATTCCCATACGCGACCGTCTTCGAACAGGGCGACGGCCAAAGGTTTGCCGTACCCTGCGCCTGCGTCCAGATTAACGCGGTTGCCATAGTGCGTGGCCTGCTCCGTTGGGGTGTGGCCATGCACGATCAGCTTTGGATGCGCGTCGGTTGCGACGTGAAATTCCTTGCGGATCCAGATCAGATCTTCTTCGGTTTGATCCGCCAGCGGCACACCGGGCCGAATGCCGGCATGTGCGAAAAACAGATCGCCATGGGTGTGAGACACTTCAAGGGAGTGCAGAAAATCCACATGCGCTTGCGGGACCGCGTCTAACGCTTCGCGGTGCACAAATTTTTCACGCCGGGTACGTGTGACTTCGACACCGTAAGACGCCAGCGTCGTATCGCCGCCCAAACGTGGGTGCATCCAATAAAGCTCTACCATCAAATATGGATCGCGCAGCGGTACCGGTTCCATGAACAGGCGAAACAGGCGGTCGTGATTGCCCATGAGGAACACCCAATTGCGCTTCGCGGTTTGCCCGTCGATCAGGCGATCCAGGACCCCTCGACTGTCTGGGCCGCGATCCGTGTAATCGCCCAGGAAAACCACCTTGGCATCAGGGCCGCCGTCCGCTTCGATCAGCGCCAGAACGCGGTCAAGTTCGGCCAGTTGTCCGTGAATGTCACCGATGGCGTAAACCGGGCCTGTCATTTTTTATCCCTCACATGAAAAACGCCGCCCCGTGGGGCGGCGCTTGCGTGGTTTCAAACATGTTTGCCCGGATTAGGCCACATCAAATACCAATGGTTTGACCTGTTGGAACATACCTGTGCCTTCCAGAGTGGTCAGAACCTCGGGCGCGACAGGATGATCGATATACAGAAGCGCAATCGCCTCTCCGCCAATCTCGGATCGGCCCAGCGTAAAGTTCGCGATGTTGACGCCGTTCTTGCCCATGGTGTTGCCCAACAGACCGATGATGCCCGGCACGTCTTCGTTCGTCGTATAGAGCATATGTGCCCCGATCTCGGCATCAATGTTGATGCCCTTGATCTGAATGAAGCGCGGCTTGCCATCCGAGAATACGGTGCCTGCGACAGACCGTTCTCGCTTGGCCGTCACAACGGTGACTTTGATATAGCCGTCAAATGCGCCGGACTTGTCTTGGTTTGTGGTGCTGATCTGAATGCCGCGCTCCTTGGCGATCAACGGAGCTGAGACAAGGTTCACATCCGGGTTGGTGCGCTTCATGATCCCAGCCACTGCCGAACAGTTCAACGCATCAAGGTTCATATCCGCAACCGTGCCATCATAAAGAATGTTGATGGCTTCAATCGGCTCATCCGTCATCTGGCCAATGAAGGCGCCCAGATGATCGGCCCGCTTGATCCAGGGCCCCATGACCTTGGCCTCTTCTGCTGTGACAGAAGGCATGTTGAGCGCGTTGGTCACGGCGCCGGTCAACAGATAGTCAGACATTTGTTCGGCTACCTGCAGCGCCACATTTTCCTGCGCCTCCGTTGTGGCCGCGCCAAGGTGCGGGGTGCAGACCACGTTGGGCAGGTTAAAGAGCGCATTTTCCTTGGCCGGTTCTTCGGCAAACACGTCAAAGGCCGCGCCCGCCACATGGCCGGCCTTCAGCGCCTCGGCCAATGCGTTTTCGTCCACCAGACCGCCGCGCGCGCAGTTGATGATGCGCACGCCGGGTTTCATCTTGGCAATGGCCGCCGCGTCGATCATGTCCGCGGTGGCATCCGTTTTTGGCACGTGCAGGGTGATAAAATCTGCGCGCGGCAGCAGCTCGTCCAGCTCGACCTTTTCGACGCCCATCTTGTCGGCTTTTTCTTCGCTCAGAAACGGATCGTACGCGATGACCTTCATTTTCAGCCCGCGCGCGCGATCACACACAATACCGCCGATGTTGCCTGCACCAATGACGCCCAGCGTCTTGTTGGTCAGCTCTACACCCATGAATTTGGATTTTTCCCATTTCCCGGCATGGGTCGAGGCAGAGGCTTCGGGGATTTGGCGGGCCACGGCGAACATCATCGCGATGGCATGTTCGGCTGTGGTGATCATGTTGCCGAACGGCGTGTTCATCACGATCACACCCTTTTTCGAAGCGGCTTCGCGGTCCACGTTGTCCACGCCGATCCCGGCACGACCGATGACTTTCAGATTGTCGGCCTTTTCAAGGATTTTCGGCGTGACCTTGGTGGCAGAGCGGATGGCGAGGCCATCGTATTGGCCGATGATCTCGGCCAGTTTTTCTTTGTCTTTGCCCACGTCGGGCATGAAATCCACGTCAATCCCGCGGTCGCGGAAGATCTGAACGGCAGTTTCGCTGAGTTTGTCGGAAACGAGTACTTTGGGGGCCATGGTATCGGGCGTCCTTTGAGTTTTGCGGTCGCGCCCCGGACGTGATCCGGGGCCTCGTGCTTAAGGGGGGAGGTCCCGGATCACGTCCGGGACGGGGAGTTCGACTTGGGGCTGGTGTTAAGCAGCCTGCGCTTGCGCGGCGATCTCGGTCTCAAACGCCCAGGCAAGCCACGGCAACATTGCTTCGATGTCGGATGTTTCGACCGTTCCACCACACCAGATGCGCAAGCCGGCAGGCGCATCGCGATAGGCTCCGATGTCCAGCGCGACATCTTCATCCGCCAGCCGCTTGGCCACGGCTTTGGCAAAGGTCGCACCGTCCTGAATGCGGGCATCGGTGAACTTGAGGCACACGGATGTGTTTGACCGCGTTGCAGGATCAACGGCCAGGAAATCAATCCAAGGTGTGGCCTCTACAAAGGCGGTGATGGCCGTCGTATTGGCGTCTGCACGCGCGATCAGCCCGTCCAACCCACCAACAGAGCGCGCCCAATCGAGCGCCAGCAAATAATCTTCCACGGCCAGCATCGACGGCGTGTTGATGGTTTCGCCCCGGAAAATGCCTTCGTTCAGCTTTCCACCTTTGGTCATGCGGAAGATCTTGGGCAACGGCCATGCAGGTGTGTAGCTTTCCAGTCGCTCCACGGCGCGCGGGCTGAGGATCAGCATTCCATGTGCCGCCTCACCGCCCAGAACTTTCTGCCAGGAGAAGGTGGTCACATCCAGCTTGTCCCACGGCAGATCCATCGCAAAGGCGGCGGAGGTTGCGTCGCACAGCGTCAGACCTGCGCGGTTAGCGGGGATGGCATCGCCGTTGGGCAGGCGCACGCCGGATGTGGTGCCGTTCCAGGTGAAACAAACATCCGCATCAAAATTGATCTCGGTAAAGTCGACGATATCACCGTAGTCTGCCGTGCGCACGGTCGCGTCGAGCTTGAGCTGTTTGACAACATCTGTGACCCAGCCCGCGCCAAAGCTTTCCCAGGCGATCATCTCGACCGCGCGGGCGCCCAGCATGGACCACATGGCCATCTCAAACGCGCCGGTGTCAGATGCGGGCACGATGCCGATGCGGTAATCCTCTGGCACGCCGAGGATCTCGCGCGTTTCTTCGATGGCGGCTTTCAGCTTTGCCTTACCAACGGCAGCACGGTGCGACCGACCCAAAGGGGCGTCAGCCAGTTTTGCCAGATCATGCACAGGGGGTTTGGCGCAAGGGCCCGATGAAAAACGCGGATTAGCCGGCCGCGTCGCCGGTTGTGTTGTATCAGCCATGATACCCTTCCAGATATGTGCCCCTCGTTGGGGAGGGGTGTCCCACAGACGCGTCTATGGGAGGCAACGGGGTGGCACAACCGGAAAAAGCACCCTATAGCGCCGCTTAAACCACGTTTCGCGACACTTTTGTTCACTTTCGGAAACTTTTGCCCATGTTGATTTGCACCCTTTTGACCGCGCCTGATGGACCAAATTTGGAGGCGTCTCTGGTGGAAAACCTCAGAAATGCTTGGGGCGGTGGGGACGTGATTTGGCTGGCGCCGGATCAAGCTGCAGAATTTTCGCTGGCGCAGCGGCCTTCTAATTTTGAACAGGTTTGGGAAGACGTGCAGAAAATGTCGGTGGATATGGTGATCCTGCCGGCGGAGGGACGTCGCAAAAAGATGTTGCTGGCGGATATGGACAGCACAATGATTCAGCAAGAATGCATTGATGAGCTGGCCGAAGTTGCTGGGGTCGGCGAGAAGGTCAAAGACATCACAGCTCGCGCGATGAACGGAGAGCTGGATTTCGAGGCGGCCTTGAAAGAGCGCGTGGGCTTGCTTGCCGGTTTGCCAGAGGCCGTCATTACACAGGTCTTGAAAACACGCATCCACCTTATGCCGGGTGGGCCCGTATTGCTCAAAACCATGAAGGCCAACGGCGCCTATGCTGCGCTTGTATCGGGCGGGTTTACCGCGTTCACATCTGAAATCGCGCGCATCTTGGGCTTTGATGAAAACCGTGCAAATACGCTCATCGCGAAGGACGGTTCATTAACCGGAGACGTCGGCCTGCCGATTTTGGGTCGCGATGCGAAGGTGAC
>JABSSA010000303.1 GCA_013214665.1 Paracoccaceae bacterium
ATATCGGCAATCATATTTCGCTGGCTCTGGGGGATTTGTGCTTTACCGGTGATCATGTGATGGGTTGGGCCAGTTCGCTGGTGTCCCCCCGGATGGGGATCTGACAGATTTCATGGCATCCTGTCGCACACTCGTGGCGCGGCAATGGTCCCTCTTTTGCCCCGGGCATGGCGCGGTGATCGACGCACCCAATGCGCGGCTCGATTGGCTGATTGCGCACCGCATGGGGCGAGAGGCCGAAATACGCGCGGCACTAGAGCATGGCCCGGCAAATGCCGCTGCACTGGCCCGCATGATCTACAAAGACACGCCCTCGGCCTTGTTGCCCGCCGCAGAGCGCAACGTGTTGGCCCATCTGATTGACCTATATCAGCGGGATGTCGTTAGAACGGATGTGATCAAGGCCGATGCGGAGTTTGCTTTGTCGCCGACGTAGCCGCATGGGGTCTTGTGGCGCGTTCCAGGTGCAAACTGTCTGAGAGATGGTGCGGGTGAAGGGACTTGAACCCCCACGCCTTGCGGCGCCAGAACCTAAATCTGGTGCGTCTACCAATTCCGCCACACCCGCATCCTTTAGGTTGGGACCAGATAACAAAGCCCGCAGACAGATGCGAGCGGATTCTTGCTATCTGGGTCCTCTGTTAAAATCGGCCCAATTTCGACACCTTCAAAATGGGATGCCAACAGAAATACGCCGTCAACGCAGCCTTATATCTGTGACCGTAGCACTTTGTTAACATGGGTTATTTTTGCGCTGCAGCGGCAGAAACGGCGCAAGCGCGTGCGCGCTCTCGCCGCGTGCAGACCCCGGCGAAAAGGGATTGTTTCCAATTTGATATCATGCGGTTTTCCGCCGGTCATGGTTCCGGCACATAGCCGCCACTTTGCTGCGGATAAGCTGGGACACAGTAATGATATCTCGTACAGAAATGCGTTGGTTACTCACATGCCTCTCAAAAAGAAAATGACCAAACCGCTTCGTTCCTCCATGGTTGGTCGGTCTGATGCGCGCCGCAGAAGCGGTGCGCAAGACACGATGATGCAAGCAGGCCTGCCCGCAGGCACGCTTGTAGCAACCGCCAGTGGCGACGTTCCTATTGAATATCTGAACCCAGGCGACCGGATCGTCACCCGCAGCGCCGGACTGGTGCGGGTCGATACCGTGACCTCTCAATTGGCGCGCACCCGGTTTGTCGCCGTAAATCCCGGTGCTCTGGGGGTTCGCCGCCCCAATCACGCAGCTCTCTTACCGGCAAGCCAACCTGTGTTGCTGCGCGACGGACGGGCTTCGGCAGTTTATGGGCAATCCAATGTGATTGTAGCTGTAGGCGAATTGGCAGATGGCGACGCCATCATCGCCATTGGCCAGCGGACTTCGGTGCTTTTGTCGCTGAACTTTGCCGATCCACAAATCATCTATGCAGATGGGATGGAGCTTGCGATCTCAAGCATGGCGGGCGAAATGGCGCGCGCTGCGTAGCTCACGGATTTGGAGCCCAAAGACTAGCCCCCTCCAAGGCCCGCAAAACCTGTGGCACTGTTTCGGGCAAGTCTTCGGCAATAAGCCCCGGCCCAAAGACACGCGCGCATTCGACATGCATCCAAGCGGCCGTTTCTGCCGCCTGCATGGGCCCAAAACCACGCGCCAATAGTCCAGTGATGAACCCGGCCAGCACATCGCCCGCCCCGGCGGTGGCCAACCAAGGCGCGGCGCGCTCGTATACTGCCGCATGGATCGAGCACCGACCATCGGGATGTGCAATCACGGTGTCCGGCCCTTTATAAAGCACCACGGCACCGCATCGGGCGGCCGCCTCGCGTGTGGCATCCACCTTGGAATAAGCCGGACCAATCGTGGCCGGGGCCGCGAGCCGGTCCGCGATATCCGGGAACAGGCGTTTGAACTCACCTCCATGCGGGGTGAGGACACAATCCTCGTGCAGTGCCTTACGCAGATCATCCCGCCGCGCCAAAATGGTCAGCGCATCGGCATCAAACACAACGGGCCGCCTGCGCGCCAAAGCCGACGAAACCAGCGCCTCTGCCCGATCATCCAACCCCAATGCCGGTCCAACACACAGCGCAGCGATCCGCGGGTCTTCCAATACGACGGTCAGAGCATCCGCATCCGCGACCCGCTGCATCATGATCGCGGTTACGTGCGCCGCAACCTCCAATTGGGCCGCTGGCGGCACACCAAGCGTCACCAAACCGGCCCCAATCCGCAGCGCGCCTCGTGCCGCCAATCGCGCAGCTCCGGTGCGCCCAGGCCCTCCACTCAAAACAAAGGCGTGCCCATGAGAGAATTTGTGCCCCACCGTCTTGAGCAACTGATCAGAAACAGAGTGAGCACTCAGGTTTTGCACGACTGGATGGTTCACAACCCGATATCCTTCACCAAAAGCGCCCCACAATGCCGCGGACCATCGGCAATCAAGTGACCGATTTTTGCCCGGTGAAACGTCACCGTCAAATCCGCAGCATGCGCCCATGCTCTATCCGCGCGCAGCTTGTCTTCCTCGCCCAGCACGCGGCCTGAATCGAGACACAGACCACTCGGCGCATCCACAGACAAAACGCAAAACCTTTGCCCACAGGGCCAAATCCTGCCCTCGATCCCCGCATCAAACAGATCATCCACGAAATGCGTGGTCGGCCTTTTCAAACCTGTTCCAAAAAGCGCATCCACCACCAGATGTGGCGCCATCTGGGTTGTAACATCGGCAAACCGGTTCAAATCGTCGATCCCAGTAGCCTCGGACAGCGGCCAAACCTCCCCCATCTCTAACCATCGCTCATAATTCGCCCGCGCATCCGGCGGCAGCTTTTCCGCATCCCCATAAAGAAACACTGCCACGTCCCAACCCAAAATACGCAACAGCCGCGCGACTACGAATCCATCCCCACCGTTGTTTCAAGGCCCGCACAAGACAACCGCGCGACATGGCCCTTCTTTTGGATCCAAATACTCAAATTCCGCCACATCCTGCACAATCCCCATCGCTTGTGTTGTGGCGCGAGAGTCCACACTTTGCGATGCAGCCA
>JABSSA010000304.1 GCA_013214665.1 Paracoccaceae bacterium
ACCAGTTGTAATAGGTTGCGTCACTGATGCCGACGCTGCGGCAGGCAGATGCAACATCGCCCCCAGAAGACAGCTTCAATTCGATCTCACGCAGAAGCTTCAATATATCTTCGTCCGAATGTCGTTTCCGTGCCATTCCACGTCCACCTCCCAAAACCAATGTAATGGCCCAGGTTTAAGGGGGAAGGACCCACTTTCACAAACAACAGATCAGCAACTGCCGCTCTCATCTTCTCCAATGAATGGCTGATGGTGGATTGCTTCACACCAAAGAGCTCGGCCGTCCGAGTGACGGAACCCTTTTCAAAGACTGCCAGAAAGACGCGAAGTATATGCCTATCCACTCTCATTATATCGAAGTCTTCAATTGGTTTTGTTTATACCATCGATTGATTCAGAGAAGCAAGAAGTTAGGGTCGTATAAAACTTAGGAGATCAACAAGAAGTGTCCTCCACACTGCTCGACAATTTCACGCAACGGCGTGGCTTCAAAACGTTTTCAATTTGCTCAAACGATGTTGAGGCGTGGGAAGCAGCTGGAGTGGGCGATAGGTGGAACTGGCATGTGCACTCAGCCGGTAACGTCGCGGACACTTGCAAATTGGTAAAAGCAGGCCTGTTGGACGTTGTTGCCCTGCGCGTCCATGCAGACACTCACAAGTTCATACGTACTTTTGCTAATTTGTCCTCAACCAAAACCGCGAACTTGCCCGTTCTGCTCTCCTATGGAACTGGCGCTACCTGCAGGGATCGTGATGCGATCGCCGGCGCAGGTTCTGAAATACACGCGGCCACCTTCGATGGCGTCATTGACTGCCTCATAAGGATTGAAAAACACCTGCAAGCGGTTCGACATATTCAGCAGTAAGGAGACATTCAAACGTGAGCGATGGGAGCTGCTCGCAAGTGTGCCCGGGGGCGACAGCAAATTTGAAAACCGATTAACATTCTGCGCGCTACGCAAAAAGGTGCAGATATTCCCCCGGGCACATGGAAAAACTAGCAAAACTTCTGAAGATGGGTTGAACGAATTTATGTCAATTCGTTTGGTCTGACCTGTTTGTGACCACTGGTTTTTCGTTAGCCGAAGGTGCGAAACTAGGCGTGAACCCTTGGACCTAGCCTGATTGCTCGGTACGAATGTCCTTCCCCCTTAAACCTGGGCTGAGCAGCCGATCTGATTGGTCCAATTTGATTGTTAGTGCATGATTGGGCTGGTTTCCATTGCGATGATGGTTTCTGGAGCCGGTGGGCGGTAGCCCAATGCACTGTGTGGTCTCTTGGTGTTGTAGTATTTCCGCCATTGCTCGATCAGGATATGAGCCTCACGCAGGCTGTAGAAGATTTCACCGTTGAGCAGTTCATCCCGCATCCGCCCATTGAAGCTTTCGCAATATCCGTTCTCCCAAGGTGATCCTGGCTCAATGTAAGCGGTCTGTGCGCCGACAGCTGCGATCCAGTCCCGAACCGCTTGTGCAACGAACTCAGGGCCATTGTCCGACCGTGTAAAGGCGGGAGCGCCTCGCAGGATGAACAGGTCGGTAAGGACATCGATCACGTCCGTCGAGTTCAGCCTGCGCTTCACCTTTATCGCCAAGCACTCGCGGCTATACTCATCTAGAATGTTTAGTGTCCGGAATGCCTTTCCATCATCGGTTCGACAATGAACGAAGTCATAGCTCCAGACATGGTTCCGATACTCAGGCCGCAGCCTGACACATGAGCCGTCATTCAACCAGAGCCGCCCCTTCTTTGGCTGCTTTCGTGGAACCTTCAGCCCCTCTCGTCGCCACAGACGTTCAACCCGACCATCGCTGACAGACCAACCTGCGTCTCTCAGCAAGACGGCGATCCGCCGGTAGCCGTAGCGACCAAACTGCCTGGCCAGTTCAATCAT
>JABSSA010000305.1 GCA_013214665.1 Paracoccaceae bacterium
GTGGTTGTGGCGCTGTGGCTCGCGGGGCTGGGGGCGGCGGGGCAATATGCCAAGATCTCGGTCGTTTTTGATCAATTGCCGACCCATTACCCCAACGCGGGGGCCGCGCTGGGATTTGTCGTCTCATTGGTGGGCGCGGTTGGCATTGTGTTTGGGGTGGTCGCTGGCTTGGTTGTTGTGCAGGCCGGTCTCAGACGCGCGTTGCTTGTGGCGCTTGGCAGTGGTGCTGTGGTGGCGGGGCTGGAGGCTTTTTTGCCACCTTTGCCCTGGCTATTGGCGTTGCGCGGATTGGAAGGGCTTTCGCATTTGGTGATCGTGGTCGCGATCCCGACCTTGATCGCGCAGATCAGCGCGCCGCACCATCGGGCCTTTACGCTGACGTTATGGTCGACCTTTTTTGGCGTGGCGTTTTCCCTGTTGGTGGCCTTTGGATTGCCTTTGGTGGCCTGGAAAGGTGTGCCAGCCTTGTTTGCAGCGCATGCTGTTTGGATGGCGGTTTTTGCGGCGGTGCTGGCTTTGATGCTGCCGCGCGATCCGCTGCGCGAACAAGGGCCTGCGCTGAGTTGGCGCGTGGTGCTTGCCCAACACAAAGAAATCTATGCTTCACCCGCGCTCGCTGCGCCGGGGGTGGGGTGGTTGTTTTACACGTTCTGTTTCTTGGCGCTGCTGACGATTTTGCCGCCTTTTATCCCTGAAAATGTGCGTGCCGCGACGCTTGCCGCGATGCCGTTGGCATCTATCGCGGTTTCATTGACAGTTGGCGTCTTCCTGCTGCGGTATGTGAGCGCGATTGCCGTGATCATCATGGGCTTTGCTTTGAGCATCCTGTCGCTGTTCTGGTTGCTTTGGGTGCCGGGCGATCCGGCGGCCTGTCTTGCGCTGAGTGCAGCGCTTGGGTTGGCGCAGGGGGCGAGTTTCGCTGCGGTTCCGCAATTGTGTGAGGATGACGCGGATAAGGCCAAAGCCAACGGGGCCATGGCGCAGATGGGGAACCTGGGCAACACGACCGGCACGCCAGCCATGTTGTTTATTCTGGTGAGCCTTGGCTATGCGGGGCTGATCACGACCGCGATTTGCATGTTTGTCGCGGCAATCCTGGCCCATCTTTGGCTGCATCGCAGGCGGCGTGCTGTCAATTCATGACAGCATTGTGCATGTTCTTTATATGTTCTTACTTTTCGATTGGAGAATCCTGAGCGCAGTTCTATTCTCTGACACCTGACCAAAGATCGCGGTGGGCGGTCTTATTAGGCGCTGACGGGGGCAGGCATGGCCGAGCTGAAGAATATCGAAGTACGCGGGGCGCGCGAGCATAACCTCAAGTCGATTGATGTGGATATTCCGCGGGATCAACTGGTGGTGATCACGGGGCTGTCTGGCTCTGGAAAATCGTCCCTGGCGTTTGACACGATCTATGCGGAAGGTCAGCGCCGGTATGTGGAATCCCTGTCGGCATATGCCCGCCAATTCCTTGATATGATGCAAAAACCGGATGTGGATCACATCGCGGGCCTATCGCCGGCCATCTCGATTGAGCAAAAGACCACATCGAAAAACCCGCGCTCAACCGTTGGGACGGTGACCGAGATTTACGATTACATGCGCTTGCTTTTTGCGCGTGTTGGCACGCCTTACAGCCCGACCACCGGCCTGCCAATTGAAGCGCAGCAGGTGCAGGACATGGTCGACCGTGTCATGACGATGGAGGAGGGCACGCGCGCCTATCTGTTGGCGCCGATCATCCGCGACAGGAAGGGCGAGTACCGCAAGGAATTCCTGGAACTTCGCAAGCAAGGGTTTCAGCGGGTTAAAGTGGATGGGGCGTTCTATGAACTGGACGAACCACCAACGCTGGATAAGAAATTCCGCCATGACATCGATGTTGTGGTCGACCGGATTGTTGTCCGCGACGGGTTGGAGACGCGACTGGCTGACAGTTTGCGCACGGCGCTGGATTTGGCAGACGGGATTGCCGTTTTGGAAACCGCGCCATCTGAGGGCGATCCGGAGCGCATTACCTTTTCTGAGAATTTTGCCTGCCCTGTCAGCGGGTTCACCATCCCCGAAATTGAGCCGCGCCTCTTTTCGTTCAACGCGCCTTTTGGGGCCTGTCCATCCTGTGATGGATTGGGGGTTGAGCTGTTTTTTGACGAACGTCTGGTGGTACCTGACCACAACCTCAAAATCTCGGACGGGGCTTTGGCTCCGTGGCGCAAGGGGAAATCGCCGTATTTCCTGCAAACCATCGAAGCCATCGCCAAGCATTACGAGTTTGATCAGAACACCAAGTGGAAAGACCTTCCGGCTCATGTGAAGCAAGTATTTCTTTACGGCTCTGGCGATGAAGAGATTGAATTCCGCTATGACGAAGGCGGCCGCGTGTATCAGGTGACGCGGGTGTTTGAAGGTGTCGTGCCGAACATGGAGCGGCGCTATCGCGAGACGGACAGTAATTGGATCCGTGAAGAGTTTGAACGCTATCAAAACAACCGCCCTTGCGGGGATTGCGGTGGCTATCGCCTGCGCCCTGAGGCGCTGGCCGTCAAGATCGCGGATCTGCATGTGGGCCAGGTGGTGCAGATGTCGATCCGGGAGGCCTATGAGTGGTGCCAGTCGGTGCCGCAGCATCTGACGGCACAGAAGAACGAAATTGCCAAAGCGATTTTAAAAGAGATTCAAGAGCGTCTTGGATTCTTGAATAATGTTGGTTTGGAGTATCTTACGCTCTCACGTTCAAGTGGAACGTTAAGCGGTGGGGAGAGTCAGCGCATCCGCTTGGCCAGCCAAATCGGTTCGGGCTTGACCGGCGTTTTGTACGTATTGGACGAGCCATCTATCGGGTTGCACCAGCGCGACAACGACCGTTTGCTTGGCACGTTGAAGTCGCTGCGCGACCAAGGCAACACCGTCATCGTCGTTGAACATGATGAGGAAGCCATTCGCGAGGCGGATTATGTCTTTGACATTGGTCCGGGCGCTGGCGTGCATGGGGGGCAGGTCGTGGCGCACGGCACGCCGAAAAAGATTGCCCGCACCAAGAATTCGATCACGGGCGATTACCTGTCCGGCAAGCGCGAAATCGCCATCCCAACCGAACGGCGGCCGGGCAAGGGCAAGTCAATTGAGGTGATCAAGGCGACAGGCAACAACCTGAAAAACGTGACGGCGGAATTTCCTCTGGGCAAGTTCGTCTGTGTCACCGGCGTGTCGGGTGGCGGGAAATCGACGCTGACAATTGAAACCTTGTTCAAGACGGCCTCGATGCGGCTCAACGGCGCGCGGCAGACGCCAGCACCTTGCGAGACGATCAAGGGGTTGGAGCATCTCGATAAGGTCATCGACATTGACCAGCGGCCAATTGGGCGCACGCCGCGCTCAAACCCGGCGACATACACGGGGGCGTTCACGCCGATCCGGGATTGGTTTGCCGGGCTACCAGAGGCAAAGGCGCGCGGATACAAGCCCGGCCGGTTCAGCTTTAATGTCAAAGGTGGGCGTTGCGAGGCGTGTCAGGGGGATGGGGTCATCAAGATCGAGATGCACTTCCTGCCTGACGTTTATGTCGAATGCGAAACCTGCAAAGGCGCGCGGTACAATCGCGAGACGCTTGAAATCAAGTTCAAAGGTAAAAGCATCGCGGATGTGCTTGATATGACCGTGGAAGACGCGCAAACGTTTTTCCAGGCGGTACCGTCCATTCGTGAAAAGATGGACGCGCTAATGCGGGTGGGCCTTGGCTATATCAAGGTTGGGCAACAGGCGACGACCTTGTCAGGTGGCGAAGCGCAGCGGGTTAAGCTGTCAAAAGAGTTAAGCAAACGATCGACGGGCCGCACGCTCTATATTCTGGATGAACCAACCACAGGTTTGCATTTCGAAGATGTGCGCAAGCTGTTGGAAGTGCTGCATGAATTGGTGGAACAGGGTAATTCGGTGATCGTGATTGAGCACAATCTTGATGTGATCAAAACAGCCGACCACATCATCGATATCGGCCCGGAAGGCGGCGATGGCGGCGGGCAGATCGTGGCCACCGGCACACCCGAAGAGGTGGCGGAAGTCGCGGAAAGCCATACTGGTCGTTATCTGAAACCCATGCTGACCGCGACACGTGTCGCCGCGGAATAGGGCTTTTATCGTTCCGGGTTAAGCTTGCGAAGCAGAGACCTCGCCATGGCGTCACCGCTCGAGGGTCATTTGTATTGTGGCGTCAATGATAAACCGAAACGCGTCAGGCAAACATGGCGGCCATCAATGGTGCGGCCTCATAGCTTTTGACCATCGGTGCCGCAGGTGGGCCGTAGTTGGTGAGGTCTTTTTGCAATTCGGGAAACAGATCAAAGATCTCTGTCCGCGTTGCTTGGTCAAACTGGTCCATCGTGTTCGCACCGGGGAAATAGCTTTCGCAGGCAACTCCGTTTGCAGTGATCACCTCGTGCTGGTCAAACAGGATGTGGAAATAGGTCACGGTGTCGAAACTGGTATCTGGCCGCACCGTTGCATCGTTGATCAGATCCTTGATCTTGACCAAAACCGACGCTTCGCCAAACAAAAGTTCGGCCCATGGCCCGTCGATGTGCAAGCGATGCTGCGGTGACAATAGCAAATCCTGTGTCGCGCCCAAAACGCCAGCTTTCATGCGAATGGGGATATGCGGACCTTCGGCGCGCACACGGGTCGCTCCGATCCAGCGGGCGGGCTGGGGCCCGTGATCTTGGGTCAGCACCATGTCGCCGGGCTGAATGTCTTCGACTGCGCGCAAACCGTTGGGTGTTTCGATCAACGTGCCGGCCACGAAGCAGGGGATCTGTTCGACCTCGACCAGGCCGGTGTCCGTGTTCCCGGCGCTGTCTTCGATCGTGTAGGTGAAATAGACGGTTTCGGCATCACTGTCGCCGATAACCTGAATGGTGCCATCGGGGTTCAGCGAAAGCTGCTGACCCGTGGCCAGTGTCACAACCGGGGTGACCGAAATATCGACGCCATTGATGTGCGTGATAGACAACGTTGGCCCAGCGGTTGATGAATCATTGTCGAGCACGTCGACATTGGCGGTATCGTTGTTGCCCAAAGTGACGGCATCATCCTGTGCCACGATTGTCGACTGCACAGAACCGCCTGCAATCAACAGATTGGAATCGTACGATGAATCCGCCGTATCGGCGATGCCGATTTTTAGTATGTTGGATGAGCCGGGATTTACCGGGGCGACAAATGTAAGTGTGACGGTCAACCCGTCCATTTCCGTGTTCACCGCGTCGCCGGTGTTGTCGATATAGATGTTTTCGGTATCACCACCGTTGATGTTGCCGATGGAGGCGGTGCCATCCCCAATAGACACTTGCGCTTCGGCGCCGTTCACCCAAACGCCGATCACGTCATTGAAAGCGGAGTTGATGAATTCGGGGTATTCTTCGGAGCTCAGAACAAAATCAATTGTGATCGTGTCGCCCTGGGGGGTGAAATCAACCACCAGAAAGGACGCGTCAAACGTGTTGGCCCCCGCCAGTGCGTTAAAATCCGCATCGCCGTTGGTGCCGCTGGTGTCTGTTGTTGTGCTGCCTGACGTGTTGGTGTTTGTCGTGCCGTTATTGTTGGTAAAGTCTTCGGCATTACCGGTCGAAAAGATGACGCCAGTGTCGCCCGGAGTTGCGTCCGGTGAAATCGTGTCGCCGTTTGA
>JABSSA010000306.1 GCA_013214665.1 Paracoccaceae bacterium
AACCATTCAGTTCCACAATGATAAATTCGCCTCACCCGAAGGGCTGGTGCAATTCATCCAGGATCAACGTGGCCTCGCCAAAGTCCGCGACAACAAGATTGTCGTCCGCCGCGATTGGAAAAAAGACAGTGACAAGATCAAAGGCGCCTTTGCCATCGCACGCGATTTGGCAGAGAAAATCATCGAAAAGCGAAAAGCCAAAAAGGCGAGCTAACACAGCCCCCTTCTTTTGGATCCAAATACTCCGGGGTGTGGGGCAGAGCCCCACGCAGGTTTGCCACTCTACTCAGCGGCAGCCATCGCACTTTGCGCACAAAAACACGATGCACCCACGGCCCGATCCGCCCGGGCCAATGCAATGTCCAAACTTTGTTTGATCAAAACCCGCTCCGACATCTCACCACGGGCTTCAAGACAATCGTGTAACCCTTTGAGAGACCATACATTGTTTGGATGAACAGTCGCGCGCGACAATTGCCCACCCAGGCCCAGATCTTCGCGATAAACAGCCTCCGCCTCTGCGACGTGCCCTTGCTCAAACAAAAGCGCGCCCAAAGCATGGCGCGCGGGCTGCATCCATCCCCAGGGTTCGTCGTATGGCAACGCATCATCCAATGCGACGGCTTTGCGTAAATGGGCATAGGCCACATCGTAATTGGCCTTGCGATATTCAATCTCACCGCGCGCCATTTCTGCTGCGATCTCCAACAGATCCACCACTGTGTTGTTGTGCATCAACCGGGATGTGGGCACCTGTGCTTTAGCTTCCAGAAAGGCCCGTTCTTTTGCTTCCGCCGCGCTGACGTCGCCCAATGCGGCGTGGGCGACGGCCTGCACATAAAGAACGGTCGCGTTCAATGTGCAATAAAGGTCCGGATCATCCGGCAGCGGCATCTCCAGCGCCTCTTTCCACCGCCCAAACCTCAGCAAAACATGCGGCTCCATCGACAGATAGCTTTCAAAGAAATCCGCCATTGGTGGGCTCTCAATGCGCAGCATTTCGTCTGGCGTGGTGTCTCGCAACCCGCGGACAGCTTCCAAAGCCGGTTCCATCTGGCCCAGAAAAAGCGCGCCATAAATGACAAAGTGATAATCGTGCTGCCGGTAGCCGGTATAGATGTTAAACGCGCCTTCGCGTTCGTAGTATTTCAGATCTGCTTCAACGGCTTTCTGGTTCCAATACATCGTGCCTGCATAGTCCCCACAGAGCACATCAATGTGGGTTGGCATATGCACCAAATGGCCCGCATCCGGGCAAAGTGTGCGCAACGCGTCTCCCGCCTTTAGCGCCTTTTCCGGGGTTGGCGACATCTCCATCAGATGGACATAGAAATGCAAAAGCCCTGGATGCGCCATGCCGCCGGCCTGTGCCAGCCCGGTTTCAATGATCTCTTGCGCCAGCAACGTTGGCGCGCCTGTCGCAGGCTTGCCAGCTTTCAGATCCCATAACTTCCACGGGGCCAAGTTCAGCAGCGATTCCGCCGCAACTGCGCGCAGGTCCAGGTGATCGGGATGCGTCGCAAGCGCGGCTTGCATGGTGTCCGCAAAGGCTTGATCCCAGGCTTCCATATTTTCCACACAGTCGCGCTGTGGATAGCGATGCGGCAGGGCTGCGATCAGGGCTGCTTCGATTGGGTCATCGGTTGTCAACGCAAGGGCGGCCTGCGTGGCGTCATAGCTTGCCGCCAGCGCCTTTTTCCGGCCGCGATCATCATAAAGAGACCAGGGCATGTTATAGTTTGGACCCGACGCATAAGCGATGCCCCAATGCGCCATCGCGCAACTGGGGTCAGCGGCCGCCGCTTTTTCAAAACAGGCGATGGCCTCGGAGTGATTGTACCCGTAGGTCCAGATCAGTCCGCGATCAAACCAGGTTTGCGCGTCTTCCGACTGGGTTGAAATTTTCCAGGAATAAGAGCCAAGATCATAATATGTCATGCGGCGCACACTGACATGCCCGCACGCCACAGACAATTGTCAGGATGTTTTTCGGTCGCTGAACCGCATGAATTGCATCAAGATCGCCGCCAACAGCGCATAACCCAGCACGATGATCATTAAGGGCCGTGGCGTACCATCAAACAAAAAGCCCATTGGCGCCGCCAGGCCCGCGGCGACGATGGTTGAAACCGCACCGATGACCGACGCGGCCATGCCAGCGATGTGCCCCATGGGTTCCATGGCAATGGCATTCAGGTTGGCCACTGTCATGCCTGCCTGGAACATAACAGTCAGCTGCCAGACGACGAAAACCCAGAACATATCTGGTCCCAAGGGCCAGATCGCAGCGAGGCAAACGAACGAAATCAGTATCTGCGCATACAGGGCCCAGGTGATGAGGCGCCGCATGCCGAACCGCAAAACAAGGCTTGCGTTGATAAAGCTGGATATCCCGGACCCAAGCGCAATTGCGCCAAACCAATAAGGAAAGCTATCTGCGCGATCAAAAGAGACCTCGAAAATGGGCTGGATCATGGTCAACAACGTAAACAGGATCGCCAACATCAGAGTTTGTACTGCGATAGAGAGGCGCACGGTCGGATGGGCGAACATCTCTTTGACCGCATCCCACATCAAACCAATCCTCAACGGGCGCCGATGCTCTTCTTGCAATGTCTCGGGTATGCGAGACAGGTACCAAACGGACAGAATAACAATGAAAATCAGGAACGCGGCAAAGATTGCCCGCCATCCTGCGGCGATTGCGATGGCATTGCCAAACGCGGGCGCCAGCGCCGGAAAGACAAGAAAAACAAGGATCACAAAGGACATGACCCGCGCCATTTCGCGCCCTGCAAACACATCCCGTACGACAGCCAGTGAAACCACGCGTGGCCCCGCGGCGCCAAATCCTTGGATAAACCGTGCAACAAGCATCACTTCGAAGCTTTGCGCGCTCATCGCGATGGCCGCCCCGATAGCATAAATGACAGCGCCGGCCATCAAGGTTTTGCGGCGTCCGAATGCATCCGAAACGGGCCCGGTGACAAACGTTCCCAAACCCAGCCCGGCCATGAAAATCATCAATATCAGAGGCGAACGCCCCGGATCTGCCAAATCAAGGTCGCGCGCGATGTCTGGCAACACGGAAAGCATTGCGTCGATCGAAAACGCAATCGACGCAAACATCATGGCCATCAATGTGATAAATTCCGCCCGACTGACCGGAAGATGATAATCTTTTTGCACGTGGCCTCTTTGACTACGTAAATTGTTAGCTTTTGCCCCAATAGGGTCACGCTATGTCGGTCGCAGCCGGAATGCAATTCCCTTTATGAGGGTGGTTTGTTAATAAATGTTAAAATTATTCCAGGGACTGCGCAGCGAGGTCTTGAATGACTTTGGCCCATAGATCGGGCTGCTGAGCGCCGGGCACGGCATGACGCTGACCAACGATGAACGTGGGAACGGCTTGCACACCCATAGACCGGCTATGCGCATCACGTGCGGAGATGTCTTCGCGGTCAGAATCTGAAGCAAGCAACCGCCGGACGGCCTCTTTGTCCATCCCTACAGAGGCTGCGATCTCAACCAACACGTCATGATCCCCAATGTCTTTGGCATGGACGAAATAGGCTTCAAACAAAGCGTCAACCATGGGTGTTTGCTTTTGTTCCAGCCCGGCCCAATGGATCAATCTGTGCGCATCAAGTGTGTTCGGCGTGCGTTTCATATCCTCGAACGCGATGGTCAGCCCGGCTTGGGCCGCATGTTCGACCACCGGTGCATAAGCACGCACAGCGCCTTCTTTGCCGCCAAACTTGCGTTCAAGGTAATCGCGCCGGTCCATGCCTTCGCTCGGCATATCGGGGTTTAGCTGGAAGGGATGCCATTCAATTTCAAACGGATGGTCCGGATGTGCGTCTAGCGCTTTGTCCAAGTGGGTTTTGCCGATGTAGCACCATGGGCAAATAGGGTCTGACATGATGTCGAGCTTAACGCGTTCCATGGTCACCTTCGATCCAGATTTGTTTGAGGTTGCGGCGCACTATTTTCCCATTTGCGCCGGTGGGCAAGGCATTAACGCTCACATAGGCGCGAGGCAGTTTGTAACGTGCAAGGCCTTTTTCGGCATGGGCGGTCAATGCAGTTTCGTCAATTTGGCTGGACGAGGTGTAGAACGCCGCAATGATTGTAGCACCAGATGCAACCGGCACTTCGGTGACCGCCACGCCTGTGATTTCTGGGAACGTCGCCAAACATGCCTCAACTTCCAAAGGCGAGACGCGAAACCCGCCCGCATTCATCATATCGTCTGCGCGGCCTTCGTACGTAATCGCACCGTCGTCAGACATGCGGCCCATGTCACCGGTCAGGAACCAATCCCCGTGCAGGCGGTCTTCAAACGGGGAAGTTGTGTTCAGATAGCCAAGCATCAGCCCCGGATCGGATCGATGGATCGCGATGCCACCCACGTCGCCAAGGGGCACGGCCTCACCTTGATCCACAATCGCAATCCGCCGGCCTTTTTGCGGAGCTCCAAGGGCGCCTGCGGGCAAAGGGCGGGCTGGATTACCAGAGATAAAGGTTGAACACTCGGACATTCCAAACGCTTCGTGAATGTCCGTGCCGGTTTGCGCCTGCCATGCTACACGCGTTGTTTCAGGCAGCTTTTCTCCGGCACTTAGCCCATGACGCAGTTTGGGGAGGTGCGGTAGGTCACGCCTCAATATCTGGCGGTAAACACCTGGTACAGCTGCGAAAATGGATACGTCTTGTTGACTTAGCAAAGCGGGAAAATCGACGGTGGAAAGACCTGATGCTGGCACAATCGCGGTGGCTCCTTGGGTCCAGGGATCCATCAACCCGGTGCCAAGCGTATAGGTCCAGTTGAACGCGCCCGCGTGCATTAAGCGGTCGCTTTCCTTAAGGTCGTACCAGCCCGTTATCATCATCTGCCGCGCCCAAATTGCGCGATGAGCATGGCCAACGGCGCGCGGTTGGCCCGAGGTGCCTGATGTGTAGACGATGTATCCCAGCCGGTCAGGATCCCCCATCCGAAAAGTAGCTTGTGGAAGGCTGTGCATGTCTCGCAAGCGTGGCAAGTCCAACACCCGATCATGCGCCGCGGAGGTCACGTTCGGATCGTGCAAAACGCAGGCAGGCTCTAGCTCGGCTATGATCCGGGCAACTTCGGCCTCGGTCAGCGCTGCAGAGGTTGGAATGGGCACGAGATCGACAGCAATTGCCGCAAGATAAGCGATCGGGAAATCCACTGTATTGCCAAGCCGCATCAACACCTTGTCGCCGGGCGACAAACCGGCCGCTAACAGACCTGTTGCGGTGCCAAGGATGGCTTGCTTGAGATCGCCATAACGCCACGTCTGGATCTCATCCCGCCTCGTAATGCAAAGGGCCGTTTTCGCAGAAAGGTCATCTGCGCGCGCCAGAACATGTGCAGCCAGATTGAATGGCGCGGGGCAGGGTGACGGTGGACCTTGATCAAACTCGGAGCGTTCCATGCGAATGCGCGTACCCAACGCCCGTGCGCGTTGCAAGCGGGGCTTGGGCGCGGTATGCGCTTGGTATGCCCGGCCATGATCCTAAAACCCTGATTGAAATTGCCCATGCCTCTGGCGAGGAACGTCCGCCCGAGCCGTTGGATTTGGGTGCACGTGTTCGCGAATTGCGCAAAGCCCGCGATTGGACGCTTGAACAAGCGGCGATGCAGGCGGGGCTTGCGCGATCAACCTTGTCCAAGATCGAAAACGGTCAGATGTCGCCGACCTATGACGCGCTGAAAAAGCTGGCCGTGGGTCTTGAGATTTCGGTTCCGCAGCTTTTTACGCCGCCGGCACGCGATCAGGTGAATGGGCGCATGGCGGTGACAAAGTCTGGCGCCGGCAATGCACATGCGACAGTCACGTATGAGCACGAGCTTTTGGCCGAGACACTCACCAAGAAACAGATGTTGCCGTATCGAGCCCGTGTCCGTGCGCGCGATCTCAAAGAGTTTGACGGCTGGGTGAAGCATGACGGTGAGGAGTTTTTGTATGTCCTTACTGGGGTCGTCATGCTTTACACCGAGTTTTACGAACCCGTAGAAATGCGCCGAGGTGACAGCGCATACTACGATGCTACCATGGGCCACAACGTGGTCTCGATCAGTCCTGAGGACGCCACAATCCTCTGGGTGACGTCTTTGGGTTAGATCTGACGTATGTCAAAGGCGGTTCGGTCTAGCCTGTTTCCAACTGCCGGGCAGGAGCCAGCTCCAAGCGCCGTCGCGCCATATGATCATAAAGCGCGTCTTCGGCTTCCTGAAAGGTCAGCCCATGTGACGACGCGAGATACCCGACAAACCGCGCTTGATCCTGTTTGACAAACGCCATGGCGTCATCTTGCAATTGACAGAAATCTTGCTGCAGCAGCTTGTAGGACGCCGCCCAATTTTCCGTGAGTTCGACCCAGGTCATGAGTTCCTCCAAAATATGTGGAAGGTGCGCACGAGCCTACCCTGCCAAGGGAATTAGGCCGCAGCTGGCTTGGGTCAAATATCGTCCTAACCGAACAAACGCCGCAGGCTCCAATGCGCCACGAAAACAGCTATGATCTGCGCCAGAATAAAAGCCAGAACATGCTGTGGTGCGATCCCGGCGAACGTGTCTGACAAACCGCGTGCAATGGTGACGGCTGGGTTTGCAAAGCTTGTCGACGACGTGAACCAATAGGCACCGGTGATATAGAGCGCGACAAGCGTAGGGACGGCGGCAGCATTGCTGCGCAACCCGCCGAAAATGACAAACAACAAACCAAAGGTCGCCACGATTTCAGACCACCATTGCGCAACGCCGGTGCGGTGCAATGTGCTGGACAGCTGAAGGATTGGCAGATCAAACATTCCGTGTGCCGCCCAAACACCCAATATTCCGCCTGCAATTTGAACACCCACATAAAGGACGGCGTCTTTGGGCGCGATCTCGCCACGCAAGGCAAACGCCAGTGTGACCGCAGGATTGAAATGCGCCCCGGAAATAGGGCCCAACACGGTGATGATCGCATAAAGCATGCAGCCGGTCGCAATGGCATTTGCCAAAAGCGCAAGCGCCACATTTCCATCAGACAGCGTTTCGGCCATGATGCCCGATCCCACCACGCCAATCAGTAAGAGCGCCGTTCCCAACGCCTCAGCAGCCAGTTTTTGCATTGTAAATCCTCAGTCGCCTGTGCCGTCCCACCACCAAAGCTGTGGCATATATGAGGGGCCATCCCCATAGATCGGGATAACATCAGGGCGTTTCATTTCTTTGACATGGGCAATCCGGCCAACCGAATACGTCCAGAACGGGATCACGTATCTGCCCGCTGTCAGCAGCCTGTCCATCGCGCGGGTGGCGGCGACGAAATCATCTTGGCTCGATGCGTTCAACATCAGGTCGATCATCGCATCGATGGCTGGATCTTGCACACCCATCATATTTCGGCTGCCGGTTTCATTCGCAGCCGCGCTGCCCCAGTAGAACCGCTGTTCATTGCCGGGCGACAGAGACAGGGAGCGTCGATAATACGCCATGTCAAAATCAAAGCTGCCGGTGCGGGCGACGAATTGCGCGTCATCCACCAGATCGATGGTCGCAATGATGCCCAGCCGTTCCAGCGCTTGGATGTAGATATCGGCGATCTTGCGGTTCTCGGTGCTGGCTTTGTCGAGCAGGATAGAAAACGTAAGCGCCACATCATTTGCGTCGCTCAGGATGCCATCATCTTTGATTGTGTATCCCGCCTCTTCCAACAGCCCAAGTGCGGCACGAATACCTGCACGATTGCGCAAAGACCCGTCAGATTGGGGCAGAGTGTAGCCCTCCAGCGTTCCGGGCAGGAGGGTGTCGGCAAAAGGTGCCAACATCTCGGCGACGCGACCCGTTGCAGAACCAGGTTGCAGTGCTAGCGGCGAGTTTGAGAAATACGAGGTTATGCGGGGTTGTTTGCCGCCGGTCAGCGTGTCGTTGATGTATTCGAAATTGAAGGCATGGATCAAAGCCTGCCGTATGCGCCAGTCACCAAAGGGCGCGCGGCGTGTATTCGTCACAAAACCGGTCATGCCAGAGGGTTTTTGGTGCGCGATTTCGCTTTTCACCACGTCACCGGATTGCGCGCGCGGAAAATCATAGGCGCGGTCCCAGGTTTCGGCGTTGAATTCCCGCACGGCGCTGACGCTGCCCCCCTTAAAGGCTTCTTGCAGCACATCGCCATCGCCATAAAAGTCGATGCGGATTGTGTCGAAATTGTATGTGCCCTTGCGCATCGGCACGTTCGCGCCCCAATAGTCTGGGTTGCGCGTGAGTTCGACAAACCGCGGTGTTTCAAAATCGGTGATCACGTAGGGACCGGCCCCAATGGGAACATCGCCCAGTTTGGCATTGGCAAAGTCTATTCCATCCCATTGTGCTTTCTTCAGGATGGGGCGCAGCCCGGCCAACAGCGCCAATTCTCTGTTGTCGCCTTCAAAGGTGAGCCGCACAGACCGTTGTCCTGTGGCCTCGATGCTTTTGATCTGTTTCCACAACCCGCTGTAACGGGGATGCCCCTCGGTGCCTAAAATCTCATAAGACCAGATCACATCCTCAATCGTGACGGGTGACCCATCAGAGAATCGGGCCTCTTCACGTAGGGTGAATTCGACCCAGCTGCGGTCATCTGGTGTCTCTACCGATTCGGCTAACAGGCCGTAAAGTGTGAAAGGTTCGTCCTGAGATCGGGCCATCAGGCTATCGTGCGTGAGAAATCTTAGCTGCCAGGGCACGGTTCCTTTGACGACGTAGGGATTGAGCGAGTTGAACGTGCCCGTGTTGCCCAAAACGATTGCACCACCTTTAGGTGCATCGCCATTTACGTAGGGTAGAGACACAAAATCCGGTGGAAGCGCTGGATCGCCATACATAGCTATGCCATGGCGCGGTTCTGCAAGTGCAAAGCCACTTGTAAGAATCATCGCGATTCCCGCAATGATCGTTTGTGTGATGTGGAAAAAATCCCGCTCCATTTTGGCAACAATCCCGCACTGCCCTTGTTTTCTTGAACGATACAGCGATCCGAGGCTTTACGCATTATCAAACTTTTAGCTTGGACTCTTAGCGCACTACGGGTTATTAATACCTCACTGCTCGATAGGTTTCTTGCCTGTATGAAACCTGCCTCAATAACTTAACGCCGGCCTTGCGCCGGCGTTTTTTTTGGTTTGACGGTGGCTTTGCCTCGCCCGGCGTTCTAAACATTTTGCAGGTGCAGAAACTCGCGCGGGGCATGATATGGCATTCGAGATAGACCTTTCTGGAAAAACAGCGGTGATCACGGGATCAAACTCGGGCATTGGGCTTGGCGTGGCGATCCAACTGGCCAAGGCCGGGGCGGACATCGTGCTCAATTCGTTTAGTGACACGCCCGAAGATCACGCATTGGCGGCATCAGTTGCCGACCAAACCGGCGTCAACGTGCGCTATATTCAGGCGGATATGTCGAAGGCTGATCAATGCCGTGCATTGATCGAAAAGGCGGGTGCATGTGACATCCTGGTAAACAACGCTGGCATTCAGCATGTCGCGGGCATCCCGGATTTCCCGGTTGAAAAATGGGATGCGATCATTGCGATCAACATGAGCTCTGCGTTTCACACCTCTGCGATTGCCATGCCTATGATGCGGGCGGCCGGATGGGGGCGTATTGTGAATATCGCGTCTGCTCATGGTCTGACTGCATCGCCGTACAAGTCGGCCTATGTGGCGGCCAAACACGGTGTTGTTGGCCTGACCAAAGTAACCGCGCTAGAAACGGCCAAAGATCCGATCACCTGCAATGCGATCTGTCCGGGATATGTTCTGACGCCGATCGTGGAAAAACAGATCCCCGATACGATGAAAGAGTATAACATGAGCAAAGAGGATGTGATCGAAAACATCCTGCTGGCGCGCCAACCTTCCAAAGAATTTGCGACCGTCGAACAGGTTGGCGGCAATGTCGTGTTCTTGTGTTCCGATGCGGCAGAGCAAGTGACTGGCACCACGATCAGCGTGGATGGTGGTTGGACCGCGCTCTGACAAGGGCAGGGGCGGCCTAGAACCGCCCCGCCGGTTTACTTATTCGGCTGCGGGGCGCGCCGCTTCGGCCATAATTCCGATCTCTTCGAAAAACCGGGTTGCCTGCGCGGCGGCCATGTCTGCAGGTGCCGCTGTCCGGCCCTCATCGGTATAGGTCATGCCTGTGACCGTTCCGGCCCCCTCATCGCGGTTGGCAAAGCTGCGCCAATCGGCATCCAAATGATCCGACATGTGTCTTTGATGGCGGCACTCTCCATCGACCCAATACCGCAGCACGGGGTGGATGAACGGATCCGGTTCCCCTTCAAACGCGACATGTTCTCGCTTCACATGAAGCGGGTTTTCACCAAAGTTGCCAAACTCCAGCGTAGCGGTGACATAGCTGCCCTTTTTCATGACGCCTTCGGTGAGCCAATTGTACGGCACTTCGCTCAGAACGTTGCCTGCCAATGGTCCGCTGATGGCATAGCAATCGGCCAGAAAACCGGGCTGCAAGAAAAGCCCGGCGCTGACGCTGAAGCGGTCAATCACGCGATGCACAAGGGCCTCTTGGCGCATATCAACCGGGTGAGCCGGGAAATCTGTGCCTTGCGCGCGCCCTTCAATGAACTCTGCCAACGCTTTGATGTTGTGGCGGAAGCCGTGGATAAAGCCGGACATCGTCTTTTTGAAATCCAGCGATTGCATCACCGTGCCCGCAAACCAGATACCCGGCGCTGACATATGTTCCCAATTCGGGGTCATCTTTGGAAACTTGTCAA
>JABSSA010000307.1 GCA_013214665.1 Paracoccaceae bacterium
CTCAACCTGATCACGTAGCCCGGCCACCTCGACCGTTGCATCGTAATCGGGCAGGGACCGTGAGGCGAGGTAATAGACCAGCACCACCGCCAGCACGCACAAGACAACCAGGGCCCCCGCCGCCCGCATTAGCCATCGAAAGATAAACGCCATCCGAAGTCCGCCCGTTGGTTGACCGCTTTGATTGGACTGTTAGGTAGGCATGGGTTTAAGCGCAAGGCCTCGGTGACCGAGGTTAGGGAACCAAAGGAGATGCGTCATGGCGAAACTGGCTTTTCTGGGATTGGGTGTCATGGGGGCTCCGATGGCGGGCCATCTGCAAAAGGCCGGGCACGAGGTGACCGTCTATAACCGCACCGCCGCCAAGGCGCAGGCCTGGGTTGACACATATGGCGGGGCCATGTCGGAAACACCGCGCGGAGCCGCTGAAGGGGCCGAGATGGTCATGGCTTGCGTGGGCAACGACGATGATTTGCGCGCCGTGTGTGTTGGGGACGATGGTGCATTTGCGGGGATGGGGGCGGGCACGCTCTTTGTCGATCACACCACTGTGTCAGCCAAAGTGACCCGCGAGCTATATGCCGCTGCTTCCGAGGCGCAGATTTCCTTTATCGATGCGCCCATTTCCGGCGGACAGGCGGGTGCAGAGAATGCACAGCTTTCCATCATGTGTGGCGGCGATCAGGCCGCATTTGACCGCGCATTGCCCGTGCTCGAAGTTTATTCCAAGATCTGCCGCCGCATCGGCGACAGCGGCGCGGGTCAGCTCACCAAAATGTGCAACCAGATCGCCATTGCCGGGCTGGTACAGGGCCTTAGCGAAGCGTTGCATTTCGCGGAAAAAGCCGGGCTCGACGGGCGCGATGTGGTGGAAGTGATCAGCCAGGGTGCGGCAGGCTCGTGGCAGATGGTCAACCGCTATGAAACCATGCTTGACGATCACTTTGACCACGGGTTTGCCGTCGACTGGATGCGCAAGGATCTGGGCATTTGCTTGTCTGCCGCCGATGAGACCGGCGCATCGTTGCCGGTCACGGCGCTGGTCGATCAATACTACAAAGACGTTCAGAAAATGGGCGGAGGTCGTTGGGATACCTCCAGCCTTTTCAAACGCTTGCGTGCGCTGGGCTAATCCCGGCTTGCGGGCGTAATCAACAGGTTACGCCCCAAACAGCGCCTCTGGCGTATCGACCAAAATCTGCTGAACTTCGGCGGCATTGGCCACCCGCATCAGCGCATCAAGCGATTGCGCCGGTTGCGGGCTTTGCGCGCCGTTGAGCATCAGATAGGGCCAGTCCGTCCCCCACAAGCACCGCTCCGGGTTGGCATCAATCAACCGCCGCACCAATGCATCCGCATCGCCATAGGGTGCGGCGCACAGCCGGTAAAGCGCGGTCAGCTTCACATAAGCCACCCCATCAGCCAGCAAACCGCACAGCGTCTCAATCCCGACCCCATCCGCCGCCAATCCGGCGGTGGGCCAGGCGCAATGATCAAACACCACAGGCACGGGCAGGGCGCGCACATCCGCTGCGATCTCGTCCATATGCTTGTCAGCATGGCACAGCATCTGCAGGTGCATCCCGTTATCCGCCAAAAGCGGGGCCATCTCTTTGGCACCATCCCATGTCAGCACGCCGCCATGTACATAGTTCAGCCGCACCGCCTTCATTCCTGCATCGCGGAACGCGACCACCGCATCATTGGGCGCTCCATCAGGCAACAGCCCCACGCCTTTGTATCCGGGGCCTAGCGTGCGCATTGTTTCCAACGTGATGGCATTGTTGGTACCATAGAGGATCGTGTGCACAATCACGCCCTTTGAAAACCCAAGAGTTTCAGACTGTTCTCGGTAAAGTTTCAACCATTCTTCGAAGTCCGGACCGGGGGCCGGATCTTCGACACGACCATCCCAAAGTTGAAAGTCATCCGCGCCACCCACCATGTGAAAATGGCAATCCCACGACCCTTCGGGCGCGCGTGTTTTCGGAGTGGTGGCAGCGGTCGGTAGCTCGGCGGTTGGGTTAGCCATAGGTGTTCAACATCTCTTTCAGGTCGTCCAATGTGTTGGCCTCGCCAACGGGTTTGTCATGCCGCCAACGAGACATCCGTGGAAACCGAAGCGCAACCCCAGATTTGTGCCGTGTTGAGGCCTGAATGCCTTCAAAGGCAATCTCAAACACATGTTCCGGCGTCACTTGTCGCACCGGCCCAAACCGTTGCAGCGTGTTTTTCTTGACCCAAGCCGTGATCTTGCGAAATTCGTCATCGGTCAGCCCGGAATAGGCCTTGGTAAAGGGCACCAGATCGTCTCCGTTGCGCACCGCAAACGTAAAGTCGGTGAACAGGTTTGCGCGCCGTCCGTGGCCTGATTGCGCATAGATCATGACTGCGTCAATGGTCAGCGGGTCCAGCTTCCATTTCCACCAATCCCCCTTTTTGCGCCCTACCAAATAGGGGCTGTCTGCGCGTTTGAGCATCAGCCCCTCGGCCTGTACCTCTCGGGCAGTCAGCCGGGTGGTGGCCAAATCCTCCCACGTTTCAAAAGGCACCTGCGGGGCCAACCTGACCGCGGATTCCGGGGGCAGAGCGCTGCACAGCGCCTCCAACCGCGCGCGGCGTTCGGAAAATGGCAAACCCCGCAGGTCTTCGCCGTGTTCCTCTAGCAGATCATAGGCATAAAGACACACGGGCGCCTCTTGCAGCAGTTTTTTCGGCACAGTCTTGCGGCCAATCCGCTTTTGCAGCGCGTTGAAACTTTGCGGCCCATCTTCGCCCCAGACCAACAACTCGCCATCCAACACCGTGCCCATCGGCAAAAAGTCAGCCGCACGGGCCAGTTCGGGAAACCGATCAGTCATCAGTTCTTCGCCGCGCGACCAGACAAAGTGTTGCCCCTCACGCAGAATGACCTGACCGCGTATGCCATCCCATTTCCATTCTGCCTGCCAATCCTGCGGCGCTCCAAGCGCCTCGGGCGCGTCTTCCAGCGCATAAGCCAGATAAAACGGGTAGGGGCGCGAGGCCCCCGCAGCGCTGTCTTCGGCCTCGATCAAGTCATGCCAACTGGTTTGCGCCGGATCCCAATCGCCCATGAGCCGATGCGCCAGTTCAGCCTCATCCTTATCCGTCGCCTGCGCCAAGGCCCGCGTCATCAGCTTTTGACTGATCCCGATGCGAAACCCGCCGGTGATGAGTTTGTTAAACAAAAAGCGCTCGGTCGGTTCTAGCTGGGTCCAGGCGTCCTGAATCACGGATTTACGAACCTCTTCGGGCTGGTCTGACAGCGCGCGAATGGTGTCGATCCATTGGGTCAGGCCCTGATTGCTGACCGTGTCCGCAGGCGGCAGCACCAGTGTGACGGTCTCTGCCAGGTCCCCAACAATCGGATAGGCCTCTTCAAACAACCAAAGCGGAATACCGGCCACCTCCGCCGCCCATTCCCGCAGCTTGGTCGTCGTCACCGCTCGGCGCGGGCGGCGGCCCGAAAACATCGCGATGGTCCACACCCGATCTGCCTCGGGTGCTTCTGCGAAAAAGGCGGCCAAAGCGGCAACTTTCGGTTTGGTTTTAGTGGTTTGGTCGAGTGCGTTAAAAAGCGCTGCAAACTGTTTCATGCCGCACTCTCTGTCTCAAGGCTGTCGCCTTCGTATTCGGTTGAAACCACGGCGGCCGTCCATCCGGCTTCATTCAGGTATCGTGTGAATATCTCCGTGTAACCATGTGTTACATATATATTTTCTGCTTCTGTTTCTTTGATCGCTGAGAGCAATCCCGGCCAGTCCGCGTGATCCGAGATCACAAAACCCCGGTCGCCCCCACGTCGCCGCCGAATGCCGCGCAGCGCCATCCATCCCGAGGCAAAACCCGTCTCAACTGTGCCAAACCGTTTGGCCCAATCAGCTCCCAATGCACCGGGAGGGGCGATGACCAAGGCGTTGGGGTGATCTTTCCCGGTCATGTCCGGGGTCACATGCAAGGTGTCGGGCAGGGTCACGCCCTGCGCACGCAGGACCGCATTGGTGTTTTCAACCGCCCCATGGGTCAGGATTGGCCCAATGCTTGGGTCCAACATCGTCAACAATCGCTGTGCCTTGCCCAGCGAATAGGCGCCCAGCATTGGGGTCTTCCCCTGTGCCACACAGGCCGCCCACCAGCTGTTGATCTGATGTGCCACGTCTGCCTGTGGCTGCCAGCGAAACACAGGCAGGCCAAAAGTGCTTTCGGTGATAAAGTGATGGCAGCGTACCGGTTCAAACGGCGTGCTCAGGCCGTCATTCTCGATTTTGTAATCCCCGGAACAGACCCAAACCTCGCCCTTTACCTCGACCCGGATCTGCGCCGAACCCGGCACATGCCCCGCGGGATGGAAAGACACTTGTGCGGCGCCTAAGGTTAAAGTCGCGCCATAAGGCACTGTTTCTATGTTGATATCACCAAGGCGGTGGCGCAACACCGGCGCGGCGATGTCGGTGCACAGGTATCGCCCCATACCCGGTCGCGCATGGTCCGCATGGCCATGCGTAATCAGCGCCCGATCAACGGGTCGCCAGGGGTCAATGTAAAAGTCGCCCGCCGCGCAATAGATGCCACGGTCGGTGAAAGTCAGAGCAGGCATATCCCTGATTTAGCAGCAATTGCCGCTTTGGCGAACGTCGCGTGTTTAGCCCCGGTTTGCGTCAAAATGCGCGGCAATCCGATCAAAGATCTCTCCGCGCTTCTCGGGGCCTTCCATCTGCACTTCATGCTCGCCGTCCTTGACCAGGTGCAGCGTGCCATTTGACCAGTTTGCCATCCTGGTCTCGATCCGGTCGACACGCACAATGCGCTCATTGTCCCCCAGAAACGCGATACTGGGCACATCCGGCGCGGGTCGTGCGGCAAGCGCCTTGGTCTCTTCGATAGCCTCATGCAACCAGATGAACGACGGCCCGCCAATCGCCAATTCCGGGTGCGCCGTGATCTGCGCGCCCATCATATTCCACATCTCCCGGTCGCGGGTGAGGGTGTTGTCTTCGAACGGATTGGCCACCACGTAGGGTTCCGGTGCGGTGCTTGGCGCGATCCTGTGGCCCTGCCCAATCGCAGGCATCAAGCGTCCTAACAACCACGCAACGGGTCTGAGAGCGGCAGAAATCTCGATCCCCCACATCGGCCCGGTAAAGGCCGCGGCATTCACGTCCAGCCCCTCCATCAGGGCGCGCAACCCAATGCAGCCGCCCATGGAATGCGCCATTAGGAAATAGGGTTTGGGCACGTCCAGCTCTTTAGCCGCCGCAACCATTGCCGCGATATCTTTTTGATAATCGGGGAATTTTTCCACATGACCGGTGGCGTAATCCGGCAACAACCGATCCGCCAATCCCTGACCGCGCCAATCGATCGCCAAAGTGGCATATCCGCGCGCCGCAAGCTCGCAGGCGCTTTCGCCATATTTCTCAATGTATTCTGTCCGTCCGGGAAACAGCAGAACGGTGCCCTTCGGCGCATCCGCCGCCCACAGGCCAAGCCGGATGCGCTTGCCGTCAGACGTTTGCGTCCAAACGGCACGACCACCCGGCGGACCCGGGTGGATGTCTTCAAACAGCGGTGCGCTCTCTAGCGCCATGAGCCGTTACCCCAGAACAGACGCCAACTTCATCGCCATGCCCATGTCGCCTTCGACACGCAGCTTGCCAGTCATAAAGGCAGATGTCGGGTTCACGTCGCCGCTCAGAATGCCCTGGAACGTGTCCGCATCTGCGATCAGCGCCACATCGGCTTCGGTGGATTCGTCAACAATCTCGGCACCCGCACCAGAAATCATGACCGCGCCTTGGCCTTCGATCTGAAATTTGGCCGATCCGTCAAAGCCACCGCTGATTTTGCCGTTCAACGCTTCAACCGCACCTGCAAGAATGTCACTCATCTTTGATCCCTTTCTCCGTGAAAGCGCGCCAACCCGACTGGACTTATACCGGCGCACTGTTACCTTCCTTGGTGTTATGAATTGGCACGCGCATAAACTCTACCCTCTCGTTACGGCACTTTGCCTGTCGCTCCCTTTTTCCGGGCCGGTTTTCGCCCAAGACGATGCTGGCCAGCTGGAAACATGGTTGTCCGATCTGGCCCAGGCGGATGAAGCCGAAGCGTTGCGGCTGTCACGCGAGATTGAGCGCGCTTGGTCCAAATCCGGTTCGACTGCACTCGACATGCTGTTGCGGCGTGGCCGGGAGGCGCTGCAAAACGAGGATGCCGCAACTGCCATAGACCATCTTTCGGCGCTGACCGATCACGCGCCAGAGTTTGCCGAAGGCTATCATTTGCGTGCCACGGCTTATTTCATGACCGAACGTTACGGCCCGGCGCTTGGAGATCTGCAACAGGTCATCGCGCTCAACCCCCAGCATTACAACGCGATTTTCGGCCTCGGCACGATCTTTGCGGAATTGGGCGACTACGTGCGCGCCGAACAAGCCTTCCGCATGGTATTGGGCTTGCATCCCCACCACGCGCAGGCCACACAAGCGCTGGATGCACTCAAGCGGCAGGGGATCGGCCATACGCTGTAAAAGCGTAGCGCCGCGACTTCTCGGGGGACGCAATGGCAGACGGGCGGGTGGTGGCTGTTCTTGGCCCCACGAATACGGGCAAAACCACCTATGCGATTGAACGCATGTTGGGCCATCGCACAGGCGTGATCGGCCTGCCGTTGCGCCTGCTTGCACGGGAAGTTTACGACAAGATTGTTGAGCTGCGTGGCCCGTCGGTCGTGGCCCTTGTCACAGGCGAAGAGCGAATCGTTCCACCCCGGACGCAATATTGGGTTTGCACGGTAGAGGCGATGCCCGAAGGCATGGGCGTTGATTTCCTGGCTGTTGATGAAATCCAGCTTTGCGCCGATCCTGAACGCGGCCATGTCTTTACCGACAGGCTCTTGCGCGCCCGGGGCCTGCACGAAACGCTCTTTCTGGGCGCCGACACCATGCGCGGCCCCATCTCTGCGCTTGTCGACAACGTCAGTTTTATCCGCCGCGAACGCATGTCGGATCTGGCTTATGCGGGCCAGAAAAAGATCAGCCGAATGCGCCCACGCAGTGCGATTGTCGGGTTTTCGGTGGACAGCGTTTACGCAATGGCCGAGCTGTTGCGCCGCCAAAAGGGTGGGGCGGCTGTGGTGATGGGCGCGCTTTCGCCGCGCACACGCAACGCACAGGTGGCGATGTACCAGCAGGGCGAGGTGGATTACCTCGTCGCTACGGATGCCATCGGCATGGGGCTGAACCTTGATGTGGATCATGTGGCCTTTTCGTCACTGACGAAATTTGATGGCCGGCGCATGCGCCCGCTGCAGCCCAACGAACTGGCCCAAATCGCCGGTCGGGCCGGGCGGGGCCAGAAAAACGGCACCTTTGGCGTCACCGGCGATGTGCGCCCGATGGCCGATGATGTCGTGGATGCCATCACCAATCACCGCTTTACCCCGCTGCGCAAGTTGATCTGGCGTAACCCCATGCTGGAATTCGGTTCTGTGGACCGGCTGATCAAAAGCCTAGAGGCGCCGCCCGACAACGAATGGCTGGCCCGCGCGCGCGAAGCCGACGATCTGATTGCGCTCAAGGCGCTCTCGGAAGAGGCCGAGGTGATGGCCCGTGCGACCAACGGCCAATCGGTCAAACTGTTGTGGGATGTGTGCCGCATCCCCGATTTTCGCGGCATCAGCCATCAGGAACATGCGAACCTTCTGGGTGTGATCTTCAACTACATGCACGAGCGTGGCACGGTGCCCGGAGACTGGCTGGGCCGACAGATTCGCCGCATCGACCGCACGGACGGTGACATTGATGCGCTGTCCAAACGGTTGGCATTTATCCGCACATGGACCTATGTGGCGCAGCGAAATGGCTGGGTTGAGGACGAAAGTCATTGGCGTGACGAGACTCGGGATGTAGAAGACCGATTGTCAGACGCGTTACACGCGAAATTGACACAACGATTTGTCGACCGGCGGACATCTGTTTTGTTGCGCCGGCTGGGCCAAAAGGAGGCCATGGTGGCCGAAGTAAATGACGCGGGCGAAGTGACCGTTGAGGGTGAATTTGTAGGCAAGCTTGAAGGCTTCCGCTTTTCACAAGACAAGGGCGCAGGAGCCGCCGAAGCAAAAGCGATTAAATCCGCCGCATTGCAGGCGCTTGCGCCGCATTTTCATCTGCGGGCTGACCGGTTTTACAACGCGCCAGACACCGAAATCGACTTTACCGAACAAGGTGGGTTGATGTGGGGCGATGTGGCCGTTGGCAAATTGGTCGCCGGGGCAGAGCCGATGCGCCCACAGGTTGACGTGTTTGTGGATGATGTGGCGGGGCCGGATGTGGCCGAAAAGGTCAAGCGGCGTTTGCAGCACTTCATCGACCGCAAAGTGGCCGCGCTTTTTGAGCCGCTCTTGGCGATGCAAAAAGACGAGGCGCTGACCGGGCTGGCCAAAGGCTTTGCCTTCCGCATGATCGAAGGCCTGGGCCTCTTGCCCCGCGCCGCCGTGGCGGATGAGGTCAAATCGCTGGATCAGGATGCGCGCGGCCTTTTGCGCAAGCATGGCATTCGTTTTGGTCAATTCACCATCTTCATGCCCGCGCTGCTGAAACCCGCCCCCACGCGCCTGCGTCTGGTGGTGTGGAGCCTGGCGCAAGGTTTGCAGGAATTCCCCGAATCCCCACCGCCCGGCCTCGTCACGATCCCCGCGATCAAAGACGCGCCAGAGGGCACAGACACGATGTCTGGCTATCGCAACGCGGGCGAACGGGCGATCCGCATCGACATGGTGGAACGTCTGGCCGACATGCTGCGCGCCGAAGACACGCGCGGCGGCTTTGAGGCCAAAGCCGATATGCTGTCGATCACCGGCATGACGCTGGAACAATTCGCAGGCCTGATGGAAGGGCTGGGTTACCGCGCTGAGAAAGGCGAACGGGTCAAAGTCAAAGCCCCTGTGCCCGCGCCAGAGGCAGCCCCGGAAGAGGCCAAGCCGGAAGAGGCTGCGGCCTCTGAGGCCCCGGCAGACACGTCAGACGCCCCAGCAGCTGACGCTGCACCGGAAGAAGCCGAATCTGCACCAGCGGCTGAAGCCCCGGACGCAGACGCCGCGCCCGCGGATGCCGCGCCTGAAGGGGATGGCGGCGAAAGCGACGCGCCTGAGGTTGAGGTGTTTTACACCTTCACATGGGGCCGCCAGCAACGTGGCGGGCCCTCCGGGCGCCAAGGCAAACCGCAGGGTAAATCTCAGGGCAAACCACCGCGCAAACCGCGCGCTGGCGGCAAACCCAACCGTGGCAAACAGGACGGCCCTAAAAAGCAACGCAGCTTCGAAGCCCGCCCGCCACGCAAGGAAAAGGCGATCGATCCCGACAACCCGTTTGCAGCGGCGCTCATGGGGTTGAAAGACAACTCGTGACCCGTCCGGTCGTCCGGCTTTCCAGAGGCGCGCCTCATGTCTGACGCGCCTCTCAAAGACCGGCTCGACAAATGGCTGTGGCACGCCCGCTTCTTCAAAACCCGCAGTCTTGCCGCAGGCAAAGTGGCCGAAGGCGCAGTGCGCGTAAACGGCGACCGCGTCACCAAACGCGCCACCCTGATCACGCCGGGTGACGTGTTGACCTTTGCCCAAGGCCGGCAGGTGCGCGTTGTGCAAATTGACGCACTCGCCCAAAGGCGCGGCCCCGCATCCGAAGCGCAAACCCTCTACACGGACCTTTCTCCGCCTGAAACGGCGCCTGACGAAACAAAAACTCCGCAAAATCCGGCATATGAGGGAAAAGGACGCCCCACCAAACGCGAAAGAAGACAAGCCGACCTTTCCAAGCGACAGTATCTTGAATGACGCGCGCGGCTGAATTAGCTAGGCTGGCGAAACTCGGACGGATTGCTTCATGACCTACGTGGTGACGGAAAACTGCATCGGCTGCAAATACACGGATTGTGTAGAAGTTTGCCCTGTGGATTGCTTTTATGAAGGCGAGAATGTGCTCGTCATCCACCCAGAAGAATGTATCGATTGTGGTGTGTGCGAACCGGAGTGTCCGGCGGACGCCATTCGCCCCGATACAGAGCCGGATATGGAAAAATGGGTCGACTTTAACCGCAAGTATGCGGAAATGTGGCCGGTGATCATCACCAAGAAAGATCCATTGCCCACGGCGGATGATCTGGACGGTAAGCCCGGCAAGATGGAAATGCTTTCCGAAGCACCGGGCGAGGGCGGTTAACCCCGAATCATAGGGGCCCCGAGACGTCGAAGTTGACGTGCACGTCGCCGCGTAAGGCGATGTAACGGCGAGAGAAAATCATAAGTTACGTTGCGGAAACTTTTCTGTGACAGTTTTTTGTGATATACTCAGGAACCAAATTGATACACGGATCATGCTCTGCCCGGTCATGCTGCCTTGATCGGACCTACAAAAGTCGACCCTGAAAACCTATGTGCAACGGACAATTCTGTCGCGCAGGGCTGACTTTTTGTTGCTGGGCTGTGGTGCGGGTATCGACCCACGACTTATGAGGACAAAGAATGGCAAAATCCGCAAAGCTGGACTTCCGCCCAAACGAATATGTGGTCTACCCCGCGCATGGTGTTGGACAGATCATTTCGATTGAAGAGCAGGAAGTCGCTGGGATGTCGCTCGAACTGTTTGTGATTTCTTTTGAAAAAGACAAGATGACCCTGCGTGTGCCGACCAACAAGGCAACAGACGTGGGGATGCGTGCGCTTTCAAGCCCTGATTTGATCAGCCAGGCGATGAAAACGCTCAAGGGCAAGGCCAAGGTCAAACGCGCCATGTGGTCCCGCCGCGCGCAGGAATACGAACAAAAGATCAATTCAGGTGACCTGATCGCGATTGCCGAAGTGGTGCGCGACCTGCACCGCAATGATGATCAGCGCGAGCAAAGCTATTCCGAACGCCAGCTTTACGAAGCTGCACTCGAACGGCTGACGCGCGAAGTGGCCGCTGTGTCCGGCAGCGATGAACTGGATGCCGCCAAAGAGGTGGGCGAGGTTCTGACTAGCCGCGCGGCTTGATCACAACCAGATATTCAAAGGCCGCGCTCACCCGTTGAGCGCGGCTTTTTTTTTGCCCTTTTGACCTCGAAATCGGCCTTTGTGCACCAAAACGGTGCACAGCCTGTGCACAGTCTGTGTAGGGTTGGAATACCCCTAAATTGGCCTAACATGCGCCCGACACCGACACGCGGCGACGCGCACGGCTATCGGCGCGCCCAAAGGCGTTTGCATCATAGTACAACTTTTCGAAGGTGGCTTTAGCCGTTCGCTTCGCGGATTTTGTCAGCGGCGTCTTTGTCAAAGGTGATGCCGTTTTCGTCCAACATCGTGTCCAGTTCGCCCGACAGCGTCATCTCGGTCACGATGTCACAGCCGCCGACAAACTCGCCTTTGATGTAAAGCTGAGGGATGGTTGGCCAGTCTGAAAAATCCTTGATGCCCTGACGAATACCTTCGTCGGCCAGCACGTTCACATCGGCATAATCCACGCTCATATAATTCAAAACCCCGGCCACGCGGCTGGAAAATCCGCATTGCGGCATGGTCTTGGTGCCTTTCATGAACAGCACAACGTCATTTGCTGTCACGGTGTCTTGGATCTGCCCTTTGGCGGTCTCGATGGCGTCGGTCATTGGTTTTTCCTTTTTTGCGCCGGGTGCGTCTTGGCCGGCCTGCGCGAAAATTCTGTCTGCGTTACTCAGCAGGGGCTTTGGTGGTCAGGGCAAGGGCATGCAGCTCTCCGTGGCTGCCGTCCATCTTGCCTTTCAATGCCGCGTAAACGGCGCGCTGTTGCTGGACCCGGTTCTTTCCTTTGAAAGAAGCATCAACGATTTCAGCGGCATAATGGTTTCCGTCGCCTGCCAAATCCGTGATGGTGATTTGGGCATCCGGGAAGGTTTCCCGGATCAAGTCTTCAATTTCCTGGGCCTGCATCGGCATATGTTGGACATCCTGCATTGGTCGTTGCCGACGAAATGTAGGCCGTGGGGCGGGGCTGTGCAAGTCACTGTGAGCCGCATTGCACAGGCGCTTGTGTTGTGGTTCGCTGCAGCTGGTTTCCGGCACGAAGGAGGGGGAGATGGTACCCTTTGACAACGCACCCGAACGCGCGCTCGACTGGCACAATGCCGGGCAGGGTGCCGCTTTGGCCACCGTCATCGAAACATGGGGCAGCGCACCGCGCCAGGCGGGTGCGATGTTGGCGGTGTCAGGCATTGGTGAGATGGTTGGCTCTGTGTCGGGCGGCTGCGTCGAAGGTGCCGTGGTGATGGAGGCGATGGATGCGTTGGAAGACGGTGCGCCGCGTGTCTTGGAATATGGGGTCAGCGACAATGATGCCTTTTCTGTGGGGCTTGCCTGTGGCGGCACCATCCGCATTCTTGTCGAACCGGTCGGGCAGGCCATGCCGGTCGAGATGTTGACCCGGATCACGCAAGCTCGCGCCGATCGCACGCGACTGACCTATGCCGTCAACACCCGCAGTTGGAGCCGTGAAATCTCACAAGATCAATATCTTGAGCGCTACGCGTCTGATCGATCGGGCTTTGAGGAAGACGGGGAGACTTTTGTCACCGTGCACAACCCGCCGCTGCGGCTGGCGATTGTAGGTGCGGTGCATATCGCACAGGCTCTGGTGCCAATGGCACGGGTGCAAGTCGTCCGCACCAACACCCGTCCATTCTTTGTGCGCCCGACTGACTGCGCGCACGTTGTCAATCGGCGGTCTCGGCA
>JABSSA010000308.1 GCA_013214665.1 Paracoccaceae bacterium
AAGGTCAGGACGAGATCAGGAGAGAGCGCCAGAATTTTGGGGATATCGGCAGATGTAAATGCGGATACACGCGGCTTTTCTTTCCTCACGCGTTTTGGTCGAACCGCGTAGCCAGACACTCCAACGATACGGTCCTCTTCACCCAGCAGGTAGAGAGTCTCGACCGTTTCCTCGGTTAAACAAACGATGCGCTCTGGGGGAAACCTGCGCATGGTCTACAGAGCATCCCGGCGTGCCTTTGCTCCGCCGCGTCGGACGGGTGCGGGCAGATTCAACTCCAAAGCTCTGAGTGGGGATGCAGTTGACTCAACGAGCAAGTGACAAAAGACGGCAACTGCTGGTGAGGTGCGGATGAAGGGTTGCGCCAACTCATAGGCTTTCATTGCTTCATTGAAATAGCCAGCTTCCCCCTTCAACGCCCCGAGCCATTGCGCGTAGCCAAGATGTCCCATCTCCTGTGCGATGTGATCGGGAACATATCCAACATCCAGTTGTGAAATTGTCCGTTCCAGCAGCATTAGGCTTCGTCCTTTGCGAGAATTAGCCGGGGCATCCTCTCGGGTGTGCCCCGGCTTGACATGCTTCAGCTGCTTTCGAGCGCGACTAGCAGCTGGCCCAGATTGTGTTCAAACATGGCAAGATAGCTGGTAGCCGGTCCGCCACGCTCGGACAGTGCATCGGAGAACAGCTGGCCACCGATTTCCAGGCCAGTTTCATCCGCGATTTGCTGGACGAGGGCGGGACTGGTGATGTTTTCCACGAAGAGTGCGGCAACACCTTGTTCGCGGATTTGCGTGATCAAGGATGCAAGCTCTTGCGCAGACGGTTCGGCTTCGGTGTCGATGCCAATCGGCGCGATGAAGTTCATGCCATAGGCATCGGCCAAATAACCGAATGCATCGTGCGCAGTGACAACAGTCCGGCGATCCTCGGGCAGAGCCGCGAGGCGTTGCAGCGTGTCCGCGTGCAGCGCGTAAAGTGTTGAGATGTAGGAAGCCGCATTCGCCTGAAACTCGGTCGCGTGATCCGGCATCGCTTCAGACATGGCGTCTGCGATATTCTGAACGTAGACCACACCATTGGTCAGTGCGTTCCAGGCATGCGGATCGATCTCACCGTCAACGAGAACTGGCGTCACGCCTTCGGTTGCAACATAGACGGTGCCATCCGTACCGGACTCTGCGATCAGAGTGTCCGACCAGGTTTCGAAGCCCATGCCATTGACGAAGATAACATCGGCTTCCGCCACCGCGCGCGCATCAGCTACGGAGGGCTGGTAGACATGTGCATCCGCGTCCGGCCCAACGATGGTTGTGACTTCAGCGTGATCGCCGACGACTTGCTCGACCATGTCGCCAAGGATTGAAAAGCTGGCGACAACTTTCATGTCGTCTGCAAATGCTGGGAAGGCCGCAAAAGCGGCGAGAAGCCCAGTGGTTAAAGTGGTTTTGAGTGTCATTGAGGTCTCTCTTTATTTGATGTCTGCGCAAGGGTTTTTGATGTTTGGTCGGACGGTTTGCGCCACCTTCCCCCAAAGCCAAGAGGTCCCAGAAGGACCGAAATCAGGAAAAACCCACCGGCTGTAAGCACGATGGCGGGGCCAGAGGGCGTTTCCGGAAAGAGATACGAAAGGGTCAAGCCGACCCAGCAGCTTGCAAGCGCGAAGAAGAACGTCAGGCCAAGCTGACCCGTGATCGTGCTCGACCAATATCGTGCCGACGTGGCGGGCAGGATCATCAGGCCAACGGCCATCAATGTGCCGAGTGTTTTGAAGGCAGCCAGAAGGTTCAGCACGAGCAGCAGCATGAATGCCTGCTCGATCAGCCAGGGTCGTTTGGTCTGCGCCTCAAAGAAGATTGGGTCACACGTGCTGATGATCAGGGGGCGGAGGAGGAAAGCAAAAGACACAAGCGTGACCGTTGCAACACCCCCGACTAGCATCATGGAAGAGTCATCGATGCCGAGTATGGACCCAAAAAGGAAACTCTTCAGCGGAACGGCTGATCCAGCGGCGGACAGGATGAAGATACCTGCAGCTAGAGCGATCAGATAAATCGACGCCAGGCTCGCATCGCTTCGCAGGATTGTCTTTCGGGCAAGTAGTGCCGTCAGAGCAGCGGCCACGACTCCCGCCAAAAGGCCGCCAACAAGGAGCGACGTAACGGACAGGCCTGCAACTACAAACCCGATTACAACACCCGGTGTGATCGCATGGGCCATAGCCTCTCCAGCCAACGAAAGCCTGCGCAAAACCAGAAATGCGCCGATGGGGGCAACGGAGGCCGAAAGAACAGTGGTCGCAACGAATGCGCG